>QHBP01000237.1:0-4897 GCA_003244175.1 Chloroflexota bacterium | reverse complement strand
AGCGGTTCAGAACCCGCACGTGGTAATTCAACCGAACTTTCAGATCTTCGCCTTCGAATCCACGGGAGAGGACGTGCTGTTCGCCCTGGACCGGATCGCACAGCGCGTCCGGGCAGAGCAGGCGGTCGAGTACCATCTGACGCACGAGTCGGTCTACGCGGCACAGCGTCGGGGGATGGAGATGACGGATATTCTGGGATTTCTCGATCGGGTCAGCTCGGTGCCGATTCCACAGAATGTGCGTCGCACCCTGGAGGAGTGGGGCTCGCAGCTGGAACGGATCGTGGTTCGGCGGAATATCTGCCTGCTGCAGGGCATCGACGAGCAGACGCTAGACGCACTATACGCCGATCCGGAGCTGAGCCGGCTGCTGGGACGACGCATCGTGCCTACGGCGGCGTTAATCCCGGCGAATCAGCTGCAGTCCGTCTACAGGCGGTTAATGAACTGGTCGGGGACGAGTGGCTGGATGCTTCCGGCGGTAAGCGAGGGAGACGATGGCATGGACTCCCGCGTGATGACGGTTCATGCCGATGGCCACATCGCCTTTCAGCAGCGACTGCCGAGTATCTACGTGCGAGCAGCGCTTCGGCCGTTCACCGATGAGGAGGGTGATCGCTCTCTGCGCCTGACGCCGGGGAGCTTGCAGCGGGTGGCCAATTCTCGGAACGGTAAGGGCCGGCCGTATTCCGCCGACCAGATTCTCGATCGCCTGAGACGCATGAGCGTGGCACCGTTGCCTGAAGAGATAACCATGGTAGTGCGGCGTTGGGCCAAGGATTGGGGCCTTGGCGCCTTGGCGGAGGTGACGCTTTTGCGGGTCGAGAACGAGGAAGCCATGAAATATCTGCAAGCCGATGACGAGCTGGGTCCGTTCCTGCAGGCTATTCCGGACGCGCCCATGCTGGCGGCAATTCGGTCCGAGCAGGCGGAGAAGGTGCGAGGTATCCTGCTGGAGCGAGGGATGGATCTGGGGGACCAGATTATCGGTCCTTCGAAGCAGTAGCCGAGAGCTACACGCTGTCAGCAGCCCCCGTCGCACTTGCTCAATTCCGTCGGCGGACCACGGCTGGCACCGTGGTCAACGCTCAGCGAAGCGTGGAAAAGATGGACCAGGTCGGTGCCGACCTGCTCCGCATTGCGGGAGACTGAACACGATCACCGTAGCTGGTGTCCAGGGATACGCTCGAAGTGCTGGCGGTTCCGTGTAACCAGGACGAGTTTGTGCTGCAGGGCCGTCGCCGCGATGAACAGGTCGGGCTGATCCAGGAGTTGGCCCTCTCGCTGAAGCCTGCCCCGACGTACCGGCGTGCGATACGGCGCGTGAGCGAGAGTACGGGAACGGCCCGGAGGAACTCGCGGACGCCCTCGTCATGGCGCCTGCGCTCTGTGCCGGAATAGATCCCTTCGTACACCTCTGCGTAGGTGATGATGCTGATTGCGAGACCTTTGGGAAATAAGGAGTCGAGCAGAGTCACGGCAGGAGCACGACCTTTGAGGTAATCCGCCACCCAATCGCTATCGACGAGGTGACTCATAGGTCAATGGGCGGCCGGTTACTCCTCCTTCGCGTCGCGTAGATGTCCTCAATCAATTTGTCCGTATCGACGTCAGCCCAGCTTCCAGCAGCTTGTCGGAAGGCCTCATAATGCGCCGCTGTCGGCTTCCCGCGCCGAGATCTTACCGGCGGTAGCCGCACGACCATGGCCAGATCCTCACCGTCCCGCGCGCACTTCGAGATCGAAGGGGAGTGGAGCCTCCGCAAACGCAGGTTTCAGGACACCTCCGGTGCCGACTGGAACCTCTGCTTGGTCGGTCCACCAACCCGTAATGCCGGGTAACGTGGTGAGTGCATTCCGGACGTTCTCGCGATTTGCCGCACTATCGACCTGCATAACGATATCGGGCATGCGCATCTCCTCTTCATTTAAGTCTGTGCTACATTGTACCGCGATGGGATGATCATTTCAACCCACACTAAAATGTCGTTGTGGACAGTTTTCAGATCGTGGCGGAGCCCCGCCGCCGAGAAATCCTGCGTCTCGTCTGGGATCGAGAGCGCACCGCCGGCGATATCGCCCAACACTTCGACGTGAGCTTTTCGGCGGTGTCACAGCACTTAGGGATCTTGCGCGACGGAGGACTCGTCAGCGTGCGGTCTGCTGGGAAGCAGCGATATTACCGAGCGGATCTTGCTCAAATCGGTACCCTGAAGGACTTGCTGGAACATGTGTGGTCCGCGCAGGTCGATCGCCTGGCCACTCTGGCCGAGCAAGCGGAGCAGGCGCCTTCAGAAGGGACCTACCGGCCATGAATCCATCCGGCAACGTCGCTTCTGTGGAGCGCCGTATCGCTGCTTCGCCGGCGACGGTGTTCTCCTTCTTCAGCAGTAGCGATCGCTGGTTGCTGTGGCAGGGAGTCGAGGCGACAATAGAGCTGAAACCGGGCGGGCTATTCCGTATGAACGTGAGTGGCGACGGCCTCGCAACGGGACGGTTCCTGGAGATCGTGCCTGAGCAGCGCTTGAAATTTACCTGGGGATGGGAGATGCCCGAACGCAGGATCCCACCCGGGTCATCGTTGGTCGAGATCGACTTACGGCCCGAGGGTTCAGGAACGTTGCTCCGGCTCACGCACACCGGTCTTCCGCCGGATTGGGTAGAGCTTCATCGCCAGGGTGGGAGCTATACGTGGGCAAGCTGCAGGCCGTCGCGCAGGCAGCATGATTGCTGCCCTCCGTGCTCCTGGCCCGGGAATCATTGGGACGGTCGCCTGTCGAATGGAATGAGATGCTTGAATCATCACTCGACGGCTCCGGCTGCGCGCGGGGCGACAAACCGGCCTTTCACGAGGAGATCGATCAAGTGGAGTGCCTGCCTGACCGCCGGCTCTCGCTTGCGCCCGAGCACCTCGAGTGCGCAGCCGTTGTAGGCGACCGTCGGCATGCCGCGAGCTTTGAGCTCCCATAGAAGTGCGGCGAGACCTACGGGATGACAGAACCCTACAGATCCATCGACCATGCAACTCTCCTCTACGACGAGCGCGGCCCGCCGCGATGATCATCGGCACGTCAGCCCTGCTGGCTATTCTCCGTACAAAGGCGGAGGCGCGGTCGTGTGCTAATGCTATCGAGCAATCGGCTGTACGCCGCATCTGGGCGGGAAACGTCCTCGAAGGTGCCATCGTCATTGGTTCGAGTCGCGACCCGATCGCCAGCCATCGGCTGGACGACCTTCTCCTAGCCTGCCGAATTCTCCGCCACCCCGCTCTCCAGCATCGTCTTGAGCGTCTCGAGGTCCGCAGCGAACTGCTTCTTCATGGTTCGAGCGACAATTGGATCGGCAAGCTTGAATAGACCTGCCGTTTCTCCGTCGATGCTCTGAAGGATCTTCGTCCCCTGCCCCTCGGCGGTCAATGTAAAACGCATCTGCCCGCGCGTGGGTCCTGACGTTGTGCGGAATTCGTACACGTTTGGCGGATCATAGGAGGTGACTTCGTTGTTCGTCTCGATCCGGCGTCCAAGGAATTTCACGACCTGCCGGTACGTCGTCCCCATGCCGGTGGGTCCGTTCGATGTCTTGACCGATTCCTGCATGATAGATACCCACTCCGGTTGTCGACCAATATCCGTGAGGTAGGTAAATACCTCTTCGATAGGTCGGTCGATACTCACGCTTTCCTCGACATGCACCATGCGTTGCTCTCCTTCCACTCGAACCTCGTCTCTCCAAGGGAGGCCGCAACCAACCATAGAACGCGGTCGATGTGGGCTCGCGCTCAGCCAGAGGAAGGTCGCCCACCACTGCCTGAACCGCTCGTCCGTCGCGAGGCTCGGCGCCCGTCGGCCCAGCGCGACCGGCCCACCCCAACCCCGCTCGATCTGCTCCAGAAAGCTTCGCCGCTCCTCGTCACTGGCGCCCCAGGGATAATCAGGCGCCCAGGATCGCCGCGCAAAGCCACTGATCGTGATGAGCGCTCTGGTCCGTTGCGGGTAGGTAACTGCGAACAACGCACACATGGCGGCGCCCTCGGAGATCCCGAGGAGCGCGGCGCGCTCGGAGCCGGCCGCATCCATAACCGCTCACACATCTCCCATGCGCTGCTCAAACGTGGCCAACTCCGCTGTCGGGTCCGAGAATCCTGTGCCACGCTTGTCGAACTGGATCAAGCGGGAGAAGGACGCCATCCGCCGGAAGCACGGCGTGAGGGCTCCGGCCATACGCCAACGCCGCAAGCGTCTCGTCTTCCGTCGCAACCTCCTCAACCGCCCCGCCCCGCCTTTCATTTGCTCAGACATATCATAGTTTTCCGGGCCTCTCAGTCACCGACGAATGGACGCCAACGCCTTGTTTTGGCGCGAGGTGAAGGGAACTTTCGACCGGGTGTGGAGGGCTTCCCGATTTCGAACACCCTCCTCTTTGGAGAAGCAGCGGCTATGGATGCAGGGCTCGCGGAAGGGGTAGAATGGAACCATGATACTGGCAGAAGGCTAGAATCATGAGTTTGAACATCAAGCGTGAGGAGACGTATCGTTTGGCTCAGGAGCTTGCCCACCTCACGGGTGAGAGCGTGACGACGGCCGTCACCAGAGCGGTGCGGGAGCGCCTCGACCGTGTGCGCCGGCAGCAGGGCGAGAGCCTGACAGACCATCTGCTGGCGATTGGCGAGGACTGTGCGGCCCACCTGAAAGAACCTTACCGGTCCATCGATCATGCGGATCTGCTCTTTGATGAGCGCGGCTTGCCACGATGATTATCGACACGTCAGCCGTGCTGGCTATTCTCCGTGCTGAGTCGGAGGCGCGGTCGTGTGCACATGCCATCGAGCGATCGGCAGTTCGTCGCATCTCGGCGGGAAACTTCCTGGAAACTGCCATCGTCATCGATTCGAGTCGCGA
>QHBP01000051.1:2110-2811 GCA_003244175.1 Chloroflexota bacterium | reverse complement strand
CTCAGGGCCAGCTCGTCTCCGTCAACGACGTGAGGAGCATCTCCTGCAAGGCGGACTCGGGGGGGAGCGAGACAGCAAACACGATGGCGCGGGCCACGGTCGGTGAGTGCGGACCGTAGCCGGTAGAGGGGAGGAAAATTGCCGCCTTACCTTGACAAAACGCACATGAAGCGTCATAATGCACATAGCTATGCACATAGGAAAGCACATTATGAGTCATGAAACAGTACGTGCCCATGTGATTATTCCCGAGACCCTGCTGCACGAAGTGGATGCCTTGGTGGGTCCGCGTCGGCGCAGCGAGTTCTTTGTTGAGGCGGCGAGGGAGAAGGTTACCCGGGAGAAGCTGCGCCATGTCGCGCACGATCTGGCGGGATCGTTGCGAAAGGTTGAGGCGCCAGGCTGGGAAACGCCGGAGGCGGCCTCAGAGTGGGTGCGCCAGTTGCGGCAGGAAAACGAAGAAAGGACGTTTTCCGCCGAATTGGAGGCGTGACGCGGTACTTGCTTGACACCGATGCGCTCATTGACTTCTCCAAGGGCGTGGAGCCAGTCACCGCGCGCATTCTGTTCTGGATTGATGGTGCTGAGACCGTTGCCCTCTGTGCTGTCTCGGTCGCGGAATTCTATGCTGGCTTGCCGCCTGAGCACGCGAGAGAGTGGCAACACTTCATCAGCTCGCTGGCATATTGGGAGATCACGCC
>QHBP01000051.1:248-2084 GCA_003244175.1 Chloroflexota bacterium | reverse complement strand
TCTCGGGCGAGTTGGAGTAACGATGACCATCACCGATGCGCTGCTTGCGGCAACGGCCCGTGGCTATCAAGCGACGCTGGTAACCAGCAATGTGAAGGACTTCCCGCTGGAGGAGCTCTCAGTACTGTCCATCCGAGAGGTGAAGGACAAGGAGCAATGAGCAGCACGCGATCCACGAAAGGCGCCCGGCGTAAGACCCAAGCGGGGAAGTAACACCCTCGAGAGTCCTCACTCTCCTGTCGCGCCATCGGTCAATTCGCGCAAGATGTCCGCCTGCCCACAGTGCCTGGCGGTCTCTTCGATCATGTGCCCGAGAATCCAGCGGAGCGAGAAATCCTTGCCATCACGCCGGGCGATATCATCCAGGCCATATCCTGCCGCGACCTCGTCCGCCGACCCGCACTCGGTGCGGTAGAGATGGACCGGCGACTCGACGGTCTCGTCGGGTTCGATGCGGAAGTCCGCGTTGGGATCCTCATCTGTCCACGGAAAGGGCACATCCTCGCCAGCCAGCACCCATCGGAACCAGTACCGTTCGACATACGCGAGATGCTTGACCATTCCCAACAACGTCAGATCGGACGGCACGAATCGCTCGGTTGCCTGTGCTCGGTCCAACCCCTCGACCTTGTTAATCATCGTGTCTCGTTGCCAGTTCAGAAACCCGATCAGTACCTCGCGCTCTGTGCTACTATGAAAGATTTCTACTCGCGCGGTTGTCATTGTGCCCTTCCTCCCCTGCCATCATCTTTCAGGCTCGTGACCCGCGAGACGGTCAAGTGTTTTGGTGTCAACACATCACATCTCGTCTACACCACTGTAGCCAGTCTCCTGAAAGTTGGGCACGGAATTTGCGCTGTCTTTAGTGACCCATCAGGGAAACGCGTTACTTCAAGGAGGCAACCCATGGCACAACTGGATAATGTTCGCGTGGCCGTTCTGGCCACTGACGGTGTGGAAGAAGTGGAGTTGACCGAGCCGGTGAAGGCACTGCGTGAAGCAGGGGCAACCGTTAAGGTGTTTGCTCCAAAATCCGGTCAGATTCAGGCCTTTAACCACGACACACCAGGCGACAAGCTCGATACCGAAGGTACGGTTGACCAGGCAAATCCGAATGACTTCGACGCCCTGCTTCTGCCGGGTGGCGCGCTCAACGCCGACGCGATGCGCATGGAGCCGGGCGTGCAGTCGTTCATCAAGGCGATTCACGACGCGGACAAGCCGATGGCCGTGATCTGCCACGCGCCCTGGGAGATGGTCTTCGCCGGTATTGCCAAAGGTCACACCATGACGAGCTATCACACGATCCAGGACGACGTGCGGAACGCTGGCGCTCAGTGGGTGGACAAGGAAGTGGTGGTCGATGGTCACCTAGTGACCAGTCGGCAGCCAAGCGACATCCCCGCCTTTAACCGAGAGATGATTACTCTGTTCTCGCGCGTTCCAGCGACCAGCAAGTAAGAAAGTGGTGAGCGCCCCGGTCGGTTACCGACCGGGGCGTTTTGCTTTTTGCGTCTCTTCGTCCCGGCGCAAGCGTTGCTGGAGCAGGGCCATCACCGCCGCCTCCTCCGGACCAAGATCGGCGAGGCTCTCGCTCATCTCACGTTCCACTTCGGTCTTCACCGTGTGCAGCGTGGCGCCCTCCAGATAGGCTTTGAGAATCTCCGGGTGCACGTAACACTTGCGACAGACAGAAGGGGTGTTGCCCAAGCGCTGGGCCACCTGCTCGATGGCGTGGACTATATTTTTCTTGGCCTGTGCCTCGGAGTCGATCGATTCGAACTCCTGGAGTGCCTGGGCCGCCAGCAAGCTCCCCGCCCAAGTACGAAAATCCTT
>QHBP01000051.1:0-225 GCA_003244175.1 Chloroflexota bacterium | reverse complement strand
GTCGCGTTCACATCATCCGAATCGATGGTCTGCTGTTCGTTCTGCTCGTCAATGTACTCAAACAGATGGTGGCCGGGGAGATCGCGCAATTTTTTGATGACCCTCGAGACGCGCTTGTCCCGGAAGTCCACCACATGCTCGACTCCGCTCTTTCCACGGAAGTGGAACTCCAGCATTGAACCCTCGACATCCACATGGCGATCTTCCATAGTGGTGAGGCCGTAC
>QHBP01000171.1 GCA_003244175.1 Chloroflexota bacterium | reverse complement strand
CAAAGGTGATCGATCCGGTGAGCTGCAAGAGCGGGTGCCAGCCAAGATCCGTGATCCGCTTGAAGAGCCGGGGACTCCACAACCCCCGATCGGCCAGCACCAGGACCGTCATGTCGGCGGGCACAGCGGGACGCAACTGACGCAACAGGCGCAGGATCTCCGGCATCCAGGCTCCCTTGGCGGTGCCGGGCAGGATGACCCACCCGACAGGGATGGCAGTGCCCCGATAGAGCACGCTCACCACCAGCGCGGTGATGGCCTGGCCGTGCGCCGTCGCATCGACCGCGAGTGCCAGGCTGTCTCCTTTCCAGAGGACCAGCACCCAGCGCAGCAGGGGAGCAAAACAGGCGCGAACGTCCACCTCGGGCGTACAGGGTGTCGCTTTGTCCTCCCCGTCGTAGAGCCACTCTCGCAGATACTGGCGCACGGCATGCCGCTCGCATTCGGCGGCGCACAGGACCGTGATCACCGCGGTCTGGCAGGCGCTTCCGGCCAGGATCTTGTCCACGTGCATGCCCGCTCGCTCATAGAGCCGCGGCGCGCCGGTGGGGCTCTCCGAGTCGACGCTCAGCTCCACGCGCCGCATGCCGCGGCGCTCATACTCCGCGAACGCGTGTCTTAGGAGCGCCAGCCCGAGGCCGCGACTGCGCCACGGCGGGCGCACGGCGACATTGCTCACCCAAACCAGGCGGGGCACGACCTGACACAGACACAGACCGGAGATGTCGCCGGTACTGCGGTCTTCAGCCAGGAACCAGAGGGGTCGGGTCGAAGCCGGTTGCTTTGGTCGGTCCAATCCACCCCTCGTAGGTACCAGGCGGCCGGCCCCAGCTGTCCCGAAAGGCGTCTTCTCCCGCTTCGAAGATTGCCTGCTCATCCTTGCCCGGAAGGAAGGCGCGGACTGCAATCCCTTCGGGCCACTCTGACGGCGGAGGTGGTCCCTCGAGGCGGACGGCCATGACGTAGATGGTACGGACCTGCCCGTAGCCGTGGGCCTGCATCAGAGATCGCGCCGTCCCGTTCGACGACCGCATGTAGTGGTCCACGATGACCTGGGAGCCGGAGGGCGCGCGGTCCATGCGTTCCCGCGTCCACACATCGGCCCACGCCACGAGGTAGCTGCCAAGGCCGCGGCCCCAATGATCGGGATGCACGTAGCCGTAGACCGAGACGCGGACGTAGCTGCGATTGTAGACGTCCGCGGAGGTGGCGATGCGGCCGTCCGCCGATACCACGACGACGGCCTCCTCCCCCAGGTCGATGCGCTCCCAATCGCCTAGCAGCTCCTCGGCGGTCATCTCTCGTTTATCACCGTCCGCGACCTGGCAGGCGCCCATCAGCTCCGCGACCGCCTCCGCGTCTTCGGCGGTGGGAGAGCGGCTGGTATATCCCTCGGGCGGAGCAGCGGAAGACATGTCGTCCCTCCTCGAGCTACGGGCAGGTCCTACCAATGATGCCCTCTTAGCCAGGCTGTAGCTTTGGCCTTTAGGCCAACATTCCGCAATCACCATGCACCACCGCTACCTCCAATCCACCTTCATCACCCCGCGAAACCTGGCCTGAAGGGCCAGGGCTACGACCCGGCTACGACCCCGGGGAGGTTCGGTTGGACCGGCGGGTTGGGGACGTCCGGCTATCTGGACGGTCATCCATTTCCAAAACCCGCACCGCGACGGCCGGTACGCAGCACCAGGATCTTGGATCCCTGCACAACATACACGGCACCCCGAGGATCCACGGCGAGCCCATGCACCCGCGTGCCGGTGGGAAGGTACCACGGCCCCGTCTTCGCGCCATATTGGGAGTATGCAATGACGCCGAGACCCTGGCCACCGGTGAAGGCACGGAGCGTGCCCGCGAGGTATGCCGTGCCCTGACGCGTGCTCGTCAGGCTCTGGATTGCCGCAAACGGCTCCGACTCCTTGGCGGGGTATTCCTGCGGGGTACCGTCTGCGGCGTGGCCCAGGCCCCACCACCAGTCGCCGAGATATCCCGCAAAATGGCCGGAAAAGCGTAGGGTCAGGAGGGCATCAACCCGATCCGGCTGCAGCTCATTGCCGGAGTGGGGACGGCAGACGCGGGGCCGCATGCAGGTCGTCGAAATCCAGATCGAGTTCGGGGCGAGGATGGCGACCCCCGTAGGGGTGCCGAGATCGCCCGACTGGGCCGGCGGGACGGTGGTCAACTGCAGGAAGCCGGCCGCCGTGCCAAAGCGATGAAGAATGGCGCCGGCGGGAGAACGTTCAGTGACTGTCTGCGCACCCGCCTCCGCCACAAAGACGTCACCCGCCGGATCGACGGCGATGCCCGCCGGATCCCTGAAGCCCACCCACCGGGCCAGGAGCCGACCCGAGGGGGAGAACTTCGAGACGATTCCCGCCGGCGCAGCGGCCACGAAGACGTTGCCCGAGCCACCGACAGCCAGGCTGGTACCCGAGCCGCCTGGACGCCCATACCGCCATGAGCCGAGCACATGCCCTCCCGTACCGAACTTGATCACGCGGCCGGTGGAAAGATCGGTCGTGTAGGCCCACTTGCTCGCCTTTGCGTCCCCGCGGCGGTCGATCGCCAGCCCCGATGGCCGGCGCAGGACGGGAGCCGAGAGCAGCACGTACCAGCGGGACGTGGCGTGGTTGGGCGCGGCGAGTACAGTTCCGTCGCGGGGAAGCAGCGGGAAGATGATCACCCCGAACAGAAGAAGGGCACGGAGAGCAGCACCATGATTCGCATTCATCGCACCACGATAGCGCCGTGGAGAGCGCATCCGCCATCTCCAAGACCCGACCCGTAGAATCAAGAGCATCAGATGGACAGGAGAGCGCGTTCGCCCACGAGGCGGCGGTCCACATCCACACCCGTTGGCGTCCATCTCGCCGGTCGCGCCGCCGCAGGTCGAGATTCGAAGGCGACGGAGCGACCCGCTTACACGACGATGGAGCGCCCCAACTACACATCACTGTATTTGCGTGACCGCGTGCCCACGATGAGATCGGCCACGCGCCCGAGATGTCATATTCTGCCGCCCTGCGTGGCCTACGCATCGATACGCCAACCAACCTTGCTTTGGACGTCGGCGTACTACTCGTGGCCCTTGTGGCCGGCATCACGGCGGCCGCCGCACTACTGGGGAGATTGGCCCACGGCTGATGCCCACGCTGCTGATGGCAAATGGGGTCCTGTCCCATCTACCCAGAAAAGGCAATCATCCGCATGTGAATCGTTGCTCCTCATCGCTGTCCAGGAACATCGGCGGACGTCGTTCGTAGGGCCGACCCGGGCGGAACCCGGGCGGCCGCCGCGTTTTCATTCTTCGTAGGGCGCCGCGGGAGAATGCGGGATCGAGCTACGGATGAGCGGGAGCGGATAGAGGGGGCGCTGCGCCTCCCATCATATCGTCCGAGGTGTTTTCGATCGACTGCTCGATGAGGGCCTCCTGATAGTTCAGAAGAGGGCCGACAGGCTCTTCTTGCGCCGCGATTTCCGCGGGCAAGATACTTATACGTTCCTCCCTGCTCCAGCTGGTAGTAGGCCGCGGCCACGTTCGGCCCGTGGGACGTTGCCCCGGCGACGGCCCTCGAATGGCACGGATTGTGTGATAGATTCTGATCTGTCCCGTCACGTTTCCTGCCTGTTCGACTCTGAAGTATGTGCTCATACGGAACCGCGACCTTCCTGGAGGAGAGCACGTGCCGGTGAGGAGGTCGGGCGCGTGAAACGCCGCGGGACCCGAGCGGGTCCATGTCCGATCTGAGGGTGACAGGGCAAAAACGCCGCGGACGAACTGGGCGCCACCGTCGATCGGTGAGAGCGCGCCCTGATACCGGGAGCCTGTCTCGGGGGAGAGGAGTGCGATCTCCGTATTCATGGCGCGGAAGGTGGTGCTCGCAAGAGTCACGAGCCGCCAGAGGAAGTCTGCAGTTGGCTATCGCCAGAGGTTGGCGGCACCGGCGCCGCTCCGCCGAGGGAGAAGAAAGAGTCTCCGCTCGCATCTTCCAGCCTCGTGACCTGCTGATCGGGGGTCGAGAGCCGCCGCTGCGCAGTGGTGTGGCCTGTATGAACAGCTAGCTCGGCGAAACCTCCCAGGCCTAGGACGGCAGCTACGCCGACTGAGACCCGTAGGCGGCGCAACCTTCTTTGCTTGTCAGTGCGATCCATTAGTCGACTCGCTCGGAGGCCTTTTGAATTCGTCATGCGGACTCGTGCTTCGGTCGCGCGAAGGCTCGCGCGAGCCGTGTCGCTAAAAAGTGTCCCAATTAGATCGAGCATAAGCGAGCCACATGAGAGACGCGTGACAATACGATGACAGATTGACTTCTCATTTGCTTGTCACGCGACCATCATGTTGCAGATCTACCATGAAGGCGGTCAAGGATGGTTGCCGCCGTCTCGCATCCGGCCATGCGCGGGTGGTAAGAGTCGACAGGGGGATCCGGTGGAAGCGCCATGAGACGACGCACAGCCAGCGAATACTTTCCGGTCTCGAGACGTATGCAGTCCACTGAAAACGATGGCGTGTGCAGCAATGCTTCTCGTCTCGTCGACCGTTACAGAGAACCGGCGGTAGAGGTGTTTCAGGGATTTCGTCCACCTGCGGAGTTTGGCGAGACCGCGCCGTTTCAGCCCAGACCCGTAGTCGGACAATGATGGCGGTCCCGACCCACATCTTCCCAAGGGGTCACAAATGATTGCTCGTGATCGCGGTTCCGTCGAGACAAAGTGTCGCGGCTCTTGCACGACTTCAATCACCCGGTCAATCGTCCACACGACTCTGTTCACTGGTATCGTGTCTCTTGCCGCCGTTCTCCGGTTTGATGGGCTCTCTCAGCGCGGTCTTCTGTACTGGGACGAGGGCAAATTCACGTTGGAGGGCCTGCGGTTCCTGAGCATCCTGCAGGCTCTTCCCCATCTACACACCGCGGCATTGGCGGGAAAGACTGTCGGGACGGCGAAGCCGGGTCACGCGCTGCTCATCGGGCTGAGCTACGGGCTCCTGGGCGTCCACGACTATGTGCCCCTTCTTCTCAACTCGGCGACAAGTCTGGTTCAATTAGGGGTGCTCTTCCTCCTCGCGCGCCGGCTGTTTGGCGTACGCGTGGCGCTGATGGCCTCCGCCTTCCTCGCCGTGTCCGGTTATGACATCATCTATGCGCGGTCAGCCCTCTCAGAGAGTGATGCCAATCTGTTTTTTCTTCTGGGGGTGTTGATCTGGTGGATCACGGCAGAGCAGAGCCGTACCGAGTCGCTCGTGCGCCCACGGTGGCTCTTTGCCTTATTCTGTTCGGGCACGGCGTTGGGAATGGCGTTGAGCGTCAACTACCGCCTCGGTGTCTATATCGTGACGCTCTTGGCGGTCGACCTGATTATTTCGTTGCGACGTCAGCATGTGCGCCGCACGCCGGCCCTAAAGGTTGCTTGGATCGCGGGCCTCGCACTGATTCCCGTGACGTGGGAATTGCTAGGCCTGTTCGCGCTACGGCGCGGCATCGTCCTTTTTAGGAGCGAGGTAACCTACCGTCCCACGTCATATTTTGCCGAGGCTCTGTATCAGCTTCACGGCGGGAAACAGACCGTGCTTCACTTCAATCCGCTTCCGTACCTGCAGTGGTACACGATCCGGCAGGGATGGCCGCTCGCATTGTTGTTTCTCGTTGGATTGGCCTTTGCCGCGGCCGAGCGGTCGATGCGATGGACGGTGCCGGCAGCTCTCATTCTCGTCCCGTATGTGGTCTACACGTTCGCACCGTTCATCGTCCCACGGAACCTGGATGC
>QHBP01000309.1 GCA_003244175.1 Chloroflexota bacterium | reverse complement strand
GGCCCAGGCGGAACGCTTTGGAGCCGAATTTCGAGATCGCGACGTCACGGCCGTCGATTTTTCGAGCCGGCCTTTCAAGATCGTGGCGGAGGACGAAGCGGAGTGTGCGCAAACCGTCATCGTGGCGACGGGAGCGAACGCCAAGTGGACCGGCGCTCCGGGGGAAGAGCGCTTTCGCGGTATGGGAGTCTCCAGCTGCGCAACCTGTGATGGATTCTTCTTCCGCGGCAAGAGGATCACCGTTGTCGGAGGCGGCGACGTGGCAATGGAGGAGGCGCTGTTTTTGTCGCGCTTCGCCACCGAGCTCACCGTTGTGCACCGCCGCGACACCCTGAGGGCCAGCAAGGCCATGCAGGAGCGCGCTCTTGCCAACGAAAAGATCCGCTTTATCTGGGACAGCGTCGTCGAAGAGGTTCTGGGTGAGGCTCGCCCCGAGACCGGCAGGGACCGAGTGACCGGAGTGCGGCTGCGCAACGTCAAGACCGGTAAGGCGCGTGTGCACGAAACCGACGCCCTGTTCGTGGCGATTGGCCATTCACCCAACACCGAGATATTTCAGGGACAGATTCCGCTGGACGAGCGCGGATACGCGGTTGCCGCCGATGCCGAGGGAACCGCTACGGCAGTCGACGGCGTGTTTGTGGCGGGAGACGTGCGCGATCACCGGTACCGCCAGGCGGTGACGGCCGCGGGCGACGGGTGCAAAGCCGCCATGGATGCCGAACGCTGGCTAGAGGAGCGCGGCGTCGAGGTCGATCCGACGCATCAGGTGTACGCCGGCATGCTGTCGGGGGATTAGTTCTCAGACCCTACACCAAGCGCCAGGCGCCAAGAAATTTCTGCGCAAGGGCCTCATCGCCGCTCACCTTCAGCATGGTGGAGGTCAGTGCGTCCGAAAGTTTCTCCCGATGCGAGACGACCAGGGCGTACATGGCGTTTCCGCCGGTGATCGTGACATCGGCGTTTGCCGCGCGGCCGGTGTGAGGCTGCGAGCGCGGGCCGTCGACCTGCCACCACATCTCCGTCGGCGGGTCGTCGAGCGTCACCTGCACGCTGCCGCGCACTCCCTCAGGGAGCCGCAGCAAGATCGGCGTGCCGCTCCAGTAGAACCAGGGAATCACGGACGTAGCCTCACGGCTGAGCGTGGTGGATGGAGAGAGCTTGGATGCAACGTCCCAGACGTGCAGGCTCAGCTCATTCACGAGCTGTGCCAGAAAGAAGGAGAGCGGCCAGGGGCCGCCCATGTAATACACGGGACGGGTGAAGTCGCCGGAATCAAGGCCCTCGATCTCCGTCCGCAGGCTCCGGACGCTGGCGCTGAACTGGCCCCGGATGACCTCCGGGGCAAGAGCTCGATCCATCACACGAGGCGCAGCCTTGTTCAAGGCGTGAAAGGCAGGCGATGCGGTTGACCCTATCCTCTTGCTCACCTGGCCCAGCAGCTTCCACACGCCGCGAGCGCTGCGTCCACTCTTGGCGGCACGCAGCACCCGTGTGTAGAGACCGACGACGAGCGTCAGGTGTGCTACGACATCTCCCATCGACCAGCCCGAGGCGGCACTGGCCTGTTTCCATTGATCGAGCCCAAGCGCCTGCACGAATTGGGCCGCCCTGTCGAGCTCGGTCAGGGCCACCGTTCGCACGGCGCCGGGTGCGATGGGTAGCTGAATCGGGGGAGTCTCGAGTCCCTCGGTATCGGTCATATCCTCGACTCCTTTCACGTGTCCCTGATTCGGTAGGATACGGCGTAACAGCACGAGCCCCAGCCAGAAGGGATATGCATGTCAGTGACAGAGCAGGCTCCGTTCCAGCTTCATCGGATCGCCACCATTATGGAGCCCGATCCTCAGGATCCGCTCGAAGCGTGGGGCGTTCTGAACCCGGCCTCCGCCCGCAAGGATGGAGAGCTGTATCTCTTTCCGCGGGTGGTGGCCGAGGGCAACTATTCCCGCATCGGCATCGCTCGCGTCGAATTCGATGAGCACGGCAATCCTTGCGGTGCCGAGCGTCTGGGGTACGTGCTCGAACCGGAGGAACTCTATGAGCGTTCGGCACGGTCGACGGGCGGAGTTGAAGATCCTCGAATCACCAGGGTTGAGCCGCTCGACTGCTGGGTCATGGCGTACACGGCGGTCTCGTGGCTCGGGCCCCGAATAGCTCTGGCCGTGTCCGACGACCTGTTTCACTGGCGACGTTTGGGCCTGATGCAGTACGAACGCACGCGCTCGATCGATTTCAGTGAGTACGGAAATAAAGACGCGATATTCTTCCCGGAGCCCGTTCTCGATCCGCGCGGCCGGCCGGCGCTCGCCATGCTCCACCGCCCGACCTACCTGGTGCATCGTCCGGACGGGACGGTCCTGATGGAGGTTCCGGATGGCATCGAGGACCGGCGGGAGAGCATCTGGATCGCGTACCTGTCGCTCGATAGGAGCCGGCAGGACGTCGCGAATCTGGTTCACGTGTATGACAACGAGCTCCTGGTGACGCCGCAAGAGCCGTGGGAGTGCCTGAAAATGGGCGGTGGGACCCCGCCGGTCCGCGTGCCGGAGGGCTGGCTCACGTATTACCACGGCGTCGAGGGCACGGAGTCTTTGGATCCCCTTGTCGGCAAGCACGTAGAGTATCGTGCCGGTGCGCTCGTTCTCGACATCGAGCGGCCGACGACGATTCTCTATCGTTCGCCTTGCGCGGTCCTCGAACCCGGTGCGCTGCACGAGCAGGAGGGGATCGTCAACAATGTGGTGTTCCCCACCGCCATCGATCAACGTGAACAGGGCCGGCTCGACGTGTACTACGGCATGGCGGACTCACGCATTGGCGTGGCGACCAGCACGACGCCGGAGCACTTGCCTGCGGCTCCCGCGTGAGGGGCCCGCACAACGAAGGGAGGGCGTGACGTGAAAATAGGCATCCTCACCGGAGGAGGCGATGTCCCCGGTCTGAACCCGTGCATCAAGGAGGTCGTTCACCGCGCCATCGACGCCGGTCACGAGGTGCTGGGAATCCGCCGAGGATGGGCGGGCCTCCTCTATTACGACGTCCACGACTCCGGAGACCAACCCGACTGGGTGCGCCCTCTGACCAAAGCAAACGTGCGCACCGTGGACCGAACCGGGGGAACCTTCCTGCACACCTCCCGGACCAATCCGGCACGCGTCAGGGTGTCGGATCTACCGGCGAGGCTCAAAGTCGATTATCCAGAAGGGAGCGACAAGCGTGTCGACTGCACGCCTCACGTCCTCGAGGTCATCAAGCATCTCGGCATCGACGTTCTCGCGCCCATCGGTGGCGACGACACCCTGAGCTACGGCGTACGCATGCACACCGAGGGAATTCCCGTCGTGGGTATTCCCAAGACGATGGACAACGACGTCTATGGCACGGACTACTGCATTGGGTTTTCCACGGCCGTTAGTCGCAGCGTCGATCTCATCCACGGCCTGCGAACGCCCGCCGGCTCGCACGAGAGAATCGCGGTGATCGAGCTCTTCGGCCGCAACTCGGGGGAAAGCACTCTTATCTCGGCCTATCTTTCCGATGCCGATCGCGCCCTGATCGCGGAGGTCCCGTTCGAGATCCAGCGCCTGGCGGAGCTTGTCACGTCTGACCGCAACGAAAACCCCAGCAGGTATGCGATCGTGGTCGTGTCCGAGGGAGCAACCATGCTGGGCGGGAACATTCTCGAGGCCGGCACGGAGGACGCGTACGGGCATCGTAAGCTTGGCGGCATCGGCCTGCAGGTCGGCGACGCACTCAAGCAGATCACCGGCGTCAACATCCTCAATCAGTCGCTTGGCTACCTGATGCGCGCGGGGCCCCCCGACTCGCTGGACCGCATGGTGGCTCACTCGTACGCCAACCTCGCGGTCGATCTCATCCTCGCCGGCGATACCGGCCAGATGGTGAGTCTACAGAACGGCGTGTATACGGCAGTACCCATGGACAGCGTCTCAAAGAGCCCGCGGCGAGTGGACGTGGAGGAGCTGTACGACGCAGAAAACTACCGCCCGAAGATCGCGCACCAGATGGGCAAGCCGATGTTTTTGTATTAGAGACCGACAAGCCGGACCATTTCGGAGGTTACACCGAGTCCATGCCAACATCTAGACGAGGGAACGGACAGAGCAAAGCGATGAACCCCACTCGTGGGGCTCGCACTTGCGCCCTTATCCATTCCGCATCATGACCGGACGACTTGACGGGACGGTGGCGTTGGTGACGGGGGCATCCGGTGGAATCGGAGCGGCGACTGCGCTTGCTCTCGCCGATCAAGGCAGTGCGGTCGCCCTGGCCGCGCGCCGCACCGACCGACTAGAGACTCTGGCCAGCACAATCCGTGGCAAGGGTGGACGAGCTTTGGTCCTGGAGGCCGATGTCACCGATCGGAACCAGGCCGCCGGCGTGGTGGAGCAAGTCGTCGCCCAGCTCGGGCGCCTGGACACGTTGGTCAACAACGCCGGGGTGATGCTGCTCGGTCCTGTGGTCGACGCACCCGTCGAGGAGTGGCAGAGCATGGTCAATATCAACCTCCTCGGGTTGCTCTACTGCTCACACGCGGCGCTTCCCCACCTCCTCCGGGCGGCCGAGGACGGTCCTCGACGCGTCGCCGATCTGGTCAATATTAGCTCGGTGGCGGGACGAGTAGCACGCAACGGCAGCGGCGTCTATAACGCGACCAAACACGGCGTCGGCGCGTTCAGCGAAGCACTGCGCCAGGAGGTGACCGGCCGGCACCTCCGCGTCTCGTTGGTCGAACCCGGCGCCGTGGCGACGGAGCTGGCGAGCCACAACCGGCCCGAGATTATCGAGAACATGAACGAGCGGTTCGCCGGTGTCGAACGCCTCCAGGCCGAGGACATCGCAGATGCCATCACTTACATCGTGACGCGAACACGTCATATCGCCATCAACGAGATGCTCGTCAGACCCACGGAGCAAGAGGGGTAGGAACGTGACGACGCAGCGTCATACCATTGACGGAAGCCCTTTAAGGAGCGTACTCGTGCCAAACAACCAGGTGCCATCCATCAACCCGATTCCCGAGCATGGTCAGACCGTCACGCCTCGACTGGTGGTCGGCGATGGCGCCGCTGCCATCGACTTCTACCAGCGTGCGTTCGGAGCGGAAGAAACAGGCGAACGCTTTTCGAGCCCCGACGGCACGGTGATCCACGCGGAGGTGCGGATCGGCAGCTCGATCGTGATGATCACTGGCGAGACGGCCGATGTGGTCGCGCCGGCCAGATCGCCCGCGCCGTTGGGCGGTGTGGTCACCGCCATCATGGCGACTTACTGGGAGAACGTCGATGCCGCGTGGGAGCGGGCCGTCTCTGCGGGCGCTGAGGT
>QHBP01000087.1 GCA_003244175.1 Chloroflexota bacterium | reverse complement strand
GTCAGCACGTACAGTCTTATCCCCGTCACGAAACACGCGTTGCCGTTGATGACCGAGGGGGGCAGCGTGATGACGATGACACATATCGGTAGTAGTCGCGTGTTTCCGAGCTACAACGTCATGGGGGTCGCCAAAGCCGCGCTCGAGGCGACGGTGCGGTACCTGGCAGCGGACGTGGGTCCGGAGAATGTCCGGGTCAACGCGATCTCGGCCNNGTGATGGGCGTCGCCAAGGCGGCGCTCGAGGCCAGCGTCAGGTATCTCGCGACCGATCTCGGCGGCGACAATATCCGGGTCAACGCGATCTCGGCCGGCACGATGTCGACCTTGGCAGCTCGAGGCATTCCCAACTTCATGGACATGCACAGACAGTCGTCGAGCCGATCTCCGCTGCGCCGTCAGACAGATCAGGCCGAAGTCGGCGACACCGCCGTGTTTCTGGCAAGTCCACTGAGCCGAGCCATTACCGGCGAGGTGATCTTCGTGGACCAGGGCTTCCACGTCCTGGGTGTCTAGCAGGAAGCCGGACACACATGTCAGCCCATCGCTTCCGGCTTGAGAGCCTTCGCGCGCTGCCTATAGACTTGGACGGCTTCCGAAAACGTGCTGCGGTGGCAGCACGTTTTTTCACTTTCCCGCGATATCGAGGGGATTCACAGGTTTGACCAAGACGCGCCGGGGCGCGGCCGCCACCTGCATCGAATGGTTCGAGCGGCGGCCTTACGTGCTGCCATTCCTGATTCTGGTGACAGCGGCTCTCTTCCGCTTCTACAATCTCAACTGGGATAACGGTCACACGCTGCACCCGGACGAGCGGGGCATCTACATGCTCATCTCCGGTTCGGGAGGGCACCCGCCCATCGGCTGGCCCGGCTCGATCGCGGAGCTCTTCGACCGCAACCTTTCGCCGCTCAACCCGCACTACTTCGCGTATGGCAGCCTGCCCTATTACCTCGTGTCACTGACGGCGGGAACGGCTGCCTTCCTCGGCGGGCACATCCGGTTCCTCTCGTCATGGTCGACGCTCGACACTTTCTACGGTCTCCCAACCGTGGGCAGGTCCCTGTCCGCCAC
Organism: Chloroflexota bacterium; assembly: GCA_003244175.1. Classification (GTDB taxonomy): domain Bacteria; phylum Chloroflexota; class UBA5177; order UBA5177; family UBA5177; genus QHBP01. Next base: position 26,950 of record QHBP01000087.1, on the reverse strand, counting down.
ACTGGACCTCATCGCGATCGTGGCCCTGTTTTTCCTCGCGCGGCGCATGTTCGACTACTGGACCGCGGTGCTGGCGTTGGCTCTCAGCTCCTGGACTGTCTTCGACATCCAGATATCACACTTCTATCAGGTCGACAGTCTCCTGTTGCCCCTTGTGGTCGTGGTGCTGCTGGCGTCGGTCATCATCGCGCAGACGAACGCACGCCACGCCTACATCTGGGGCGGAGTCGCACTGGGCGCGGCGCTCGCCACGAAGACCACCGCTGTTTTGCTCGTCATCCCGATGGGCGTCGCGGCTCTACTCGTCGCATGGGATAGCGGAACCTTTCCGTCCGGAGGTACCTTGGCGCAACGTGCCAGCGCCCACTATCGCGCGGTGGCGGTTCGGCTCAATGGGAACCTGCTGTGGCTTCTCGGCGCCTATCTTCTGGCGGCGGCTGTCTTTGCCGTCTGCGATCCGTACGCGATCCTGGACCGGCAGACCCTCGTGGCAGACATCGCGCAGCAGCAAATTTTCTTGGTGACGAACGATCCCCCGTTTGCCGTGCCCTACACCATCCAGTACGCGCACACGGTGCCGTACGTCTATCAGCTGCAAAATCTCCTGTTCTGGTGCCTCGGCCTCCCACTGGGTATCGCGGCCTGCGCCGGCGTCATTTTCTTCACTGTCCGGAACGCCGGTGTTCATTTCCGGCGCGATCAGGTTGTGGTCCTCATCTGGGTGGCAGCCTACTTCCTCTTCGTTGGCAGATTCTTCGCCAAGTTCGATCGCTATTTGCTCCCGATAACGCCCTTCATCACCATGTTTGGAGCCGCCCTCTTGATCTGGCTTGTTCGACGGCCGCGATTGCCAGGGCGAGCCTTCGGATTCGCCGCAACCCTGGCCGTAGCGGCCGGAGCATTGCTCTACTCGGTCGCTTACATGAACATATACACCCACCTCAACACGCGCGTAGAGGCCTCGCGCTGGATCTACAGCCACGTTCCCACGGGGTCGACCATTGCCATCGAGGCGCCGTGGGATGACCAGCTGCCGCTGGACGAGCAGGGACGCACCGGCGGCGTCTACCACACCATGAACCTGGATATGTATGCTCCCGACGGGCAGAACAAGATCGACAACATCAGCAACGTGCTCACGCACGCGCAGTACATAGTGATGTCCAGCGAGCGCATGGACCGTTCGATTCCCAAGCTCCCCGATCGCTACCCTCTCAGCACCCGGTACTACCAGCTGTTGCTGGCCAATAAGCTGAATTTTCACCTGGTCGAGCATTTTCAGCGGCACCCTCAGCTTGGGCCCTTCGTTGTACACGACTATGCTGCCGACGAGAGCTTCCACGTCTACGACCATCCGGATGTGCGCATATATAAGCGTGTCGCCTCGATCACGCCCGCCCGCGTCGCCTCCATGCTAACCGCCGGCCAACCCACTCCAGCCGTTGCTTCCGGTCTTGGGGGTTCCGTTGTTCCCGGCGCCGATACCCGGCTGATGCTGACCTCGAAACAGTGGGCGAGCGACCAGCAGGGAGCCACCCTGAGCCAGATGTTCCCCCCGGCCGGCTTCGGCATGCGGCACCCGATCATCGTCTGGCTATTCCTCATCGAGCTGCTCGGCCTTGTCGCCTTCCCGTTCACGTTCTACGTATTCCGCTCCTTGCCGGACAAGGGCTTTGTCACCGCCAAGACGTTCGGGCTCGTATTGCTCGGATACCCGGCATGGATGGTGGTTCGCTTAGGACTTGCGGCCTACGGCCGCGGCGTCTTGATGGTGGTGCTGGCGGCGCTCATCGCCGCCGCGGCACTCGTCGCACTTCGCGGCCGTGCCGAGATCGCCGCCGCCGTGCGTGGTTCCTGGCGACCCATGCTGGGGGGCGAGATCGTCTTTCTCGCCGGCTTCGCCCTGTTTGTGGTGCTGCGCATGTGGTACCCCGACTTGGGCCATCAATTCTTGCCCGCATCGCCTGGCAATCTGGGGTCGGGCCGTATGGGAGAGAAGCAGATGGAGCTGGCTTTTCTCAACGCCATCGTGCGCAGCCGCGTGTTCCCGCCGTACGACCCGTTTTTTGCGCACGGGTACATCAACTACTACTATTACGGCTTCTTTCTCGTGGGCACCCTGTGCAAGCTGACGCAGATCGTGCCAAGCACCGGATTCAACCTCGCGATCGCGACCTTCTTCGCACTGCTGGTGGGGAACGTCTTTTCGGTTGTCCAGGGGCTGACGAGACGAATCGCAACCGGAGTCCTGGGTGCTGTGATGGTCGCGATTCTTGGCAACCTGAACGGCGGTTGGCAGCTGGTCCGCGGTCTAATGGCAGTCGCCACCGTCCACTCTGACGCGCCCATCGTTGGAGGAGTTGCGGACATCCTCTCCGGAGTGTGGCAGGTCGCGGTTGCGCGGCAGGCTCTTCCCCCGTTCGACTTCTGGGAATCGACCCGGATCGTGCCTCCCGTGAACCTGCCCATTACCGAGTTCCCGTACTTCACGTATCTCTTTGCGGACCTACATCCGCATCTGATCGCATATCCGATGACGGCGGCGGCCCTCGCCCTCGCCGTCAACCTCCTCTTCTCCCGGCAGGCGCGGTGGCGGGAGTCGGCACTCACCGTTGTTCTTGGCGCGCTCCTCCTCGGCGCGATCGCCGTGACCAATCCCTGGGACTACCCGACCTATGTGCTGGTTCTCGTCGTCGGTGCCCTCACCGGGATCTACGCCACGCGGCGCGCGTTTCCGTTCCGTGATCTGAAGATGCAGGGACTCTTGGTGGTCGCTTTGGCGGGACTGAGTGTCATTCTTTATCTTCCCTTCAAGCACGACTATCAGACCGTGTTTTCGACGGGCATCGGTCTCGTGCGTGACGTGACGCCTCAGATGCTGGTGCGCGAGGGCCTGTGCCCGTCCGGTCAGGCGGCGTGTCCCGACCTGGTCAACAGCGCCCTGCGAACCCCTCTAACCATCTACCTGGAGCACTTTGGTCTCTTCATGTTTGTTCTGGTCTCGTATCTGATCCTGCTCCTGGCACGGAACGCGGGGGCGGCGGCGCGTGTGCAGCGCGGCTTGCTCGGATTGCAGTTCGCCTGGTATTACCGCGACAGGCCAAAGACAGTCCTGCACGCGCGAGTGGCCGCGTCACGCATGCTACGGCCGCGCCCGCCGGTCGTCGATTTGTCCCTCGTGTTCGGGTTCGCCATCCTGTGCTTGGGTCTTATAGCGATTGGAGACACGCTTCTCGCTTTTCTGCTACTCATCCTTGGCTTGGTCGTCCTGGTCTTGCAGCGACTCGGCCGCGAGCTGGGTGCCGACGAGCTCTTCGTCCTCGCGGTGCTGGCCGTGCCGCTGTTGCTGTCGATCGCGACGCAGATTTTCTTCGTCAAGGACTTTCTCGCTGGCGGGCTTGCCTTCCGGATGAACACGATCTTTAAGTTTTACAACCAGATCTGGGTACTGTACGCGGTCGCCGGTGCGGTGGCCCTGGATCGTCTTTACCTCTGCTGGCGTTCAGCCGGCCAAGGCGTCTCGCTGCCCTCCCCGAGTGTTGCACACCGCCCGCACGCCAAGGCAGGCGCTCCCGTTCTGCCCGCCTCTCAGTCGAGCTTCGCTTTCGCCATGCCGGCCTTTGGCGAGGAGCACCAGAGGGACAGCCGGCCGATCGCGCGCGGCACATCTGCGCCTATTTCCGTCTCGGCCGAGGCACGGCAACCCCGTGAGACTCTCCACGCCCGCTCCCGCTTCCGATTTCACTTCAACCTCTGGCCCGCCTGGACGGGGGCACTCATACTGCTCTTTGCCACGTCGCTCATTTACACCTACGCTGGGACCGTCTCGCGGGAGACGTACCGGACGGCATGGCTGCCCGAGAGCAGCGTCCCCTTCACTCTCGATGGTATGGCCTTCATGAAGGTCGCCTACCCGTCGGAGTACGGAGCGATCACATGGCTGAACAGCCAAGTGGGAGGGGCGCAGGTGATCGCTGAGGCGGACAATGGCTACTATGACTGGCGCTCGCGCGTCTCCATGTTCACCGGTCTGCCTACCATCATCAACGGCATGCATGAAGGGGAGCAGCGCTACGGGGACGAGATCGATCCGAGCGCTCTCTGTTTCCAGAGCAGCAATGAGGGCGTCTGCTCGGCACGCTTACACCCTAGGTCCTCGGATGTGCAGCAGCTCTACGACTCTACGGACCCGAATGAGGCCTGGCGGGTTATTCGCGCCTTCGGAGTCAGGTACATCTATGTCGGGTTCTCCGAGCGTCAGTGCGTGGGTGGTCAATGTTACTCTCGCGCCGGGCTGGCCAAGTTCAGTCGAATGGTTGGCCACGGGCTGAGCGTCGCGTACCGAAATCCCGGTGTCACTATCTATAGGGTGATGCGGGCATGACAGATGTTCTTCGCATGTTGCTCACGGTCGAAATCGTGGGCCTGGCCGCTCTGCCCCTGACCACGTGGTTCTTCCAGTCGCTCCCCGACCGCGGTTATGCGTTTGCCAAGACGCTCGGGCTGCTGGTCGCGGGGTTTCTCGTCTGGCTGGCTGGGAATGTCGTGGCGATCGGCGGCTCACCGTTCTCTCTTGCCATCGCCATCGTCGCCATAGGCGCCGGCGGGTGGTCCTTGCGGGCGCGCCGTACGGCAGCCTCCCTGCGGGAGATAATCCGTGTGGCGGCGATAGAAGAAGCTGTCTTCCTGGTTGCTTTCATTGGCTGGTCACTTCTGCGGGCGTACAGTCTCCACCCCGACATCCTGCACACCGAGCAGTACATGGACATGGCCTTGCTCAATGCCTCGTCCCGAAGCATCTCGTACCCGCCGTACGATCCCTGGATGAGCGGCCACCCCATCAACTACTACTACTTTGGATACCTGCTCTTCGGCATGCTGATCCGAGTGGCCGGAGTCGTTCCCTCGGTTGGGTACAACCTGGTGCTCTCGCTCATCGCGGCCCTCACCCTGAGCTGTGCTTTTAGCGTCGGGTATGCGCTCACGCGGCGCCTCGGCTGGTCCTTGCTGGCCCCGCTGTTCGTGGGTCTGCTGGGCAACTCATATGCGGCGCTCACGCAGATACCACGCGGTCAATATCCCTCCAACACGGCTGCCTGGTTTTGGCAGAGCTCGCGTGTCGTCGATACCGCGACCGATCACACCATCAATGAATTTCCGCTCTTCAGTTTCATCCTGGGAGATTTGCATCCCCACGTCATGTCGTTGCCTTTCACATTGCTGGCGGTCGCAACCGCGGGAGGCATCCTACTGGCGCCGGTCTCGCTGGCAGTGACGCGGGACATCGGCGTCCTACTGCGCGCGGCTCTGGTTGCTCTGGTCCTCGGGAGCCTCTTTACCATCAATAGCTGGGACTTTCCGACCTATGGCCTGCTCATTTTCGCGGCCGTGGCCGCGCACGGCTACTTGTCGAACGAAGCGCAGGATTGGTGGAAACGGCCCCTGGGGATTGTCGTCGCCATAGGGATCGCAAGCGTCGTCCTATTTGTTCCGTTCTATCTCCACTTCTCATCACTCGCACACGGCATCGGCTTCGTGCACTCGCATGCTGACCTGACGCAATATCTCGAGGTTTTTGGATATCCGCTCTTCTTGTGCGCCCTCATGATCGGCTCGCTGGCTTTGCTACTGCGTCCGATTGAGACGGGTGAGGAAGCGAGCGAGAGATCTAACGCTGCCGGATCGTTTCGGCTAGCCGAGAAGGGGTCAACGGATGTGGCATCTGTCCTCATGCTGGCTATCGGTGTCTGTCTGCTCGTCGTGATCTTTGTTCTCCACATCGCGGCCCTCTTCATCCCGATCGTCCTCGGGTTCGGCGCGATGACGATGCTCCAGAGGGTCCTCAATGCCGAGGAGCCCAATCGAGCAGACGCGCTTGCTCTCCTGCTGGTCGCGGTCGCGTGCCTCATTCTTTCGCTGACCGAGATCATTTACATCAAGGACGCCTTCGACCAGGGAACGTATTACCGCATGAACACGGTGTTCAAGTTCTACTATCAGGCCTGGGAGCTGTTGATGCTGGCCGGCGCGTACGGTGTATATCGTACGCTGCAGGTCGTGACGCGGCTGTATTCCCCCCGCTGGGGAGCGGTGGCCATGGTTGCTGCGCTCGCGAGCGGATCCACCGGTCTGATGTACACGTTCGGCGGACCGCAGACGACGTTCGCCGCCACCCAGATCCAGTCGCTCGATGGGATGGCCTGGATGCAAGCAAGTCATCCCGGAGACTACGGTGCGATTCAGTGGCTGCGCACCCACGCCGCCGGCAACGGCGTCGTGCTCGAGGCTGCGTCGGCTCAATCCGGCTACAACGCCGACTATGCGCGCGTCTCGACTTTCTCAGGGCTACCAACTGTCATGGGCTGGCCCGACCATGAAGGGCAGTGGCGGCCAAACGACCCCGAGATTGGCCGGCGCACCGAGGACGTCAACGCCATTTACACGACAGCCAGCATCGGGATCGCCGAGCGATTGTTGAGACGGTACCATGTGCGCTACGTGTTCGTCGGCGACACCGAACGAAAAACCTACGGGGACAACGCGGCAGCGCTGAGCAAATTCGGCCGGTTCATGCGCGTCGTGTACAAGTCACGCGGGACGTCCGTGTACGAATGGAGCGGCCGTACGGTGGTAGACTCTATGACGGTAGGAGATACACGTATTGCAGCCCGGCCGGGCTGAATTCTTCCTTTGTGAGGGAATGCAGCAGAGCGCAATCGACTCGGATAACAGAGCGGTCTTGCTCGCGGCGGACATAGGCGATAACGCGTGGCCACCAGAAGAGTCGTTGCGTGAGCTCTCGCGCCTAGCGGAAACGGCAGGCATCGAGGTGGTGACCGAGGTCGTCCAGCATCTACACGATCCACAGCCGGCGTCATATCTGGGCAAAGGCAAGCTGCGCGAGCTCAAAGAAGAGAAGAGCACGCTCCGCTTCAATACGGTGATAGCGGACGACGAGCTGACACCCGCGCAACAGCGGTATCTCGAGGCCCTGCTGGACGTCCAGGTGCTCGACCGCACGGCCGTGATTTTGCACATATTTTCCAAACATGCGCGCAGCCGGGAGGGGCGGCTGCAAGTGGAGATGGCCCAGTATCGGTACCGATTGCCTCGTCTGAGCGGACGAGGAGTCGAGCTGTCCCGGCTGGGCGCCGGCATCAACACCCGTGGGCCGGGCGAGACAAAGCTGGAGAGTGATAGGCGTCGCATTCATCAGCGCATCACCGATCTAAGCAAGGACGTCGAGCAGGTGCGACAATCGAGGTCGATGCACCGCCGACAGCGCCGCGAGTCGGGCATGCCGGTTGTCGCCCTTGTGGGGTATACGAACGCCGGCAAGTCGACGTTGATGAGCGCGCTGACCGGAGCGGACGTCCTGAGCAGCGACCAGCTGTTCGCCACGCTCGATCCGACCACGAGAAGGTTCGCACTGCCAAACGGCCAAGAGATCCTTCTGACCGACACCGTTGGCTTTATCCAGAAGTTGCCCACGGACCTGGTGGCCGCGTTTCGAGCCACGCTGGAAGAGATCACGGAGGCCGACCTCGTCCTTCACGTCGTCGACGCCTCTCATCGCCAGCTGGACGTGCAGGCGGATGCAGTGGATGACGAGCTGGAGATACTGGGCGCACGAGACACTCCGCGGGTAATCGTGCTGAACAAGGTGGACCTTGTCGCGCCGGAGCGGGTCAGTCTCATCCGGAAGCACTTCCAGGATCCGATCGCGGCCTCGGCTCTCACCGGTGTCGGGCTCGACGCGCTGCGTTCGCGCCTCGAAAAGGAGCTCGCAGCGCACTACGTCGACGTGACTGTCCTCATCCCGTACGCCGCTATGGAGTACGTCAATCTCTTTCGCACGCGTGGCACCGTCCAGCGCGAGGATCATAAGGCGGACGGAACATTTATCAGCGGCCGGCTACCGGCAACTCTACTTCCGAGCTTTCAGGCGTTTCTGACGTAGAGTCACCCGGAGGGGCCAGGACAGGCCCTCAAACTTATGGCTGCAACCGCGAGAAATAGTCCGGGGAAGAACCACCACCACCAATTTCCCCAGGCCATGTAATCGGTGCTGTTGGCGAGACCTGCTCCCCACGTAACAAGAGGAGCACGCACTCCCACGCCAAGAAAGTCGACTGCCGACTGGATCAACAAGAGCGATGCCACGACGTGCGGCAAGGTCCGAAGCGTCCACCCGTTGTGACGCTGGCGGGAAACAACAAGGCCCGCCGCCGTGCCCGCGAGGACGACGACCAGCCATGTTCGATTCGCGGAGATGAACGACTGCAGGACCGCGAGGAGGAGAAGATACGGCGTCGCCCGGAATGTACTGTTCAGGGCGTCCAGTACTATCTGGATGGCAGTCACTCTGCGTGGAAGGGCGTCGAGCCGCGCAATCACAATGGCCAGAAGGGCGGATGCAATCGCGAGTGCCAACGCGAGACGGCCCCCGTACGTGACCCACATCAGCACCGAGTGCCCCGTCGAGTCGGTCCCCAAAAGATAGAACCAGGCGGGAGAGCCGGGCAGCGCGAGTCGCGGAGGAGCGTTGCTGCCGCCCAGACCACCGAGATCGATTGGACCCGACGGCAGCAGCGGTACAACGGCGACAAAACATGCGATCACAAGAAGAGTCCCAAAGCCGTAGCGAGCCCCTCTTCGCGAGGGTGTCGAGAACATCTTGCCGGTATCGATCTTCGGCTCGATTCCGTCGGCCAGTGCCAGCAGTGTCGCGCCGCAGACGGAGCTCGCCAACAAGATGCCGAGACCCAGCGCGTAATCCCCACCCCGAAGAGAGGTGACGAAGAGGGCTCCGAGACCATTCCAACGAAACAGGGTTTCCACAGGCGCCAGCCCACCGAGAAGAGCCGGAAAGCTTCGAAGCAGGTGTGCCAGGGCGCCCGCCGGGGAGTCGAATCCGGATCCGGCCGTACCGTCCCAGACCTGTGCTTGGGCGGCAAACGCCACGAAGGTGAGTGCGACAACCGGGAGGGCGAAGTGGCGAGTGGCGTCCTCGAGGAGCGTCAAGGGCGATGCCGTCAGTGTGGAGAGCCAGAGTCGCGACCCGACTGCCGGGATAGCGACGCTCTGCGCATGAGTGGCGGGCAGCACCGCCCAGCGATAGGAGAGGAAGTACACGGAGAGAAGCCCGACCCAGATGCCGGGGAGCGCGGACAGCGGTGCCGCGGCAAGTAGATGCCCGATAGAACCTTGGCCGCGAACAATGACCTTCCCCAGCACGGTCACGAGCAGGTAGAGCGCAATGCTGCAACCTATCAGCGCCAAGCTGGACGGCGTTGCCGATACGATCGCACTGCGGACCGATTGCCCGGAATCCATGACGCCCAGATCGCCTCGCCCATATCGACTCATCAGGGCGAGGTACTGCACCGGAAACGGCGCGGACAACGCCAGGGTGGAAGCACATGTCTTCCCCATGAGGTGCGCTTGCAGCGAGCCTACGTACCCCGCGCATGGCCCCCCAGGGCACACCTGCAGCAGCAGGAAGAGGAGGAAGGAAATCCCTATCAGAGACAGCGTCCAGCGTCTCAGGTGGATTAGTATTCCCTCGTCGTCACGCGCCTCGCCAGCTGCTCGAGGGCGTTCTTGGCATCGCTCGCGGGAAAGAGCGAGAGCGCCAGGCAGGCCGCATCCGCATACTCATGCGCCCGGCGCATCGCCGAGTTGAGACAATCCGATTCGATCACAGACCTGATCAATCTTTCCATGTTTTCGCCACTCTTGAGATCGGCCAGCCACGCAGACCCCGAGGGCTGTGACTGTGCGTACAGGATCGCAGGTAAGGTAATCGTGCCCTGTCGAAGATCGTTACCGGCCGGCTTGCCAAGCTTCTGCTCGGTTCCCCGAAAGTCCAGCACATCATCCACGATCTGGAACGCGAGTCCCAGGTTCAGGCCGAACGCGCCGAGGGCCGCCGCCCTCTCTTCGGACTGGTCCGTCACGATGGCCGCGCCTTCACAGCAGGCCGCGAACAGGGTTGCCGTTTTGCCGGTGATTCGTTGAAAATAGTCGGCCTCGTCGATGACGAGCGATTGCGAGGAGGCGTACTGCCGAAGCTCTCCGCTGCTCATTGCCATCACGGTCTCGCTGAACAGCTCGACGATCCTGACGCTGTTGAGCTGAGCAGCGAGGTGGGCGGATTGTGCGAATAGGAAGTCTCCGACCAGGACTGCGATCTTCGGATCCCAAATTGCGCTGACGGTCTCCAGGCCGCGACGCGTGAGAGCCTCGTCAATGGTGTCATCGTGAACGAGGGTCGCGCTGTGCACCACTTCCAGGGACGCGGCGAGCGTGACCAGATGATCGACGTCGTAAGTACCAAGCTTCCCCGACAGCATGACGAGGGCGGGGCGAATCCGCTTCCCCTCTGTTTCGAAAACGTAGGCGAGCGTCTCCCCCAGCAACGCGTGATGCTCTCGAGCAATCTCCCTGAGGCGCTCTCCCACAAGGGACACATCCTCGGTCTCTGAGCCATATAGGTGAACGGTCTCGGTCACGCCGCCCTCCAGGAAAACACGCGCGCTGCGTTGTCCGCCACAGAGGAGGTCAAGACCTCGATGGGGACATCATGGATCTCGGCCAGCGTAGCCGCCACCGATACAACATGGGCCGGTTCGTTGCGACGCCCTCTGACAACCTGAGGAGCCAGGACTGGAGAATCCGTTTCCACCAGTAGGCGATCCAGTGGCACAACCCTGGCCACCCGCCGTAGCTCGTCCGCTCTGGGAAACGTGAGGTTGCCCGCGAACGAGAGGTAATACCCGTTGGACACAGCGCTCTGAGCGAAACTGACGGAGCCGGCGAAGCAGTGAAGAACAACAGCGCCGTCGAAATCTTTGAGGCAGCTCAAAACGTCGCTGTCCGCGTCGCGATTATGCACGCTCACCGGGATACCCACGGTGCCGGCCCACGATAACTGTTCCCTGAAGGCATCGATCTGAACATCCCGCGGCGACAGTTGCCGAAAGTAATCCAAACCGATTTCCCCTACCGCCACGACCCTGTGCTCCGACAGAAGTGCGCGCAACCCACCGGCCTCAGTCGCGAACCGATCCGCGTGGTGGGGATGCAACCCGACAGCCGCGTACACGTGGTCATGCTCGTGCGCAATGGACAGGGCCCTTCTACTGCTTTCGAATCCTGATCCCACCGCCAGGATCGGGCCAACTCCGGCGCGAACGGCCCGGACCAATACCGAGGTCAAATCGTCCTGGAAAGCAGGGTCGTCGAGGTGTGCGTGAGTGTCCGGGAGCAAAGGCCCCTTCCGTGGGGAGGATGCCATTCCCGCGTCCCTTCCGATAGTATCACTTGACGGTTTCAGGCCGAATCCCCATTCTCCGGGCTTACCTCGAGCCACAGCCGGTACACCTCGTTACGCGGCATTCGTAGCAGAGCGGCGACGTCCCCAACCGCCCGCCGAGCCTCCTGCCCCGTCTCACGACGTCTGCGAAGCTCGGCGCGGGCTTCGTGCGTGTCGACCCGGGGCTCTTCGGAGGCTCCGGCAATCACCAGCGTACACTCGCCGCGAGGCGCCTCACCGTCAAATCGATCCAGTACCTGGGATACCGTTCCTCGGACGTACTCCTGATGAACCTTCGTCAACTCTCGAGCCACGACGACGCGGCGCTCTCCCAGCTCGCTTCGGATGTCGCGGAGGGTGGAGACAAGTCGGTGGGGTGCTTCGTAGAGTACCAGTGCGTATTGACAAGCACCGGAATCTCGCAACACCTTGCGACGATCTCCGCCTCGACGCGGAAGGAAGCCGAGAAAGAGGAAACCGGGAGCAGCGATGGCAGCTCCAACGACAGCGGTCGTAAGTGCGCTTGCACCGGGAAGCACGTCCACGTCAAACCCCGTCGCGAGCACTGCCTCGATCAGCTCGAAACCGGGATCAGAGAGCGCCGGCGTCCCGGCGCTCGAGACCAGCGCCACATCAGCGGACTGCATCGTAGACAGCACGATGGGGATGCGAGTCCGTTTGTTGTGCTGATGGTAACTATGCAGCGACGTCGAGATCGAGTAGTGCGCGAGAAGCTTGCGCGTGTGCCGCGTGTCTTCAGCGAAGATCGCGTGCGCCTCTTTGAGCACCCGCAGCGCCCGAAGCGTTATGTCCTCCAAATTGCCGATCGGCGTCGGAACGACATACAGGCGAGGCACATCCTACCCGGAGGGCCAGGGTGGCCAGCCCATGGGCGCGCCACCCAATACGTGCAAGTGCAGGTGGTCGACGCTTTGGCCGGCATCGGCTCCGCTGTTGACCACCACCCTGAATCCACCGGCGCCGGTTCCCTCGGACTCTGCTATCGACGCCGCCGCTCGAGCCAATCTGCCCAGCAGCGCCTCGTCCTTCTCCTCGGCGTCACGGTACCCTCTCACGTGCTTTCGAGGGATCACCAGCACGTGCACGGGCGCTTTCGGGTGGATATCGCGGAACGCAAGCACGTCCTCGTCCTGGTAGACGATGTCGGCCGGGGTGTGGCCCTGGACAATCGAGCAGAAGAGGCAGTCGTTCACGTCCCAGTATAGGGAGCGACTCCTATTCGAGCCGCCAGCCTAACACCCAGTCGGGTTCCAACCAGCTCCGGCTCGTCGACCGATCCCACCTCTTCGTCTCGGTGCGTAAGCTCGCCCACGGCCGCCGCGGCGATACCTCGAACCGTGATGGACTTTCCATGCAGCTCCGCAAAAACGCCCACCGGGCTGTTGCAGCCGGCGCCGAGGGACCGGACCACGGCCCTCTCGGCAAGTACGCAGACGCGCGACTCCAGTTGATCGATCGCGGCCACCATTTCGGGAATCGGACCATCCTGACGAGTCTGTATCGCTATCACGCCCTGGCCCGCGTCAGGGGTCATTCGATCCACCTCGAGATACTCCGTGACGCGGTCTGCGAGGCCCAAACGTTTGAGGCCCGCGGCGGCCAGCACAATCGCTTGGAACTGCCCCTCTTCGAGCTTACGTAGGCGAGTATCGACGTTACCGCGGATGCCGACGCAGTCCAGGTCCGGACGCAGTTCTCGAAGCTGCATGTGACGCCGCGGGCTGCTTGTACCGATACGGGCCCCGGCCGGCAGTTCGTCGAATCCCACTCCCGATCGAGAAATCAACACATCCCGCGGGTCGGCCCTTGCGGAGAATGCCGCAAGAGCCAAGTCGGGCGTGACGATATCCGCCGGCACGTCTTTCAAACTGTGGACGGCGACATCGATGCGTCGCTCCAGCAGAGCGCGTTCAATCGAGCGAACAAATACCCCCTTGTCACCGAGGGAGGAGATCGAGCGGTCCTGGAGCAGGTCCGCCTCCGTCTCGATCGTCATGATCCGTGCGTCCATCCGTGGGAACCGAGCTTTCAGCAGGTCCCGAATCAACTGTGATTGCCGAAGCGCCAGACGGCTGCCCCGGGTTCCAATCGTTATCCTCGTAGGCTGCATCGTCACCTCGTTCGCCGCTGCCGGCGCAAACACTCTATCATCCCAGGGGCCTGACAGAGGCTGTGAGCATGTGGGAATCGAGCTTACGAGAACTTCAAAGCCGCTACGGACCGACAATCGACGCCGAGCTGCGGCGATCGCTGGGCAGGGACAGCGACCTCACGTTCTTCCGGGGCATGATGGGCTACCAGCTCGGGTACCTGGACCAGCGCCTAAACCCGGTGACCGCTCCCTCCGGCAAACGGTTCCGATCCTCCCTGTGCCTGCTCGCCTGCGAAGGTGCGGGGGGCGACACGCGTGATGCCCTGCATGCTGCCGTCGCCATCGAGCTACTACACAATTTCTCGCTCATTCATGACGACATCGAGGACGGTGACGTGGTGCGGCGCCACCGTCCCACGGTTTGGCGCGTGTGGGGCGAGCCGCACGCGATCAATGTGGGTGACGGCATGTTCGCGTTGGCCCACCGCACGATTCTTCGCGCCACGGGACCTGGCGATACCGCGCGGGAGGTCAGTACTGCTTTCATGGACATGGCACTGGCACTGACCGAGGGGCAGTACATGGATATGAGCTTTGAGACACGCTCGAATGTATCCTCCGCCGAGTATCTGGAGATGATCTCGCGCAAGACGGCCGCTCTGATACGCTTCAGCGCATGGGCGGGAGCGTCCCTGGGAGGCGCCTCGTCGACCGCTCGTGACGGCTTCTCCGAATACGGTGTGCACCTGGGCACGGCGTTTCAGATTCACGACGACGTGATGGGCGTCTGGGGCGTCGAAGCTGTCACCGGCAAGCAGGCCGCTCAGGACCTGCACAAGCGAAAAAAGACACTCCCGCTCTTGATCGCAATCGAGCGGGGGAGCGCCAGTCAGCGTAGAGATCTCGATGCCTTCCTGTCACGATCCGTCGACGACATCCGTCCGGTGCTCGACATCTTATCGTCGACGGGAGCCGAAAAAATCGCGCGAGAGACGATTTCCGATCACGTTGCCCGCGCTCTTCATGCGCTCGATTGCGCATCGGTCAAAGACCCGGAGCGATCGCTCTTGGAATCCTTGACGCGAGACCTTACCAGTCAGCGTTTGGAGACAAACGCAGACACTGTAACGAAAGCGTAGTGCCGGCCCTTGAGAGCCGTGACGACCGTCTGAAGGGCTGCGGAGTCCTGTGACTGGCTTCCCACGTGCATCAGAACGATGGCGCCCGGACTGATTCCCCGCAGGCAACGTCGCTCGATAGACGTGGCCGAGAGATGCTCCCAGCCCAGCGAGTCGAGAGTCCACATGACCATGTACCCATATCCGAGCCGTTTCAAGAGATCAAGCGTGGCGGCATCGTAGTCCCCGAAGGGAGGACGAAAGTACGGACGAGCGTGGCGTCCGCTGATCGAACGTATGACACGGTCAGCCTGCTCGATCTCCCACGTCCTCTGAGAGTTCGTTAAGGCGGACGCGTGTGTCGAATATCCAGTGAACGAGCGATGGTCGTACGTGTGGTTCATCAGCAGGTCACCGTCGCGGACCATGCGGCGCACGAGGTCCGAGTTTGCCGAAGCCCACGCCCCCGTCATTCCGAAACTGGCCTTAATGTGATTGCGCTCGAGAGTCGATAGAATGTGAGCCGCGTTGCCCCGATCCGCCCCCGCGTCGAAAGTTAGCGCTACCTCTCGGAGCGTCGAAGCGCCACGCGACAGCACCTGGACCGGTTGGGCGGTGAGAGGCACGAGGGCGAGCATCGCGGCCAGAAGCGCCTTCACTCGTTCTCCACAGGCGTATTCGGGCTGTTTCCCCATTCCTGCCAACCGCCCACATAGTTGCGGACGTCCGGATAGCCCAGATGCTTGAGCACGAGAAAGGCGGCAGACGAGCGGTGACCGGATTGACAGTGCACTATCACCCTCTTGTCTGTTGAAACGCCTGCCGCGTCGTAGAGCCGCTGCAACACATCTGGTGTCGCCAGGTGACCGATGCCGTCCTTGATCCCCATCATCATCTCACGCACGTCAACGTTCACAGCGCCGGGAATGTGTCCGTTCCGCGCGGCTGTGCGTTGCGCGCCGAGGTACTCGGCCGGCGTGCGCACGTCCACCACGATCGTGTCTGGCGCCCCGAGGGACGATAGCACCGCGTCCATCGTGCACGCCACGCCCTCGTCCACCTGACCGGCGTCATACTGTGCCGGTTCGCGAGTCCGCCGTCCGGTGTCCAGAGGACGGCCTTCGGTTGCCCACAGGGCAACGCCACCGTCGAGAACCGCTGCCGTTCTATGGCCGACGTAGAACAGAGACCAGAGGAGTTGAGCGGCCGTCGCGCCTTCTCCGTCGTCGTACGCGACGACATAGCTGTCCGGCGCGATTCCCACCTGACCCAGGCGACGAGAGACGACTGCCGATTCGGGAATGCCTCCCGCCGGGTTAGCAAGCAAGAAGAGCGGAAGGTTGATGGCTCCGGGGAGGTGTCCGCGGCTGTAGTGGTGCGGCGGACGCGCGTCCACAACGATGATACCCTCTGCATGACCACGGTCAGCCAGCCAGGAGGTGTCGACGACCAAAGATTCCACGCCTCTTCTCACCTCCGCCGTGGTAGGCCATTGTATGCTGCGGGCAGACAATCTTTGGGCGGGCCAGCGTAATGAGTCTGTATCTTCTCGACGCGTACAATTTGCTCTTCCGGTCGTTCTGCAGTCTGCCGTCCTCGATTCTCGGCCCGGACGAGAAGCCGATCAACGCGATCTACGGCATGCTCGGCTTCCTCCTGAGATTGCAACGGGAAGCCGGCGCCGGCCACCTGGTGGCGGCATTCGATACGCCCGAGGTCCCGACATTCCGCCATCGGCTATATCCGGAGTATCAGGCGCAACGAGGGCCGATGGGTGGAGAGAAAGCCGGTGACTTCGAGCGACAGATACATCTCGCGCAACGTCTTCTGCCCGCACTTGGAATCACGTGTCTGACAGCGCCGGGATTCGAAGCGGACGACATACTTGGGACGCTCGCACAGCGGGCGAAGGGAGGGAAAACGGCGGCTCACGTGGTATCGACGGACCGCGATGTGCTGCAGCTCGTGGGTGGAGGCATCACCGTGGTCACCCCCGACTCGACCCTCAAACGCTTTCAGAATGACGAAGATGTCCGTGCGCGGCTGGGGGTGACGGCTGGCGGCGTGCCGGCGTGGAAGTCTCTTGCCGGTGACGCGTCGGACAATATCCCTGGGGTCAGCGGTATCGGGGCGAAGACGGCGAGCCGGCTGGTGAACGAGTTTGGAACTCTCGATCGGATCTACGAAAGCCTCCACCTCGTTGAGCCGCGGAGCCGGAAGCTCCTCATCGCCGGCCGGAAGCAGGCCAATCTGTTCCTTGAGGTGGTGACTATTCGCACGGATCTCGAAATCGACCTGGACCCTAACAGGCTCGATCGCCATCACTTACACGGCGAAACGCGGGTTCGCCCCCTGATCGACCGAGCCTTCGACGCCACGGCGTCTGAATCGACGGCGTGAAGAAGAGTCTGGTACGCCCGAAGGGATTCGAACCCCCGACCTTTAGGTCCGCAACCTAACGCTCTATCCAGCTGAGCTACGGGCGCAGAAGCGAGTGTCAGTATGCGAGCTGCCTACGCGACACCCCTCCGCCAGTGTACCCAATGGGTCAAAAGAGAGGCTAGGGCGTCGGTCCGGGGTCGCCGTCTCGTGTCTTTCCATGCTCTTCAAGTCGGTGCGCCGCTGCGGTCAGTAGCGACCGCAGATCGGTAATCGACACCTCTTTCGGATCCACCGTGTCGAGAGTCACAATCATGATGACGTCACCGGTCTGCAGAAATCCCCAATAACTGACCAGTCCCGCCCGGGACGTCACAGTTTCCACCGCTACGCTTGCGTCACCCATCTGAGTGCGCAGGTGTGCTGCCTCGGCCACCTGAGAAAAAGTGCGAAGGGCGGTCTGCGAACTGTCGAACAGAAGGGCAAGGGCACCGACGGCGACGGGACGTTCCTCGTCCGCGAGAAGCACACGTCCGCGATACCGGCGATATGCGGAGTCGATGGCGGCGTCCCGAAGGACGTCGCCCACCCCCTTGGGCGCACTCTGATCACGATCAGCACGCATCTCTACTCGCGGTCCAAGCGCGACCGCGATCTCCTGGTCCGTGGGCAGGATCCTCTCCGCACGATTCACCACGTGACTGACCTCCTCTCCGCCGGACACCCCTGCAAGCCGTCCCGGCTCGTGGGTGATAATACTGCATGCGTGGAGCGCGCGTGCAGCGAATGGTCTTCCTCTCATTTGTCGGCGTGGCCCTCACCGGCTGCGGTGCAAGCATCAGCTCTAGGTCGCCCATCGCTTCCGTGCGCACTCGACAGGAATCCGTGGACAACAGTCCCGTGCTTCGGGCCGATGGCTATACCGTCGCCGCCCGCCTCACTGCTCGCGGCGCCGACGGCTCGCTGCTCTATGTCTATCGAGCGGTTTGCAGCGGCAGCGCCGACGGCCACTGCCAGGCCGTGTACGCCTTTGTCGGCGGACGCTCCCGGCCCGTCTGGCGTCACCAGTACGTGAACATTCGCTCCGTACGACTCGTCGCCGGTGGTTTTGCGGTCACATCGGACAGATTCCGCCCCAGCGATCCGCTTTGCTGCCCCAGTCTCTCGCCGCAGACACGTACGTATGTTTGGACGGGAGGCCGCATTCGTCTCGTCCGTAGCCCCGTCCTTTAGGCCGGGTTTCATGTTGAGCGGGTAGCCCACACCGCTTGGTGAGCTCGCGCGGTTGACCGGCCCAAAACGCGGAGATGACACGCTCGTTAAGTACCCAAACCCGGCCTGAAGGCCGGGGCTATGGATGCCGGCGCGGCGGCATGCTTTCCGAGACGGGCGCCCCGTGTTCGAGGCATAGACGTACCTCGGCACCGGCGTCCAAGCGCTCGATTCGCGTTAGCGCGTCCAGGTCTTCTCGCGCAATTGAGTGACCTGTCACGCACGCATATCGGCGTGGACGTTCCCAGTCGTCCCCCGCTGTATCCTCCATCATGACTACCGTACCACCTCACGATCTACTCGTCGATGCCGTACTCGCGACGTCGCTGCCTTCGCCCGCGGCCCTCCTCGTCGCGGTCTCTGGAGGGTCGGATTCCGTCGCTTTGCTTGACACCGTGTTCCGAGTCAATCGAACGCACGAGCGGGGCTGGCGATTGCACATCGCTCACGTCAATCATCAGACGCGGGGGCGTGAGTCCGACGAGGATGAGGACTTCGTCCGGGTTCTGGCGTCTGAGAGGGATCTTCCCTTGCATGTGCGGCGGGTCGATGTGGCCGCACATGTGCAGGAGACGCGCGTCTCATGGGAGACGGCGGCGCGGGAGCTGCGTCATCTCGCTCTGCGCGATATCACGGAATCGCTCCACCTCGATCGACTGCTTCTGGGACATACCCTCGACGATCAGGCCGAGACGCTTCTCATGCACCTTTTGCGCGGCAGTGGTCTCGTTGGGATAGCAGGTATGCGTCAAAGGGTGGGAGCGGTTGTGCGTCCCTTCCTGACGGTTTCCCGAGTCGACATCGTCCATACGCTCGAGCGAACGCACGTGGCATATCGAACCGATAGCAGCAATGTCGACCGGCGTTACTCGCGCAACCGGGTGCGATTGGATGTCCTTCCGGTCCTCGAACGCGAGAACAACGCCGCGCGCGCTTCTCTGGCCCGTGCCGCCCGCCTCGTGTCCAGGGACATGGCGTATATCGAGCAGGAGGTGGAGCGCCTCCTGCCTCTCGTCGACTTTAAGCAAACAGCCGCAACCGTCGAAGCATCTACCGGTGCTTTGCGTTCGCTCGACCCGTCGCTGCAAGGGCACCTTCTCCGAGACATGCTCCGGCGACTTCTGGGAGACGTCGCCGATGTCGAGCAGTCCCACATCGAGCGACTTGCACACGCGATCCGTCATTTAGACGTTCCTGACCCATCGGGGCAGCTTCCCCGCGGCCTCCGGGTGGTGCGGCGCGCCGACCGATTTCAGCTGACGTTTCGCGAGCCTGAGCGTTTCGTCCTGCGAGAGGCGGATCTGACAGTCCCCGGCAACGTCGACGTCGCGACCGGCCGGCTCGTCGCAAGCGTGTTGCCGAGTGCGGACGTCGAGCTTATCGGCCGCATGATCTCGGTCTGCGGCCCGCTGCATCTGCTTGCCGACGCGCAGGCACTCGGAAGTCCCCTCCGCGTTCGGTCTCGGCAGCCCGGAGATCGCATGCGACCGCTGGGACTCGGAGGGACGCGCAAGGTCAAAGACATTCTGATCGATCGACGCATTCCCCGAACCGAGCGAGACCGCGTGCTGGTTGTCGAGAATGAGCGGCACATCGTCTGGCTGCCCGGCATCGCGATGGACGAGCGGGTCTCGGTCAGGTCGGATACCCGCGCCGTCGCGCACGTGCGCTGCGTGCCCACATCCGCTTGACGCGTGATAGAATTCCTGAGCCCGCGCGCGACACGGAGCCGTCGTCGCTTGCCGCGGTTCTAGTTTGGAGTACCGCACTCGATGGATGCACGGTGGTTTCGCAATAGCTTCATCTGGCTGATAATCATGGTCTTCGTTCTGGCCATCGCATTTCAGCTCTTCAAGTCCAATAGCTCGCAGACCAAGACTGTACCGCTCACCGGAGGGACCAACAGCTTGGTGTCCAGACTGAACGCGGATGTGGGTAATGGCACCTACGCGACGTTGACCGAGGACAGCGACAGCCTATCTCTCCAGGCCAACAACGGAGCCGACACCACGAAGTATCAGGCCAACTTCACGAACATCGTGGACGTGACCACTTTCCTCAAGAACAACGGCGTTCCGCTGGGCGGCGCGAGCTTCCAGAAGTACGTGGCAATCAACTACAGCAAGCCCAGTCAGCTGGGAAATTGGATCACGACGATCGTCAGCTTCCTACCGCTGCTCATCTTTGGCGCGCTTCTGTTTTTCATGATGCGTCAGGCGCAGGGCAGCAACAATCAGGCGCTGTCATTTGGCAAGAGTCGAGCCCGCATGTTCGCGGGGAATCGTCCGACCATCACATTCGCGGACGTTGCCGGTGTCGAAGAGGCCAAGCAGGAGCTGGCGGAGGTGGTCGAGTTCCTCAAGTATCCTGACAAGTTCGCGGCGTTGGGGGCACGGATTCCGCGAGGCGTGCTTCTGGTCGGGCCCCCGGGCACAGGGAAGACCCTGCTGTCGCGCGCGGTTGCGGGTGAGGCCGGCGTGCCATTCTTCTCCATCAGCGGTTCCGAGTTTGTGGAGATGTTCGTGGGCGTTGGCGCCAGTCGCGTCCGGGACCTGTTCGATCAGGCAAAGCGCAACGCCCCCTGCATTGTCTTCGTCGACGAGATCGATGCCGTGGGCCGGCAGCGCGGGGCCGGCCTTGGTGGCAGCCACGACGAACGCGAGCAGACCTTGAACCAGATTCTTGTGGAGATGGACGGCTTCGACACCAACACGAACGTCATCGTCATTGCCGCAACCAACCGTCCGGACGTGCTCGACCCCGCACTGCTGCGGCCGGGACGATTTGATCGTCAGGTTGTCCTGGACAATCCGGACATCCGGGGCCGCATTCAGGTTCTGGAGGTGCACGCGCGAGGGAAGCCTTTCGAGAAAAGTGTCAATATTCAGACACTCGCCAAGCAAACGCCAGGATTCAGCGGCGCCGATCTCGCTAACCTCCTCAACGAGGGAGCAATCCTCGCCGCGCGCCGCAACAAGAAGGCGATCGGGATGTCCGAGCTCGAGGAGGCCATCGACCGCGTCATCTCGGGCCCGGAGCGCAAGAGCAGGATCATTAGTCCCAAGGAGAAGGCCATCACCGCGTATCACGAGGTGGGCCACGCCCTCGTGGCACGCATGTTGCCCAATCTCGATCCCGTTCACAAGATCACGATCGTGGCGCGAGGATTGGCCGGCGGCTACACGCGTCTCCTGCCCACCGAGGATCGGTATCTCTACTCGAAGAAGCAGTTTGAAGAGACGCTCGCGTGGAGCCTGGGAGGGCACGCCGCCGAGCAGCTCATTTTCGGCGATGTGACGACGGGTGCCTCGAACGACATCGAGCGCGCAACCGGACTTGCGCGGCAGATGATCACCCAGTACGGCATGAGCGACAAGATTGGCCCGGTGGCCTTCGGGAAGAAGGATGAGCTGGTCTTTCTGGGCCGGGAGATCGGGGAGCAGCGCAACTACAGTGAAGCCGTCGCCCAAGAGATCGACAGCGAGGTCCGCAACCTCATCAACGCCGCGTACAACACGGCCCGCGAGCTGCTCATCAAGCACAAGGACAAGCTCATCACTGTGTCCGAGAAGCTGATCAGCGAGGAGACCATCGAGGGACTCGCCTTCGACGATCTCATGGGGATCGCGCAGGCGGCGAGCTCGTACGTATAGAAGAGCTCGTGAGGAGGCGGGAAGATGGCATGCTATCTTCCCGCTTCTTTTAATGTCACGATCCCTATCAGCGAAGAAAGGTGGTGTCCGACGTGGACTTTCCGCTTCTGCCCCAGGTCGCCACCGCCGAGACGGCCGACGTCTACTTTCTGCGCAGTCGCGAAGTCCTGCGGCGATTGGACCTGGACCCATTTGTGGGCATGCAGGTTTTCTGCCGTCTGGGCGGCGTGTTCTGCGGCGGCGGACAGGTCCGTCAGCTATTTGAGGAGACGAGCTTTGGCGGCGAGCTGTGGATGCTCGCCGAGGGGGAGACCGTACAACCGGGAGAGGCCGCCGTCGAAATTCTCGCACTGTACGGCTCATTCGGCCGCTTCGAAACCGCGCTGCTGGGCATTCTCGCCTCGTGCACTGCCTGGGCAACGGCGGCGCGCGCGGCGGTGGAGGCGGCAGGCGAGACTCCCGTGGTGAGCTTTGGTGCCCGTCACGTCCATCCTAATGTCGCCGCCATCATGGACTACGCAGCGGTTGTCGGAGGCTGCCTCACGTGTTCCACGCCCCTCGGGGCGGCACTGGCGAGAAAGAAACCCGCCGGCACGATGCCACATGCGTACGTGCTCATCGTCGGCGATACGGTTCGCGCCGCGGAGGCGTTCGATGCTGTCATGCCGCACGACATTCCGCGCATCATCCTCGTCGACACGTTTCAGGACGAGACTGTGGAAAGCCTTCGCGTTGCCGGAGCCCTCGGCCCGCGCCTCGAGGGCGTGCGTTTGGACACCCCGTCGGAACGGGGAGGGGTGACGCCCGCCCTTGTGACCGAGCTTCGAGCGCGACTTGATGAGGCCGGCTTCGGGTCGGTGCTCATCACCGTCAGCGGAGGCATGACGCCCGAACGCATCACCGCCTTTCGCGACTACGGGGCGCCCGTGGACAGCTTCGGCGTCGGCAGTTATATCAGTGGCGCGTGTCCCATTGACTTCACAGCCGACATTCGGGAGATTGAGGGAGCGGCCATCGCCAAGCGCGGCAGACTTCCCGGGATGACGAGGAACCCGCGGCTGCGCCGCGTACTCTAGCTCTCCGGCTCGAGCAATGCGAGGACAGCGTCTGCGCCTCTCGTGGTTCGACAGTCCACATCATATCCCAGGTCGCGATAAATCTCGGCACGAATTGGATCTTTGATCCGGCTGATGATCTTAGGGACTTCGAAAACCTGTTTGGCGATCTGGCTGGCCATGACGTTTCGGTTGTCGCCGCTCGTGGTCGCGACGAATACGTCCGCTCCTTCGATCCCGGCCGCGCGCAAGATGTCCTCGTCCACCCCGTTGCCCATGAAGGTCGTGCCCGAAAATGTGTTCGGAAGCCGTCGAAAGGCGCGGATGTCCCAGTCGATGACGGTGACATCGTGGTTCGCCTCGTCGAGCATCGCCGCTAGACGAGAGCCGGTTCGTCCAGATCCCATGATGACTACATGCATGTCGGGCTCATGCTTCGCGCACTAAAATGTTTGACGTTCGCCCAGGTCCTACGACCTTCTCACCTCTCGCAGGTTGAACAGCTCCAGCTCCGCGCGCTTTCGCTGTTGCCGAGCCGCGGAATAGGCACCGTCCCGGCAGCTTTCAGCAGCGCCATGCCCGAGGTTTCTTGTCAGCAGGGCTCGTTGCTCGGCATGAGCTTGTCACGCGACAGCCTGGCGTTGTACTTCACGGAGGAGCGCTCGTGCTGTTCGGATAGATCGGGAGGTGGAGCGGAATCCGGACCATCCGACGTGCGAGTCATGAATTCAACAACGCTCGCCACTCGCCCGGACGCCAGTGCGACCGTGAAGTCGAGCAAGCAATCGTTGCACAACTTGTACGCCCCGTACATCGCGCTTCCCGCCGAAGACTTCTCATCTTGACAGCTGTCGCATCGCATAGGAATAGCGAGAGCAACACCCCGTTCGACACGATCTTCTTGTAGGCTCCTGACAACGCTTTCAATGCGAGCGAGGGCGTCCTGGCTCAGTTCCTGTGGTTCTTGCTCGGCCAAACGGCCTGCTCCTTTTCGTGCTCTCAGGTGGTTTAGTATAACGCAAACCGGGAAAGGGGCCGGATTTACAGCATCCATGGTGATTGCCGCCATCGTCAATCCCGCCGCCGGTAACGGACGTTCCGAGGCGCGGTGGGCGAGAGTCGAACGGCTCCTGGACCGAAGCGGGGTGACAGTCCGGGCCGTGCGAAGCGAAGGCCCGGGACATGCCGAACAACTAGTGGGCGAGCTCTTGAAGCGCCGGCCCGCAGCGATTATCGCCGCCGGCGGCGACGGCACCTTTCACGAGGTGGTCAACGGCCTGTATGCCGCCGGCAACGGCGATGCCACTGTGCCACTCGGCCTCGTCTATGCGGGCACGGGAATGGACCTATCCCGAAATCTTCGGATGAGCCGAGCCACGGAGAGCACCGCGCAGCGGATTCTCAGCGGCAGGTCTGCACGCGTCGATTTGGGCGCCTGCGAAACAACCACGCGCAGGCGCGTGTTCGTCAATTTCGGCGAGACAGGCATAGGAGCTGCCGTGGTGGCGCGTGAGGCTTCCATGCACTCACATCTTCCGGGTCGCCTGTCCTTTCTCTTCGCGGCTCTCCATGCCTGCGCCGCCTCCCAGCCAGTGGACGGGCGGGTCCTCGTGGACGGTGCGTGCTTGTATGCAGGACGCCTCCTGAGCGTCGTGGCGGCGAATGGTCGCTTCTTCGGCGGCGGGATGAAGATCGCTCCCGTGGCGAATATGGCGGACGGTCTGCTGGACGTGGTTGTCCTCGGCGATTTTTCTCGTCCCGAGCTGTTCACTCAAATATGGAAAATTTACCCCGGGCTACACGTGGAGCATCCACAGGTGTTCACGGCCAGGGGTAGTACAGTGTCGATCCAGCTCTCGCGGCCGACACAGCTCGATCTTGACGGAGAGCTGTACGAGGATCGCTTCCATTCGTTTCAGATCCTGCCCGGAGCTCTTCGCGTCCTGGTATGAACCCGTGTTCCATACCCCAAGCTCTGCTCGTGACGGCCCCGCCTTTCTCGTAGCGTGGTAGAATCCGCGTGCGCAGGCGAAGGGGCCTGCGTCGTCATGTTCCTGGGAGATGTCTCGTGCGCACTCTTTTGTTGCTGATCCTCACGCTTCTTTTGGCCGGATGCGGCTCTTCCGCGGGACCGAGGACAGTGTCTCAGACTGATGCTACCGCGAACGCGCGGGCCACGGCCTCGATCCGGATCAATACGGGTCCAACCGCGACCGGCGCTAGAACGCCGATTCCCGCGGTGACTCCGGCGCCGGCGTCGAATACCGGCGGGCCTTTGCCTGGACCAGCCAGGGTTGGTGGCTCGTATGGCTCCCTGTTGAGCGATCTGTGCGCGGCATTTCGCGCCAAGAACGCGGGAGCCGTGACATCACAGCTCCCGTACTATCAGTACAACAGCGGGCTACGCTATGGGAATTTCGGCGATGGCGAGGGACAGACAGGTGATCCAAGCATGATGGGCACTTGGTTGGCGCAATCCACGGTACGGTGTGTGATGTTTACCGCGGCGGCGGCCGCGCATGGGACCTTGCTCACGCGGGGTTGGGCACAACCGGGCAGGTGGGGCTTGGTGGAGCTGGACACATTCAATGGTCACTGGAAAATCAACGATTTCACCTTCGGCAAACAGCGCGACCTCTTCAGCGCGATGCATGTCGCCGGTCCGATCTATCGATACCGTGGCTAGATCCACTCCGGTAGCGCGCGTCGCCCTCGTCTGCCTGCACACGTCGCCCCTGGCCCGCATAGGGAGCGTGGACGCTGGGGGAATGAACGTGTACGTTCTGCGTCTGGCGGAAGGACTTGGCGACCTGGGCATCAAGGTTGACATCTTCACGAGGCGACACGATCGAGCGACGCCGGCGATCATCGAGGTACGCAATGGCCTTCGAGTCGTCCACGTGGAGGGAGGACCGGCGCGGCACGTTCCCAAGAAACTTCTTCCTCTTCACATCCCCTCCACGGTGCGCTCCATCCGGGAATTCGTCGTCTCCGAGGATCTACGGTACGACGTCTGGCATAGTCACTACTGGCTGTCAGGACTTGCTGCGATGCGTGTCCGCGACGATCCACGCACGCCGGTCATACACATGTTTCATACCCTCTTCAAGGCCAAAGAAAGATTCCTGGGGTTCCAGGACGGATCTGACTCGGCGTTGCGCCTGGACGCGGAGCGGTGCCTCATGACCTCGGTAGACGCCGTCGTGGGCGCCACTGCCGGGGAAGCCGAGCTCATGCGTGACCTTTACGCCCGCTCCCCCGCGCACTTTGAGGTCATTCCCTGTGGGGTCGATCTGAAGGCGTTTCGCCCATACGACAAGGTAGAAAGCAGACGCTATCTGAAGCTGGGCGGGGAGCGCCTCGTCCTGTTCGTCGGCCGCGTGGATCGCATCAAAGGATTGGAGACTCTTCTGCGCGTGGTGGCGGCTGTGCGGAATTCATCGGGCCAGGATGTGCGCATCGTTGTTCTCGGCGAGCATGGCCAGGCCAGGGGCACGACTGCACGTTCGTACCGCCAGCTGGCGGCATCCCTGGGCATCGGACACGCCGTCGACTTTCGGGGTATCGTCCCACACGAGGAGCTCGCCCGCTATTATTCGGCGACAGACGTGTGTGCGGTTCCCTCCGCGTACGAAGCCTTCGGTATGGTGGCAATCGAGTCCATGGCTTGCCAGACACCGGTTGTGGCCTTCGACGTGGGCGGGCTTTCGTCGACCATCGAAGACGGGAAAACAGGCTTTCTCGCCCGGCCCGGCGACGAGCACGACTTTGTCCGCGCCCTGACCGAAGGACTGTTCAGCCCACACATCACAGCCATGGGGCGGCAAGCGCGTTTTTCAATGCAGCCCTACGATTGGTCACGCATCACGGCTCAGACCCTCTCCGTTTACGAACGGGCTGTCTTTGCGCGGCTGAGAATCGGTGCGCGAGCAGCGGGCGAATGCTAGTGCGGATTCTCCGTGTCTGTCCGCAGGCATCTGCTGCCGATGAGACGGTGCGGTAAGGCGCGACCGCCGAGCCGGTGTGAGTGCCCGCCCGTCGGA
>QHBP01000069.1 GCA_003244175.1 Chloroflexota bacterium | reverse complement strand
ATCACCATGTGGCCGAGCTCGCCGGCGGTTTTGGTCGCCCCCGGAAACGGCGTGCCATTCCGGTAGATCGCGCCGCCGATGCCGGTGCCGGAAAAGACACAGACAAAGTCCGGGTGCCCCTTCCCGGCGCCGAAGGCGGCTTCTCCCGCCGCCGCCGCCGCGACGTCGTTTGTGAGTGTCGCCGGGCAATCGAAGTGGCTTTCCAGTCGCTCCGCAATCGGCATCCCGACCATGCCTTCCGGCAGATTTGGGGCACGGATCAGCGTCCCTTTGCGAGAGTCGACCTGGCCAGCCGCGCCTACTCCGGCCGCCACCAGGGAGTCTCTCTGCATTTTGCTCTCGGCCAGGGCCTCGTCAGCGACAGCGAGTAGGCGATCCATGACGTCGTCCACGGCATGTTCCGCTCGCGTTCGTTTCTTCGCGGTCGCCAGAACACGACCCGAGTCCACATCGACGATGCCCGCCAGGATCTTGGTCCCGCCCAGATCGATGCCCAGCGCGTGCGCCACGTTCTCATTCCATTCGCGTATGGCGCCGTTGCGCCTTGTCAGCATCAGACCCCACTATCGCACAGCTGGAGGAGAGGTGGAGCGAAGGCGCCCTTCGACAGGCACATAGCGATCGTTGGCGCCGTGGACGTACCACGCGGGGACGCGGGATGGCAACGATGTACCCCTGCGTGGTGGCCAGGTGTCGAGGGGGAACGTGGGAGACGGGTGCCAGGAGGCCGCCCTACAGGGACCTGTCAAGGGATAGGAAGACGCATCGTCGGAGAATGTAAGCGACACACGGGTGATCCAGTCACTACTACTCCACGTATGTACGCAGGGGAGCAGAAGTGTTTCTGCTTCGCCCCTTCCCTCCTAGAACGTCGGCGGCCGCGCCACGGTCGTCGGCGTTGCTTTTTTGCGGGAAGATGACGCGCTCTAGAGACCAGGAAGAGTGGGAGTCGCTAGCAATGGCACAGTCGGCACAACCAGGGTCACCGCTACCGTCGGGAGGGGAACGGGGGAAACTTTGGGAAGAGGCGAAGGGACGACGACGGTTACGTGCACCTGCGGGGTGGGCAATGCCGGAGGTGTGACATGGACCGTGTGCACGACGGTTCCAGCCACAGGCGGAACGGTCGGCACGACCACGGTCACTGCGATGGGGGAAATCTTGGGAACGGGCGCCGGCGCGTGGACGGAGACGTGAACGCTCGCGGACGCGCCGGTGCCACTCTGGGATACGGAGACGCCTACGCCGGCAGCCGGTGCCGAGGTTGGCGGAGTTCCGGGATGAGCTCCAGGTGACGGATGTGAGGATCCGTCACCTGGCGGTGCCGGCCGGGGTGACGAGGTGCCGGAGTGTCTGGACGTCCCGCGGGCGTGTGTCGATCCTTGATACACGGGTGGGTGCCCTGGTGCCGAAGTACCGGAAGCGTGCCGGCTGCTGTGCACGGGGCGGGTTGTGGAGATGATTCCCGTCAAGCCGGCGGGTACGGAATGGGATGCGGCGGCTGAGGCCGCGTTTGCGCTTCGAAGTACGGACGATGGGTTCGTCCTCCTAACTGTCCCGGAGCCGGTATGAGCACCGCTGGAGGCATGTTGCGGCGAGGAGAAACATCCCGAACCTGTTCGACACCGGCTGCCGCCGCGTACCACTCGTCCCGNNCCGCCGTGACGGCCCCCGCGGCTACTGGTCCCAGGGTGGGCGACGAGGCCAATCCGCGAGAGGTGCGTGCACTGGCGTGCGGTCTTCGGGAGCGCGCACGTGACGGCTTAGAGGAGGACGATGAGGACGAGGATGTGGAGCTGCCCGACCCTGCGAGGACGGTCGAACTCGGAGACGGAGGAGTGACTCTTATCAGGCTCGGTGTTCCGATGGCCGAGTGTGCGACCGAGCTGTGGTTCGTGGCGACATGCGAAATCGCCGCGACACCCAATCCGCCCAGCGCAACGGCTGCTAAAATTTTGATGCCGGCTGGCGCGCCCCCTCCAAGAGGAGAGAGCAGGCGCAGCGCAAAGGAGCGCAGAGGCGCGAGGACGGCAACACCGGCGGAGGCTGCCTTTCCGTACTGTTCCTTAAGGCGGCGACGCGCGCGAAAGAGGAGAGTTTCGACCGCCGATTGACTGACGTTGAGGCGCTCGGCGATGTCGGCATAGCTCATCTCCTCGACCTCTCGCAACATCAGCACTTGCCGGTGGCTCGGCTTCAAGGAGGCGAGCACTTCTTTGACGATTCGATGTTCTTCCCGCGTTTCTACCTGATCCTGTGGTCCAGCGGTCTGCGACGGCAGCGTGGCCTCCGCATCTTCCGGCATTGGTTGGAGCCTCTGGCCGCGTCGGAATGAGTCGACCGAGAGATTGTGCGCGATGCGGAAGAGCCAACCGCGGAGTGCGTCGCCGGAGCTGAGCGTGTCGACCCGAGCAATGGCTCGAGCCATCGCTTCCTGATAAATGTCCTCGGCGTCGTGGCGATTCGCGGTCAGATGATGACAATACCGGACGAGCGCGTCCTGGTGCCGGCCAAGCAAGACCTCAAGCGCGGCTTGATCGCCTCCTCTATGAAGGTTAAGCAGCTCGTCATCCTGCAGCTTGTCTAGGAGATCTCGTGGAAGCGGTTCCAACATAGGCTGACGACATTTGATGCGGCTCGACAGACGCCGGGCGCACGATACCGCGCTGCGCATGAGGCCTGCATCTTCTCCATCCTGCGTCTACCTTAGCAAGGAGCTTGCCAGGGTTCCATGGCGCGAAAGTACTATTCGGTTCCTCGCATCAGCAGACGGATCTTTTCCTTTTCGAACTTCTCGTCGGAAATGTCCCCTGCTCGCAGACGCTCTTCCAGGAGCGTGAAGGCGTCATTGATGTCCGTGTAGCCGCCCAGCGTGCCACGCCGTAGGTCGAGCTCCACACGGCGCTCAATCAGCTGCTCACCCTGTGCCTCGATGCTCTCATGCCTCTTCTTCCTCCCCAGATCATCCGTCGCGGGTTCGAATGCGCCTGGATCAATGTTGGCCGGCCTTCGCCTCCAAGACAAGGCCCCGGTCACCAGGAGAGACACGGTTAGGAGCGCGAACGCCGCCGCGATGATGAGCAAGAGCACGTCGACAATCGCCAAAATCATATGCCACATCATAGGCGAACGGGTGCTCTATCATGGCGCGGACAGTGTCAGACGTTGTTGCTGAGATAGTCGACATTGCGTGCCGCACTGCACCGCGCCATTTCCCAGATCGCGATCCCCGGGGCGAGCGCGGTCTACAGGGCGGGGAATATAGCATGTCCGGCGTTTGTCGCCGGGCGTGGATCAGAGGTTCCGTATATTGTCCACCGCGCTGTGGCTCATGTGGCCGCGCCTCCACGTTACGGAGACCGGGCGCTCGACTAGGCGCCCATGGCAACCCGATTCGAGAGGCGCTTCAAGAGCACCGTGATCTCGACCTTGCTACGAGCGGGGAGACGCATGCGTATGCGTCTACGCTCGGTGCCCACCATCCGCTCCACCTGCCACCCCGGGATGCCACGCTCGCCATCCAGCCGTACCTCGACGTAATCTGCCGTCCTCCGCGGAGGCAGAGGGAAGGCGATATCGAAGTCGGCGTCGGGAGCCTCTCCCCACGGAAACTCCAAGCTGAGAGAACGCGTCAGCTCGTCGCTTGCGTACGCCAGATCGAAGGGAATGGAGCCATACCACTTACGCACCCGCAAAGACGGCCACAAGGCGGGAATCTGCGGCTCGATGCGAATGGTACGCGCGGGGACATCGATGTGCACGCCGGCAAAGGCATGAAGAGCCTCGAGGAATCCGGCCATGCTCCAGGCCTGAAACTCGGGGCCTCGTGCCCCCGAGAGGTCGAAGAGCTCACTGATGCCGCCGATGCCGGCCAGGTCCAATGCCGCGCTGACCTGAGGCTTCAAGTAGACCCGGTAAGCCACGTCGGGCTCACCGTATTTGAGCTCTGCCTGCACAAAGAACTGGGACAGCCAGTTCCACTCCACGCCCCGGTGATAGTTGAATTTGCCGATGCTTCGCATCCGGCGACCCCGCACGTGGCGTGGATCCTCCAGAAAGTCGGCAGGGAAGACTCGTCCCCAATCCTGGGGCGCTAGGGTCTTGATACCCTGGTGTCCCGCCAGCTGGCGCCTGCCCATGTCACGCATAATTCGCTCGACGTCGGGACCCAGGTCGAGACCCACGCCGAAGCAGAAATAGGGGTTGGGCGTTAGGAGATCCCGCACCTGCAAATCAATGTCAAGGCTGTCCGCCGGCATGCCACGGACGTAGAAGCGCTGCAGCGCGTGCCACGCGGAGCGCTCTGCTTCGGCCATGCGGTGCTCCAGGTCCTGGTCGACGCGCCCAACAACGGGGCGATACAGACGCAAGCACGAGATCCACAGCATTTGAATCTCGACAGGGAACCCGTCCCGCGGAGTGTGGGGAGTGTCCATCCATGTTTCCCACAGGTAGTCCGGCGCTTGAGTGCGGCCGGACGGCAGCATGCCGTTGACTGCGCGGTCCAGGCTGCGGCGGAAGAAGTGCTGAACCAATGGCAGCTTGTCATACAGGAGCGATTCGTCGCCCGTGCAGCGCCAATACTGATAGAGTCTCTGCAGTGCCCACAAGGTTCCGTCGCTCGAGTGGTATGGGGGCTCCTCGCCCGCGCGTATGCGTTGCGGAAGGCGCCCCGTCTCCTGGTCCTGTAGCTGCCAGGTGTCGTTCACGACTCCGCGGGCAAGTTCGTGGAACCCGAGAGAGAGCAGACAGCCGAGGGCGATGTTCTCATCCCGCTTCCAGGAATCATGAAAGTACTGGTTGCCGGCCAGGACCATGGTGGCCGGTCGATCGAGCGCGGTATCCTCTGCGATGGCGTTGCGAGCCACAAGGGCATCCATGAGCCGCGTCAGGACCTGCGCGTACGCCGTGTCGACCCGCTGAAGTCCGGTACCGAACGACGCCCGCGACAGAATGTCGGCCACTCCTTCGTTCTTCTGCACTTGAAACGGAATCATGCTGTCACGCAGGGCCTCTAGCTGGTCCAGTGCCTCCTGCCGCGTGGCTCCGAAACCGTAAAAGATAACACCGTGTCCGTGGAGACAGAGTCGCACCGGCGCGAAAACCCGGGTGACGCTGCTCGACCACAGGGGCGCATGGTCGAAGCGCGCCTCCTCCGGTCCGGAGGCCGCGACAATCTGCCGGCGCATTCGGTCCCGGGCGAAGCTCTTGTGACGTGAACGATAGAGCGGTGGCACCTCTTCTAGCCGCGCCCCTTCGCCGACGACCTCGACCGCCGCGTAGAGGGTGACTTCGGGTTCCGCATCGTCGTCGGTCACGAATGCCTCCGAGACGTCGTCGTATGTTCCTCGACGGAGGGGGTGGGTGATGAGGGCGCCTCGATCCCATGCTTCGACGTTGTAGGTACCCGTGTCGTGGACCAACGCGATGGCACGACGCATGTCGAACTCGGGCTCGACAACAAAGTCCACGTCGCCGTCGAGGGTGCAGGCCAGGGCCTGCACGCCATCAGGGACGAAGAACTCTTCGGAGCACACCCGGCTTTCGATCTGATAAGTGCGGCGAGCGGACGATAGTCCCATGGTGAAGCCCGTCTGCGCCTTTTGGTTCAGGAGGTGCTGGCGCTGGGCGCCCGCGCGAACTACCTGGGCTTCAAGAAACTTGCGGCCATACAGGTAGGCGCCAAACCACTTATGGGGGTGGAGGAGAGCATCCGACGAGCCGCAGGCGGCAGGCAGTGACAGGGAAAAGGCGCGCTTGTTCCCGAGCAGAAAGGTGCGGCCTTTCAGGCTCTCGCGCGTCAAATTGACATCGTAGCTGGCCAACGAATTCACGAACGAAACTTACTCCAGTGGAGACTACGCGGCAAGCCGCGAAAGTGTTGATGCTTTCCCTGTGTGCCATCGCCGCCTGATCCGCGCCCCGGGCAAGGGTCATGCAGAAAAGAGATGGGCGGAGGCGGCGGGTGGAACATAGCACGCATGCAGAGTATACGCGCGTGCGCGGGAAATGCAATGGGCATTTTGGACAATGTTCAGCGAAATGTATAGCGTGTCGAAAGGAGGGTGATAAAACCTGGAAAACCGGACAAACGAGGATCTCGAGCCGTCCGCAAATCTACGTGTCGTGATCGTTGGCTACGGTCTGGCCGGGGCAGTGTTTCACGCGCCGTTGATCGAGTCGACACCGGGTATGGAAGTCACGGCCGTGGTTACCGCGAACGCCGATCGCAGCGCGCAAGCGGCCAGGACCTACCCATCAGCCGCAGTTTTCGACAGCGTCGACGAGATCTGGGACGAAGCAGACCTGTTCGACCTCGTGGTGATCGCGACTCCTAACCGCCTGCACGCGCCGCTGGCGATTCGGGCCATGGAGGAAGGAATCCCCGTGGTGGTCGACAAGCCCATGGCGACGTCGGCACGGGAGGCACGTGATGTGATCGCCATGAGCGAAAGCACCGGTATCCTTATGTCCTGCTTCCAGAATCGGCGATGGGACGGAGATTTTCTGACTGTTCAAAGGTTGATCACTGAGGACGTGCTGGGACCAGTCGCGCGCTTCGAGTCACGCTTCGATCGGTACCGGCCGGCGCCTCGCCAAGGGTCATGGCGAGAATCGGGAACGGCCGGCGAGGCGGGCGGTTTGTTGTGGGACCTCGGGAGCCACTTGATTGACCAGGCGTTAGTACTTTTCGGCCGGCCTGCACTTGTTTACGCGGAGATGCCGAAGCGGCGACCGGGCACCGCAGTCGACGACGATACTTTTCTCGCCCTGACCTTCGAGAACGGGATCACGGCGCATCTCTGGATGAGCGTGGTGAGCCGGCTGCCAGGACCTCGAGTGCGCGTGATGGGTCTTCGCGGCACATACGAAAAGCACACAGCGGATCCACAGGAAGACCAGCTGAGGTCGGGAATGCTCCCCGCGCAACCAGGGTGGGGAGAGGAGGCGCAGGATCACTGGGGACGTCTGTCGACGCAAATCGATGGAGACACGGTCGACCGCAGGATCGAGACAGAACGGGGCGCGTACGAGCAGTACTACGCCGGCGTGCGAGATGCGCTGATCGAGGGACGGCCAATGCCCGTGGAACCGACAGATGCCCTGAGGGCGATCGAGGTCATCGGGGCGGCTCAGGTGAGCGCCGCTGAGCGACAAACTGTGCAGGTCCCCCTAGAAGATGTTATGCACTTCGGAGAGCGAGATGCGTAGACTCTGCCTCACGCTCCAGAGAGCCGCTCCTCTGCTCCGAGTTCATAGCTCGCTGTCAGGTTTTCGGAATGGCCCGAGTGGCGAGGTGCGGCGCGCGGATCCGTGACGTTTCTTGCGTGGAACATGCGAGAAGGTGTTGTACTCACTCGGTCTTCTCCTTCGCCAATGTCGCAGCCACCGAAGAGGATCGTGGACCTCTCTCCGTCCCACGCCGTATTATCGGTCCACACTGAGCAACGGAGGGGTAACGTTTGGAGCAGCTTCGGATCGAGCTATTGGGCAGGTTCCGGGTGAGCGTCGACGGCCGCGCGATCGCTGACGTGGTCTGGCGCCGGCGGAAGGCCACCGAAGCGTTCGCGCTGCTCGCCGATCCGGNNGCCCTACGCCAGGTGGCGGAGATGTTCAACAGTTCCGCGTGGCATGCCATGGCGGAATCGGCGGCTGGAAGCCACGCCGTCGCCGAAGGAATGAGCGGCCCGCGCTCCGGCACCTTGACACGGCTCGCGAGCTGTACGAGCGAGCCGGTCAACCCTACTGGGCGCAACGATCGCTGCGGCTCGGCTCGGTCACGCCAGCGTCGCCCATTGTTGCGAGGGAACGCTCAGGGAACGCCCGGCTTGTACCGTAGGCCAAGAAAAGACCAGGCACGAAAGGAGCGGCTTCCATGTACGTACGACTCGTGAGATTTGATCTCCCACTGGACAAGGAGTCCGTCGCAGCAGATCTGGCCCGTGACCTCGTTCCCGAGATCCGCCAACAACCAGGATGCCGGGCGGTTACCTGTTTTGGCGACCCCCCGAAAGCGGTCAGTACGGCCTATATGTTCTTTGGAGCTCACACGAGGAGGCCGACGCAGCGGCCAGAATCATTCGACCGAAGCTTGATCACCATCTCAGTGGCAATGCTCCGGCGCCTCCCGATACTCGGCTGTTTCCGGTGATCGAATTCGCCTGAGGCAGACGCATACCGCCACCCTTCCGACCAGCGGTGGCGTCGAGTAGCGGCATCCAAGCACAAAAGACATCAATTGAGACGACAGAGAAGTCACAAGTAAGGAGAAGAAAGATGGGATTGCAAATTGGCGACAGCGCGCCCGAGTTCGAGGCGCAGACGACGGAAGGCCCGATCCGCTTCCACGAGTGGATCGGCAACTCCTGGGCAGTGCTCTTCTCGCACCCCAAGAACTTCACGCCGGTCTGCACGACCGAGCTGGGCTACAT
>QHBP01000238.1 GCA_003244175.1 Chloroflexota bacterium | reverse complement strand
CAGACATCCTCATCGGCATGATGTGGGGATTCGCCATCCTGTGGCCCCTCTACGCTCTTGCTCCCAATGCCTTCCTCCTTGGTGTCGTTGGAGCGGCAACTGGGGCAATAGGAGCAACGTGGAACGTGGTCGCTCTCGGCTATCTGCTTGGTGTGATTCCGGACCCTCTGCAAGGGAGGGTGCGCGGAGCAATTCAGCTCTTCAGCCGAAGTGCGGCGCCGCTAGGAGCGATTGCTTCCGGGATGTTTGTGCAAACAATCGGTTCGGTGGCGACCGTTCTGGCATTCTCTCTGGTCGCCCTCGCGCTCGCGTTGACGGCTACCCTGAATGTCAATGTCCGGAACGCTCCGCCCCTTGCTCGGACATAGAAACAACCTGTGCACACCGATCCTCAACAAGCCACGCCGAACGTGCTCCGACGCAAAGCGCGATACCCAAGTGTGTATCCAGAAACGGCACCACCCCGATCCTCACTCCAACGATAAATGCCCGGGAAAAACCCGGGCATCTATGGCGCGCGAAAGGATACATTGCGTGCTGACCCTTCGCGTATTCAGTTGTACGACCACAGTAACATGAAGATCGGGTGAATGCAATATGAACGCGGGATGAATTAGCCCAGCCGCTTGACCTTCCTGCCCTGCAGGTAGTCGAGCACGACTTGCTCTCGCAGATGGTGGGCGCCGGACAGGAACATACGGCCCCTGTTGACCGCCGTCATTTCTTCAACGAAGGAGACGAGACGCGGTTCGGGATCGAGGGCAAAGGTGTTGATGGTGATGCCTTCCCGCGCGCAGCGCGCGGCTTCCATTAGGGCGGCATCGAGCACCAGGGGATGCGGAGGATAGTCAAACAGGATTCGCCCGTCGGGCAGGGAGCAAGCGGTCGGCTCGCCATCGGTGACAAACAGGATCTGGCGATTGCCGCCCCGGTGTCGCCCCAGCAGACGGCGAGCAAGTGCCAGTGCCATCTCGTAGTTGGTGCCCTGAACGTAGTCGTTCTCTATAAGCCCCGGCAGCTGCTCCTGGCGGAGCTCGAACGCCGTGCTCGCGAAGCCAATCAGGTACAGCGCGTCGCGGGGAAACTGCCCGCGTATCAAGCTGTCCAGTGCGAGCGCCGTCTTTTTCGCTTCCAGGAACAGGCCGTTGAGATACATCGAATGCGACATGTCCAGCGCGAGAACGGTAGCGTGTTGCACCGACCGTTCGGTTTCGAAGATGGCGAAATCGTCGGCGGCCAGCCGCACGGGAGTTCCCACTCCGTTACGCGCTACTCCGTTCATTACCGTACCTTTTATATCGACATGAAACGGGTCGCCGAATTGATAGGGACGGCTCTCCTGCGTTATGTCGCCCCCCGTTCCCTTGCGGCGGGTAGCGTGCCCGCCTGCCCGATCCTCCTTCAGCTGCGAGAACATCTCGCGCAGCGACGCGTCGCCAAGCTTGCGGATGGCCCGCGCGGTCAGCGACAGGGCCTCACCCTCCTGTTGCAGGTAGCCGGCCTCCAGAAGCGACTGCGCCATGTCCTTGACGGCCTCGACCTGCCCCCCCAGCTCCCGACCAAAGAGATCGGCCGGCCCGGGCGCTCCGCCGGCATTGGCGAGGGCGTTCAGCGGATCACCGGACGCCATGGCGTTCTCCAGATCCTCCATGGCCTGCAGCCGCCGCATCATGTCGAGCGACTCGCCGAATCCCGGCGCCTCGCCACCCCGGAAAGGATAGCCGCCACCGTGGGGGACGTAGCCCATTTGCGCCATGTTCGCTCCCAGCCGGGCCAGGTCCAGGCGCAGTCGGTCGTCCCGCAGCAGCTCATCCATCATGGCCTCGAGCTCCGCACGCTGATC
This sequence comes from Chloroflexota bacterium, assembly GCA_003244175.1. Taxonomy (GTDB): domain Bacteria; phylum Chloroflexota; class UBA5177; order UBA5177; family UBA5177; genus QHBP01. Next base: position 4,121 of record QHBP01000238.1, on the reverse strand, counting down.
CGGATCCATGCTGTCCAGCAGCGCCTGCATCGCGGACATCTGCCGCTGCATATGCTCGAGGAGGTCCTCCAGCGTCTCAATGCCCTCCGGGAACGAGTCACCATACTGCTGCATGAATCGATCGAAGGCGCCACGATCACCGGCCTGGGAGGCCTCGATCATATCATTCATGTCCCGCACCATCTGCCGAACGGCATCCATCTGGTCGGGAGTCATCTGCCCGATGCCCTGCTTGAGGCCCTGGAAGTACTGCTCCATCAGCTCGCGTTGCATCCCCCCGACAAGCCTCTCAAAGGCCTCGCGCGCATCCTGCGACAAAAAGTCGTACTCACGCAGAGCCTTGATGCGTCCCGCATTGTCGGATGGGACTTGATCGAGATATTCCTCTTTCCGCTCCAGCATGCGCTCTAGGATCTTCCGGAACTCGTCGGCGTTCTTCTGTGCCGTTTCCCCCGACCCGGTAGGCTGCACCGAGCCATCTGACTGGGTCGATCCGTCCTGCTGGCCGCTGGAATGTGACCCGCTTTGCTTACCGGCTTGATTGCTCGCGTCGTCACTCGGCTCGGATGACATGGCCGTGGACGGTTGGTCGATTGCCACGTCGGACTCGGGAGATTCCGTCTGACCCGACGGCCCGTCCTTTTGCTCGGAGCCGCGCCTCTGGTCTATCTCGGCCCGTTCCATCTCCACGATCTGCTGTAGTTGTTCACGAATCTTATCCACGAGACCGCCCGGGTCGTAGCGCTGCATCGCCTCGTTTCGATACTCGCGCATCTTCTGACGCAGCCGCTTCATGCCCTCGAAACGACGTCCGTCAGGGAGCTCGAAGCCCCGGCGCAGAAGATTGCGCAGCGCCCTCTCGGGGTCACCGCCCCGCAGGAGATCGTCGGACATCTTCTGCAGGAGATCGTCCGCGGAGAAGTCGGGAACATCCTGACTTCCGTCCCACCTCGAGTAGCGGTAGTTGTGAATGGCCATTGTGGGTTCCTTCGGAGGTGCGCTGTCAGCGATAGAGATGCTTCAGCCTACCAGCGCGTTACAATCCGCGTGAACTTTCTCCTCTCGACATGCCCCACTTTCCAGAGAAGGTCTGGCGGTGTATAAATAGCACCATGAGAAACAACCACGCGGCGCCCCTGCCACCATAAAATGGAAATCGTCGTGCCCATAGCCCTCTGCCTCGGCGGCGTGAGTATGCTGGCGGCCTACAACGGGACGATCCACGCCAATCTGGGGACGTCCTGCGGACCGATTGATGTGTTCGGCTATGCGTTCAACGTCGACATTGACTGCCTGACGGTGTCGCGTGCCGAGCTACTCCTCACGGTCATTTGTTTTGCTCTGGCTACGATCATCATTATCTTCGGACGGGGAGGCAGGGAGCACAGCCGTTGGTGAGATCTCGACGCAGGGGACGGACCGACCTGATGTCACTCGTGACGGCCGTGATTTTGGCGGGAATCTGCGCTGCCTCTTTGGCCGCCTACACCGGAACTCCGCACTTCGGTCCAACCGCGACATGTGGACCGATAACTGCCTTTAATCAGAGTTTCAGCATAGCTGCCGATTGTCGAATCATTTCGTTTGTCGAGCTCGCGGTCGCTCTCTTCTGCTTCATGGTGGCTGTCTTCCTGGCTTTAAGTGCTCGACCGCACAGACAGGAGACCCAGTAAAGAGCAGAAGCGTGAGCGGCTGTCACCTTTGACACTCGGATCATCGGTACAGGGCTCATAATTGGCATGGTGCGAATCAAGAGGCTCCGCGACGACGGCATGGCTGCCGCGCGGCTCCGACAAGCGCTGGTGGACAGGCTGACCGCTGAGAGATTGATCACGCAACGTGCCGTCGAGGCGGCATTTCGCGCGGTACCGAGGCATCTGTTCCTGCCCGAGGTGACGCCCGAACAGGCGTACGGCGATGTCGCCATCGCGACCAAGCGGATTCGCGGCGTGGCAGTCAGCTCCTCCTCGCAGCCCGCTATCATGGCGGTCATGCTGGAACAGCTGGACCTTCGTCCAGGCCATCGAGTTCTCGAGATCGGCGCCGGAACAGGGTACAACGCGGCGCTTATGGCGTACATCGTCGGCGAGACTGGAAGGGTCGTCAGTGTCGACATCGACGAGGACGTGACGGAGGGCGCCCACCGGCATCTCGGAACGGCGGGAATCAACGACGTCCATGTCGTTCTGGCCGACGGGAGCGAGGGCAACGCGGAGGAGGCGCCGTACGACCGCATCATCCTGACGGTGGGGGCAGCGGACATCCTTCCCGCGTGGCGAGATCAGCTGACGCCGGATGGCCGCCTGGTGTTGCCGCTAGCACTAGGAGGCCCGCAGGAGACGGTGGCTCTCGACCGCGTGGGAGACCGTCTCGAAAGCAGGTCGATGTATGACTGCGGTTTCATGCGCTTGCGCGGCTCGCATGCGGAGGCGGATCTGGCCGTACGGTTGGGTCCGGAGCCCGGCATCTCTCTGACTCCCGGCATGCGGACCGCCATCGATCCCGGACGTGTGTACGACTGGCTTACGGGACCGCACACTGATACATTGACGCGGCTCATGGTTCGGCCCCAGGAGCTTTCGAGTGGATTGCGTGTATGGCTCGGACTTCACGACGCACGCACCTGCACGTTAACGGCCGAAGGCGACCTCGCGGAGCGTGGGATTGTACCCAGGCTTATCCAGGGCACGGGGCCGGAACTGTATACAACGACATTCGGCCTGCTCGGCGACCGGAGGATCGACCTGCTGACGTATGAGGGGTCGCGGCCGGACACATTCGCTCTCTGCGTCCGTTCATTCGGCGATGTAGCCGATCTGGCGGGTGAGTTAGGCCAGTGGCTCGGGGTATGGGACGGGGCCGGGCGGCCAATGACAAGCCGGCTCCACTTGGCGGCATACCGAAAAGGGGAAGCGCCTCAGCCGAATGAGGGACAGGTGCGTGTCCGCAAAGAGGCATCTGACCTTCTTCTCTGGTGGCGATGATTCCTTTCGCTCGCGTGTCGTCCACAGTCACTTCGGGATGATCCCGGGGATCCAGTACTGCTGAATCATGACGACAATCCCGAGAAGGACCTCCAGAATGATGCTGTGGATGAATGTGCGCCGAATAATCGATCCCTCCTTCCCGGCAAGTCCGATGGTGGACGCACCGGTGGTGACGTTCTGTGGGGAAATCATCTTGCTCATCACGGCGCCGGAGGAATTGGTTGCAGCCATCAGGACGGGGCTCAGTTTCAGCTGCCTGGCCGCCGTGGCCTGAAGGTTGCCGAATAACGCGTTGCTGGACGTATCACTTCCACTCAGGAAACAGGCGATCCAGCCCAGGAACGCGGCGAAGAACGGATAGATGCTGCCAACGTTGGAGATCGCGAGGCCGAGCGAGTACGCCATTCCCGAGTAGTTGAAGAGAAACGCCAGTGCCACGATGAAAGCCACCGTGATGATCGCCAAGTACAGCTGTTTGAACGTATCGGCAATGGCGCCGGCAACGTCTTCCGGCCGCGCTCGCCCGACCAGGAAGTAGATGATTGTTGTGATGATCGTGGCAACCAGGATGGCGGTACCGGTGCCGAGAGGCTCGAATGTGTATACGGCGGCGTACGGTTTGTGATACAGCGTCAGAAAGATCTTATTGTCCAATCCTGGCCAGGCGATCAGCTGCCTGGCGTTCGCCGCTACCGTGGCCTCAACCCAGAAGATGACCACGGCGCTTACCAGCACCCAAGGTAGCCACCCGAGAATCGTCTCCTTCAGATCCGGCGCGCCGGTCGACAATTCTCGGCTGGCAGCCGGTCGGGGAATGTCCCGTTCACCGATGGGAGTATTTGATCCTGTGTCATCCAACATCGCATCCGATCCCCTGCGTGTTGCAGCGGCGGCAGTGCCGCCGGGGAGGTTGACGCGAAAGTCCTCGATGTCCTTTGGCTGCCACACCTTGACAAAGACAACGACGCAGATAAGCGAGACCAGCGAGGCCAGCACATCGGGAAGCTGCTGGCCGATGTAATTGGATACGAAGAACTGCGTCAGCGCGAAGGAGAGGCCGGCAACTAGAGCTACCGGCCACGCTCCGCGCAGGCCACGGAAACCGGTGAAAGCGATGAGCGCATAGAAGGGAAG
>QHBP01000242.1 GCA_003244175.1 Chloroflexota bacterium | reverse complement strand
ACCGCCCCCTGGAGCGAGTGGGGTTGGATCGAGCGCACCACCCTGCGTCCCCTGCGGGAGAGCGATGCGGCACGTCTGGCCGGAGCGGTTCTGGGTGGGGTCGACCTGTCTCCACAGCTGGACGCGCATGTGGCGGAGCGAGCCGGGGGCAATCCCTTCTTTGTGGAGGAGATGCTGCGCGCGCTCCGGGAGAGTGGAGATCTCGTCCAGCGGAACGGCGCCATGGATCTAGCTCCCGGCGCCGCCGAACGACTTCCCTCGACCCTGACGGAGGTCCTGCTGGCGCGCCTGGACCGCCTGGAAGGACGGGTGCGGTCGGTGGCGCAGGTGGCAAGTGTGATTGGGCGGAGCTTTACCGTGGCTCCTGGCGCGCGTGGTGGGAGAAGAGACGGCCCAGCTGGAAGCTCCGTTATCCGCCCTGCAGCAGGCGGAGATCGCCTTTCCCCGGCGGGGGAGCGATCTCGAGTACGTCTTCAAGCACGTCAGCATGCGCGAGGTCGCCTATAACACGCTGATTCAGAAGCGGCGGCAGCAGCTCCATGGAGACACCGCCCGCGCCATCGCCTCGCTCTATCCCGCGGACGAGTACGTCGAGATCATCGCCTATCACTATGGAAAGACGACAGAGCACGCCGAAGCCGCCGGCTGGCTGGAGCGAGCGGGGGACCGCGCGGCCGGGATTTATGCCAACGAGACGGCCATCGCCAACTATCAGGAAGCGAGGCGGCGGTGGGAGCTGGTGGACGGTGATGGCGCCCTCCTGGCCCAGTTGGATGAAAAGCTCGGCGAGGTTCTCCACACCGCGGGACGGTACGATGAGGTCATCCCGCGTTTGGAGCGAGCGGTGGAGACATACCGGGACGCTCGGGATCTGGAGGGAGCCGGCAGGGCGGCCGCGCTGTTGGGTAGAGCACACGACAACAGGGGGACAGGCCAGGAGGGGTTGATCTGGGTTGAGCCGATGGTGGAGATGCTGGCATGGAGCGGACCTTCCCCCCCCTCGCCTCCCTCCACCTCGCCCTGGCGGGCATCTTTCAGACACTGGGGCGGTACGAGGAGATGCTGGCGGCGGCGGAGCGAGCGGCGGAGATCGCGGCCGCGATAGGGCACGACCGCTTCCTGGCCTGGGCGGAGGAACGGCGAGGATCGGCATTCTCCTTCTTGGGTCAGCCAGAGCGCGCCCGAGCGGCGCTGGAGAGGGCCATTCCGCTGCTGGAAGGGATGGGTGACCTGGGTAGGCTCCAGATCGCGATCTGCAATCTGGGGGAAGCACATCGGATAGCGGGCGAGCTGGAGGACGCGGACCGATACGCGGAGCAAGCCCTCCATGTCGGTCAGCGGGTCGGCAACCCGTCGTACATCGCACTCGACCTGAACAACCTGGGACAGATCCGACTCTCTTTGGGCAAGTGGACGGAAGCTCGGGAGTACCTTGAGCGGGCCGAGGAGGTGGTCGCCGGGTTCACCTCCGCGAGCACCTACGGTGCCTATACGCCCGCCATGCTGAGCCAGCTGCTCCTCTGCACCGGGGACTGGGACGGCGCGGAGAGACAGCTGGAGCGAGCGCTCGGCATAGCGGAGGTCTCGGAGGACCGGCAGGTACTGGAGATGATCCATCTCACCGGGGCCGAGCTCGAGATCCTGCGAGGAGAACCGGAGAAAGCGGCCGCGCGGCTGGAGGCGCTGCCCCGCCTCGAGGGAGGATTAAGGTCCTTGATCGAGGCCACGCTTGCCTGGGCCCAGCTGGAAGGAGGCGACGTCCAGCATGCGGCGGAGATAGCCACCCAGGCCGTGAGTCGCGCACGGGAGGCCGGAGAGGTGCTGGCTCTGGCCGATGCCCTGCGTGTTTGCGGGATGGTTCTGGCAGCACAGGGACGGAAGGGGGAGGCAGAGGAGGCATTCGCCGAGGGCCTCCAGATCGCGCGGTCTCTGCCCTACCCCTATGCGGAGGCGCGCATTCTGTATGAGATGGGCAAGGTGGACGAGGCTCTGACAATCTTCCAGCGCCTGGGAGCGAGGAAAGACATCGAGCGGGCGGAGGAAAAGCTCGCCGCACCGGCGTGACAATAAGGACGAATATCAGGATTTGACGAAAGTCCGCGGTGGCCGTAGGATTGGTACTAAAGGAGTAGCCGTTTGATCGCGGCTCTCCCGGCGGCGAGCGACGGAGGCCCAATTGCGTCGGTGCGTGGCGGGGCGGTGAGGGCGTGGAGAAGCCAAATGACGGTCAAGATCGATAGATACGCGCTCATTGTCCTGGCGCTTATGGCGGTCACGGCCGCTCTCATCGGGGTCGCTGTTTTGAGCTCGTCGGGAGCCGTCAATGTTGCCGGCCTGATCCTTACGGTCGGGATCCTCACCTGCATTTTGATCGTGTCGCTCGTGTTCGGGTTGGGGTGAGACTCCGGCGCACCACGGTTCCAACTCCCGTACTCACGTTTCGGCGTCGTGGCCGGTGGTTCGCAGGGGCCGGAACATCGAGGAACTTGCGAGCTCAGCCGCCGAGCTGATTAGGCAAATACCTTGAAGGAGTGCTCCTCGGCAAGGCGAGTAATAGCATCCTGGTGCGGCAACCCGTGCGTGTCTATACCTTTGCTGACGCAAAGAACTTCAATGCCAATGGGCTGACCATCGGAGGCATAGTCGATCCGTCGCGCGTGGTCGATGTCCTCGCCGAAGGCATACGGCAGATCATTGAGTCGGATGTAGATGGCGTCTGCGTCAGCGTCGTGCTGCAGTGTGGGCCTCATTCACGTTTCCTACGGTGTTAGTCAGCTGCTGTGATGATGTGTGGAGGATGGGAGTCTTTCTCTGTGTCTGCCTCACCCGTGGGGAGCAGACTCCGACAGAATCTCTAGGTCGTCCACACCTTGGTAATGCTTCCAATTGTTCGTCACCAAGGGAATACCGTTGAGTAGAGCCACGGCAGCAACCCAAGCATCAGAGCAGGAGATGCTCAACCTGTTTTGATTCGCGCCATGCGTGGCTGCAGCCCATCGTTGACAGAGCGCCCGACTGAACGGCTGAACCACATACTGCCGAAGATACGCATGCATACGGTAGCGTCGCGCTGTTCCCCAGTTCCTCGCTAGTGCCCAGTATTCCAATTCCGCCACGGTCATGCGCGAGATGATGAGAGGTTTGCCGTGAAGATGCGGTTCGTATGCGTCTCTGAGGGGTATTCTCCTTGAACATGAACGAGACCACGCACGTGTCTACGGCCGCGGCCTGCTGGTCTTCGATCGCGGATTCAACCACCCTCGCTGCGCCGGTGCTCGACGGTGGCAATGAACTCTTCTATGGAATCGGATTCGGGCCAGAATTCAGCCAGCAGGTTTCTCGTGTCAGTTATCGCAGAGACGCCCTGCATTCGAGCTAACTCTTGGACGCTTTTGGGTTCATTGAAGAATGATTGAAAGTTGTTCGACTCGGAATCGCCCGAGGAATTCAAACTGGGCGACTTCATGATGGTCTCCTTGCTCAAAGTCGAGCGCCAAAAACAAAGTTTGCCAGCTCCAGGGTTACGACCGAGCCATTTTATATCGCCAGAGTGGCCAAGGTGACGGATCACCGTCGTTCCTGATGTTCCGGGGGCTTGCCGTCCTATTCGCGCACGCTAACGGTGGCCGGCAAATTGCTTGAGATCACCCAGGGGCGAGCTTGTGGCGGGGGGGGGGGAACACGCTGTGGAAACCGTGCTGGTCAGGGTGGCGAGCGCACTCGGCACCTCGCCAGAACGTGACATGATCCGTGCCCAGGTACCTGGCACGCCACATGCACCGGTAGCATCAAGTAGAGGAGGACACAATGGACTTTCCGATGGCCGTGGACAAAGGTGCCGGCGCCAATCTTCCAGATCTGAATTCGCGTGATTGCACGGTGACGCTGGACGATACTGCTTTGGGCATTCGCTTCGGCACTCGATTTCACACCGAAGTCGAGCGCTCCAAGATCGCCGAGGCTCGCTCCATGCCGGACCCTCGGCCGGAAACGTATCTATCCATGGGCGTATCCTCCGGAGTCAAAACACTGGGAACCGACACGCTTTCGGTCATTGGCTCGCACGACGGCTTGGTGGAGATTGTGTTTCGTGAGCCGGTCGAGGTTCGTGTTCTCGACACGGACATGACCAAAGAGACGGAAGCCGCCGAGGACGGGCGAGGCATTTCCGTACAGCGGCTCATAGTGAGCCTTCAGGAGCCGGAACGCTTCCTCGAGGCTTTCCAATCGACTGATGCCGCTGTTAAGGGTGAAGGAGTGGAGACGGCCTTTCCGTCCGGGGGATAGCTATGCTCGTACACACCGAAAGGAGAATTTCATTGAACATGTTTGTGACAGGCGCAGCCGGCGCGACGCTCGTCGCATCGGTCGCGTGGGGCGCCGTGCGCCCCAGTTCGGTGGCGGCTTCGGCGGCCGCAGCGGCGAGCCGCTGCCAGAATATCCAGCTTGCCGTCTCGCCAGGTCAGAGCAACAGCGGTGCGGGCCACGTCGGGATCCAATATCGCATGCGCAATATCAGCGGGCGCACCTGCCGTCTGTACGGTTACCCGGGCGCCGTTCTGCTCGATGCCAATTTCTCCACGCTGCCAACCCATCTGCGTCGAAGCGTCGGTTACCTTGGAGGGAGCCCGAGGGCTCGGCTTGTCGTCCTCTCTCCGGGAATGAGCGCATACTTCTTCCTCGAGTGGGTGCACTTTCCGTCACCCGGTCAGACGTGCCCGCCGGCGCGATATCTCATGATCACCCCACCCAACGCCTTTTTGCCGGTTGTTATCTGGGCCGCTCGCGGTGGCAGCATCACGCTATGTGGCGGCGACATGGTCGTCTCGCCGGTTGAGTCAACACCTGTGTTCTAGCGAGGGTCGTAACGTGGTGCCGGCTACTCTACTGGGTCACCGGCGCTGTGCCGGTTTAGGCATTACCATCATCGCCTCGACGACGAGTTTCAGCCGTAGCGTCAGGTCCTTATGGGTGACTGCCGTTCCGGCGAAACATGGTAGATCGCCGCGTCGCATCTCGCCGTTGAGCCCGTTCCCACTGCGCGACGTGGGGGTCAGACGGGGGTGGGATCGGCCATGTGCGTCAGCCACAAGGGGATGACCCAACAGAGGCAGGTGTCGGCAAGCGGGAGCAGACGCGCTCGTCTCAGGATTCCGGAAAGTGGCGATTACTTGCGCAGATAGTTCCTGGTCATCTTCGAGCTATGTGGGTTAACTCTGTGGATTATGTGTGGTCATCCGCCGGGAATGGACGCAGACTGGACGCTAGAGACGGGAACACAACCAGAGTCGTGGCGTAGATACGCAAGAGAAAGTCTCAGTCAAAGGTGTCGTTGTCTATGGCATCCGAGAGGTCACCAATCGTTTCATGTTCTCGGCCGGAATATGCGCCGCCTGTCGCACGCGCCTCCCCCTACTCACTCGTGCGGCAGCGGCTCCTCCCCCTCTTCGTCGCTTCCTCAAGTGCTCGCTCGCGAGAGCGGGTGGTTCGCCCCGGATTTCCGACCAACCGGATGCCGGCAAGAAAGGAGGAGCGTGATCCGGCGGCCCTGTCTCCGGCGAGTGCCGGCCCCAGGCCGACACGTCACTTCTGCTCGAACACAGTGTAGAAAGACTAGCTCATCTCATGAAGGGAGAAAGAGATGTCGTTCCCCATTCCGGACATGATTCGGCGATCGTCGGGGCGTCTGGCCACGAGCGCGGTCATGCTCGCCGTGGCCCTGGTGCCCCATGGCGCTGCCACGGCCTCCAGCGGCGCCAGTGCCAACCCATTCTGTCAAGGCATAGCCAATCACCAGATCGCCGCGTCGAGCGGCGCATACACGTACTGCCTAAGAGGTCAAAACCGCGGGGCAAGCGCCGGAAATCCTACCAGGAGCGCTGCGTTTAGCGGAAACGTAGATGCGGCCAACGTCGCTGAGGACGTCTCGCCCTCCGGCGTGCGCGCGTACGGCCAGTCCGGGCCGTCAATCGCTTCGACCGGATCGAACGTGGTCGAGGCGTGGAACGATTCTACTGGGTTCTACGCGCCCTGTCCGTCGCCGATGTACAAGGAAGAACTGTCCAGCTACGGCTTCTCCAACAACGGTGGAGCTTCGTTCACGGACATGGGCGGCGTGCCGAACAGCAACTGCAGTGCCTTCCTGACGGGAGGCGACCCGAGCGTCGAGGCCTGGCAAGCCGGCGGATCGAGCTACTTCTATATGGCCAGCCTCTACGACAACAGCACCGGCTTCACCGGGCCCTCATACATAGCGCTCACGGCATGCAAGGTCAATGGCAGCGGCGGCTCGGCTCACCTCGGTTGTAGCCAGCCGATCCGCGCCGCGCAAAGCTCGCAGTGCACCGGGTCCGGCAGCACCCTCTTCTGCGACTTCCTGGACAAGGAGTTCCTGACGCTCGATCCCAAGCGCGGGCGCCTGTACGTCTCGTACACGGAGTTCGGAGGTGCGTTTGCCAACAACCCCCCGGGACCCACCCAGATCGAGCTCGTGGCCTGCGACATCGGTTCCGCCAGTGGCATGCCGGGACCAAGCGGCGGCACGGCTGCGACGCCCGTCTGCGCGCAACCCCAGCCGAACGGCAATACCGCTCCTCCCTATCTCATCGTGGCCCCGTTCGGCAGCTGCGAGCAAGAGGGCGCCTACCCAGCGGTGGACGAGCGCAACGGCGACGTGTACGTCGCTTACGAGTTCAATTGGTTCACCAACGCTTTCAACTTCGGTCCGAGTCCGTGCACGAGCCTCCCCACGCGCAACGTCGTGACTCGGATCCCCTACTCCTGTCTGACGTCGACCGCCAAATCGTCGTGCGGCGGTCCTTTCTCGAACGTGTCCGTTCAGGTCACGTCAATGGACGGAGCCGCGGTGCCTGGCTATAACAACTTCAACCCGGCGAACGACTGGCCGCGCATCGCCGTCAGCGAACGGAAGGGAACCGTCAGCATCGTGTGGAACGACACCCTGCACAACCCGGCGGGCGATATCCTGCTCAAGAGCTTCTCGCTCGGTGGCCTGGCTCCGATTCAGGCCACGCCGGTTCGGTTGAACACGGACACGTGCGCGCAGAACAGCACGTGCCACTACCACCTTCTGCCGGCGTTGCGATACGCCAACGCGGACGGGAACCTCCATGTGTCGTGGTACGATGGCCGCCTGCGCTCGCCGCAAACCTCCTCCGGTCTCATGGACGTGTACGCGGCAACCGAAGTCGACCCCACCTCGTCGACCACACCCTCGTTGAACAGAAGGGTGACGAACGTGTCGTCCGATTGGTTCAGTACGTCGTCCGCCTTCAGCCCCAACTTCGGTGACTACACGGACAACTACATCAGTGAGGTTCCTGGAGCCGCACCGGCCTACCGGGGCACCACCGACTTTGTCGCGTGGACCGACGGACGCCTTCAGGATCCACAACCGTTCTCCGCAAAGGCGGCGACAGGCTAAAAAGGAGCGCCGTCGATTCGCATGGGGAGACTCTTTCCGAGGGTAGGAACCGGCCTGGCAGGGGTGCCGGGCCGGCTCCGCTTTTCGACGCTTCCAATTCAGGCAGGTTTGGTTACTCGGACCCGTGTGGCACGCGAAAAGAGAGTCGTGCAGATGACCTCGGTCGGTCTAGAGCAGCTGAAGTGCACGAATGCGCTCGAAGTATTGACGGTTACGCGTTACTAGCAGCAGCCGGTGCTGAATGGCGGTTGCCGCAACGAACAGGTCAGGTGGCGGAATCAGCAAGCTCCGGACGCGAAGATCGCCGCTGATCCACGCGTAGCGCTTTGCGACCGGCCGCGTCACTCCTAATATCCGATTGCCACGGAGAAATCGCCCAAACACGACCTCGTAGTGAGCCGGCCGCCGTCCATAGCAGATTCCTTCGAGAACCTCGGCGTAGGTGACAATGCTGATCGCGAGGCCCTCGGCTAACAGGGATTGGAGGAGCTCGACAGCGAGGGACGCCCTTTGAGGTAATCTACGACCCAGTCGGAATCGACCAGGTAGCTCATAAGTCGATGGGCGGACGGGCCGAGATCCTCCGGCTCTCATATATATTCTCGATGAGCTTGTCGGTCTCGATATCCTTCCATCCGCCCGCGGCACTGCGAAACGACTCGTAGTCGGCCTCTGTCTTGTCCTTCCTGTGCGACCGACCCCGAGCCGCGTGCAGGGGCATCATGACGACCATGTCCTCGCCCTCACTCCGCAAGAGGTGGGGCACATTCGTCCGCCGTACCTTCTCCGCAAGGTCACGAAGTACCGGCTCATGGGTGACGTCGATGGACTGGATTTCTTCTGCCATGACCCATGGTAGCGGATAGTTGACCGACATTTCACTGGCCGTACTCAGAGAACGCATCGACCATACGGATGTCGCCGATGTAACGTCCTCCCCGCTATCGGCCGCCCACGGGGGGAAGGGTCGTGGGAAGGGTCGGGGATGGGGGAAAGTCTGCGAGGCTGACGCATCCACAAGGCATGAAGGGCGACTACCCACGCACTGTGTGGAAGATAGGGCCATTTTCTAAGGAGGGGGTGACGCTACGGAGACGCGTCGCGTGAGAGGGAGAGACGCAGTCACCTCTTTGATTCCCAAAAAGTGCGTGTCGATTGCGCCGATAGTTCCTGCTCTTTCCCCAACTATGTGGGTTAACTCTGTGGATTATTCGTGGTCAAGCGCAGGTGATGGGGCGCAGACTGGACGCAGGAGACCACTCGAGGACCTTCGTAATCTCACTGATCAGAACAGGGAAGAAAGAGAGGAACGACATGGGTACATGGGATTGCATCGACTCGGGAACGCACAGTGTCGCTTGGGAGTGGGTTCCGCTCGGCATCGTGTCGGACATCAAGGGCGCGCTGGAGGCGATGGACGCGCAATGGCCGAAGGCGTGCGGGGATGACACGACATGGACAAGCGCCATCAGCAGCGCTCCACGCCGCCCGTCGATCCACCTTGTCTCGGTTGGCGTAGAGGCCGGCGAGATACCGGCGCTCGCGACGCAGGCCCTTCCAGCGATCTGAGGGACCGCGGGAAGACGATGGCCAACAAGGATGGATTGAGACGGCCGGCAAGGGTCGGCGCTTCGGCACCGCCGTCTCTACTGGGCTGATGCGGGCAAGAAAGGAGGAGCGTGAATCTCATTCAAACGGAGCACTGAATCCTGAGACGTGTAACTCAGTTCACAGAGAGAGGAACAAGACATGACGACCGATGAGCAGACTACAACGACCATGGCACAGATGCGGGAGGAGATCGACGATCTCCAGCGCCGCCTGATCCACAAGCGAGGCTTCATGGGGCGACTCAGGGGCCGGAGAACGCTGGCCGTGCTGGGAAGCGCCACCCTGGCCCTGGCGATCAGCGGCGTTGCCTTCGCCAGCATCCCCGATGCGACAGGTGTCATTCACGGTTGCTACACCACCAGCGGGACCCACGCCCTCCAGGTGATCGATACCGCTGTCAAGAAGGTCTGTCCCTCGGGAACGACTTCCCTGACCTGGAATCAGAAGGGCCCGAAGGGAGCAACAGGTGCGACTGGAGCCACGGGTTCGCAGGGACCCAAGGGGAATACGGGAGCGACAGGTGCAACTGGAGCGACGGGGACACAGGGACCGCAAGGGCCAAACGGAATCTCCGTGGGCTATACCGGTTTCAACACTGCTCAGGTCACCATGTCAAGCACGCCGGGGGGGACGACGCAGGTAGTGCGTACGAACGCGGTTGGGACGAGTGGGGAGTACTACGTCAGCGCTTCCACTCTCCTGTACGTCGACAGCACTGACGGTGTTTACTGCTGGATCACCCCAGTATCGAGCGGCGCTAATGACGGCGCCCTCGCTGGGAGCAATGCGGGGGGGAACTACCAGTCGGCAAGCATGACCGATTACTTCTTCCTGTCCGCCGGGGACAGCTTGGAGGTGCTGTGCTACAGCGCGACCGGCGATACTAACTCGCACTCCTACGATGCGACGATGAATGCCATCCTGATTGGCAGCTCAAACGCCGCTTCCGCCAAGCCGGCGAGTCACCAACCGTTGCCGGGAGCTCCTAAGCACCGCTAACGTTACCGCGGACTGCGCCGGCAGCAGCCAAATCTCTCCACCGCCAGGTGGAGGGGTTGGCTCTCGCTTTGTGCACGCCCGGATGCGCGAAGGCGCTCTTGCAATGTCTATCGTCCACAAGGGCGCCATGCCTAGGATGCTCAATGTGGCACGCGCCCTCAGTGGCCGCGCACGCCGGCGCTCTGCCGGGTCGACCCGATAACACGTTCGTCCTCGTCTCATGTCGTGACCTGAGCACGCACCGCGATGACGATGTCTGTTTTTCCCGCATGGCGGCGGGGCGACAGTGATTGACGAGAGGGTCCCGCTCGAGTGGCGGCCGTGTGCGGCCGCAGAGGGCCCGCGCCACATCTAATTCCCGGTAGTTGGTCGCATTGTATTGGCCGCTAGGATGGTCATGCGACCATGCGTTTTGGGGCACGCTGATCGGAGAGGCTGGAGGCCGAAGATGTCACCGTAGGCGTGAGGAACGCGTCAACGGCAGGCGTCTGTATGTCCTACACCGGGATACAGTGGAATCCAGGATTACTCGGGCAAAACGGTGATCGAGCCTTCGCCCCTAGCCACCACGTCGAAGTTACGGCGATCTAAGGTGGCCACACGCCCACCTTGTCGCTCGGCGCAGGCGACGACCGCCCCATCAGCGAAGCCCAAGGGGAGATCGGCGTAGCGCTTGACCAGGTACCGAATGCGAGAAAAGTCGCGCTCTCCGCAATCGAGCGCGTACGCGCCGGTCTCCAGGTCGGTGAGTAGTCCTTCCAGGGCAGGGAGGGGCAGGGTGCTTTCGACCATGTACGTCACCTCCGCAAGAATGCCGGCTGGGACGAGGTACGGGCCGCGCTCGGCGTCGCGCGCCTGCCGCACACGATCATGGTCCGGATCCCCCTGGTTGATGATCGCATAGAGGGCCGAGGTATCGAGGGTGAGCGTCACGGTCGCCAGTGTGTCAGCAGATGCTCCTCGATCTCGGCGGCGCGAGGAGCGGTCGGAATGTCCACGATACCATCGGAGACGAAGTGCGGTGTACCCTGACCCCGTTCCGTGAGCTTTTCTAAATCGATAGTGCGGATCAGGCGCTCACGGCCGTCCAGAGGGTTCTTCTGAACAGACAAGGTGCCTTTCTTCACCAATCGCCAGATCTTGGTGTCGCTGACGCCGAGACGTCGAGCTGCCTCTCGCATGGTCACGGTCTCAGACATCGCTCATCCTTCCTACGACGCTCAGTCTAGCGCATGGATCGCGATGCATCAAGAAAGATAGTGTTCCATTTCAGCACAGCAGAGCGAGTCCTCACAGCAACCTCGATTCCACCTTCACTTCGCCACCCGCCTATCAAGGCGCGGACAGCGACAATGTTACCGCGCGTGAGGAACATGCGAAAGCCGGACCGCGGGCGGGTGATGACACGCCTACGCTCCACAGAACATGTCAATATGTGGAGGCAGGTCCGAGACGGCGATTCCAGGACATGCTGGTCGGAGACGCCTGATGACAACCATGTCACCGTGCGCGTGAGAGAGACGTGTTAATGGCAGAGCGCGGGAGGGCGAAAACAAGCCTACGCCTCTACAGGATATGTCAAGCGATGGGTGCGCGCGACTCCTGGTTACTGGAGTCGAACGACATGACTGACCCATATCCCTTTGCGCTCTGAGGGCGCTGGACGCGTGAACCGTACAGACGTTTCGGAGGGAGCTGACCCGATCCGCGTCCAAATCCCGGTACACCTAGTCGCTCTCTCCCAACGCGCAGTCCATCGCCTCGTCCAGGCTCATGGCGCGTCCCTCGTTCGAGGTGGCCAGCCACGCTGCCTCCGTCATCTGGGCGTGGGCTCTCTCCAGATTCTGGTCGTATTCATCGCGAGCCGAAGCGGGAACGGGTATTCCAATGGACTCCCGGATGGTGGCCGATGCTCCCCACAACCGAGCCGCCCGTGGTCCTTCGTCCTGCTCCGCGAGGAGCGCGGCTAACGCTTCGATGGCCTCGACGATCGATGGAAAGGCGCCGATCTCCCGATGGAGAGTGAGAGCGTCCTGATAAAGAGCCCGAGCATGGCAACGGTCTCCCCGGAGCTGCTCGACTCGCCCCAGCGCGACGAGAGTCTGGCCGATTGCCACCAAGTTTCCGAGCTCTCGCCGCAGCGCGAGTGCCTCCTCGAGCATTTTCTGGGCTTGGGCGTAGTTCCCCTGGCGCATCCGCACTTCTCCCAGATGGGGTCAGCGCCGCGGGCACGTAGTGGCGATTGTCCACCTGCCGGTGCATGGCGAGACTCTCTTGTAGAAGCTGCGCCGCGCGGTCAAGATCGCCCTGAAGACGGGCAAGACCGCCGAGGTGCGTGAGCGCGATTGCGGCTCCTCGTTGGTCTCCCACCTCCCGGTAGAGCCGCAGGCTCTCCTCCAAGCGCATGCTCGACTGGGGGAAGTCGCCCTGGATGCGGGCCAACACCCCTGCGGCATCCAGCGCTTTTGCCCGCTCGGCTGGACCGGCTCCGGCGCCTCCTGAAAGGGCCGCCTGGAGCCAGCGGCGGCCTTCTTCTAGATGCCCATGATCGTCCCAGAATAGGCCGAGGGCGGCGGCAAGCCAGAGTGCAGCCGCGTGGTGTTCCTGCTGGAGGAACCAGGATAGCGCCGCACGCAAATTATCCAGCTCACGTTCCAGCCGGTCCGACCATGCCTTCTCCTCCGGACCCCAGAACTCCAGCTCGGCTTGGGCGACCAGTCTCGTGAAGAAGGCGGCATGCACCTCGCGCACCCGCTGCTCCTCCCCCGACGCGGTGAGCTTTTCCGCCGCATACTCTCGAATGGTCTCCAACATGAGGAACCGTGGCTCCTCG
>QHBP01000104.1 GCA_003244175.1 Chloroflexota bacterium | reverse complement strand
TCCTCGTGTGCGCCCTCCAGGCGGTCGTTGAGCACGTCCAGAGTGCGGACCTTCAGGCGCAGATCGTCGGTGAGCTGTGCGTTTTGAACCAGGGCGGCGAGGTGACCACTCAGAGTCGAGAGCAGGTCGCGGTCCACGGAGCGGAAGGGCTCCCCGCTGATCTTGGGGCCCAGGCAGAGGCAGCCAACGACCGCCTCCCCCAGGTGCAATGGGATGAGCAAGGCCGGGTGTCCGTCGTCCGGGATCGGACCGAAATGGAGATCGCGAGAGCGGCCTCCCGCTGCCTCAATAACTGCTTGCAACGTTGCGGGATTGGCGGACCCGGCGACACCTTGCACGTGGGTCGTCGTCCCCTCGTGCACCAACAGCACCACGAACTCCAGGTTCATCAGCCGGCGCAGCGTCTCCGGAAGCGATTCGGCCAGGGTGTCGAGGTCGCCTGACCAAGGAGAGATGGGCGCTGAGCCGCTGCAGCGATCCGCGGTAGTCGTAGCTGTCTTTGAAGATCAGGCGATCGATTACGGACGACAACCAACCGTACAGCCATCGGAACGCGGCACCACCGAGGAGAAGCGCGACGGCAGTGATCCAGAGGTCTGGGGAACGCGGTCCAACCGGGGGAAGCGTCCGCAACACGTAGGCGACTCCGACGCATGGGACCAGCAGAGCGCTCCACAGCAACCCCTGGACGAGCCAACGTTGGATGAGCGGCACGTGCAGGACGTCGTGGCGAAGGATGGCGTAGGTAAAGCCGGCGGGGAGGAGCACCACGGCGAGAGCCGCCTGCTCCGGAGGAATGAGCGGGTGCGCGCCAAACAGCCTGGGTGCGAGCGACAGGGTGACCAGAGGGAGGACGGAGGCAACCGCACCGGCGCTCAGGACAACCAGGCGCCGCCGCATGCCGCGGTCTCCAGTCGCGACAAATCCCCACGTCAGGAGACCGGCCCCGAATGGCGAGGTAGGCGGAAAGGACGGCAACACGCAGGGTGGAGGCCGCGTGATAGAGAGACGGCACCAGGAAAACGGCGAGACCGAGAATGGCGGCGGCGGTTGGCGGAGCGGCCAGCAGCCGGCTGCGGCCGCGCGTCATCCGTGGGACGGGAAAGGTCAGGAAGAAGCGGGCGAAGGCGTAGGCAAAGGCGAGGACCGCGACGATCTCGGCCGCGGCCATGATGGTGTTGTCGTCGTCGGCTCCCGGCGCCAGGGCCAGCGCAAAGGCCGCGCTGCCAAAAAGAGAGTAAGTTGCCGCGCCGACACTCGCCCGCGGCGCGCGGAATGCCACCAGTGTGCCGAACAGCAGAAACCACGGACTGAGGACGAGCAGCGGCCAGGTGTCGTGACCGCGGCGAAGGGCGGCGGCATTGACGCGCATCCCGGTCGCCCGCGTGCGTGCCACAAGCTGCACAACCCACCGGTAGCCGGCATCATTCTTCGTCACCGGGTGCCCGTCGACGGCGAGGACCCGGTCTCCCGCGCGGACGCCGCGGTCCCAGAGCACACCCTCGGGAAGCACCCATGAGACCCTTGCCTGTCCCGACGAGGAGGCCGACAGCACCAGGGTGCAGCCTCGAGGAGTATGATGGCGGCCTGCGCGCCGTACGAGTCGATCAAGGTTTGCAGAGCCAGGCACAGCAAGCCCGTGGAGATGTTTAGGACGCGTGGAGCGCCGAAGACTGAGCGCAAAGTACTTTCCTCTCGGTCCTCCTCGTCGTCGAGCAGCTCCAGCGCTGTCATGAAGAGTTCGACCGCGACTGCCGCATGCCCGGCCTGCTCCCATTCCCCACCGGCGGCGACGCAGCACGTGGAGACGCACCGCGTCCAACGGGTATCGGGTGAGTCGGAGAGGATGCGGCCGGGGGTTTCCAGCGTTGCGGTCAGCGCGGAGCAGTAGGCGTTGGTGAGCTGAGCGGCGAGCAGAACCGCGCGGACGAGGCTAGCGGCATCCGCCTCGTGGTGCGCGATGGCTGGCACATCCGTCAGAACCACCCAGATTTGGTCCAGCCGGTCAACAGGGCTGTGCCGTCGCGAAGGCGAAGATGCAACGCCTCGAGAGCTGCCGAGTCGTGTGGATCGAGGCCCGCCTCGTCGGCTCGCTCTTGCACCCAGGTCGGGTCGTGGGCACGACCCGGACGGCCTTGGATCAGCGCCTGGACAATCTCCGCCAGGGTTGACGTCTTTATCTGCACGGCCGAAGAAGTGTTGCCGGTGTCGATGTTTTGGATGATCCTCTACCTTTCTGATTTGTCACAGCTTGCGTTTAAGCTCGCGGGCACCCGCGACGTCTGGCTGAGTGTAGGCACAACGCCGTGCAAACGGCCCCCGTAGAAATACGGGGTATGTACCCCGTATTTCTACAGGTGTGGAATCGCCGTGGTAGGGCTAGGCTGACGTGTGACCCGATGCAAACAAACCAAGCGTATGGAACGGTCGAGCTGAATATCGAAAGTGAGGCGAGAAGCCGTGATATCTAGACGGAAGCTGCTCAAAATCCTGGGGACATCCGCTGCCCTCGCGTCCGTCCCGCTGGTCAGTCTTCTCCGCTCTCAGCGGGAGGCGGAGGCGGGCTCTTACGCAACCTTTTTCTCCTAATTCTTTCACGCGAAGTGATCTCCTGCCGTTAGTGACAATGTCGTCGTGTGGGTAGGGAGTCGTGGGAATCATCATCATCTTGTCCAGCGTGAGGGCGAATTTCGACCTTCTGGGTGAAAACATTGAAACAGGACGAAGATTTTCGGTCACGCAGGATGCGGGTGATCAAGTGCAACCGGGAATAAGTGGAAAGACGGCCGTGTGGCTCTCCAAACCGCGCAATGAGTCTTCCGATGGACGCGTGTATGGAGAAATTCTGCCCTAGCTTGTCAAGAGCCCTGGATTGTTACAGCACCGCCCTTTGCGCCTTGAGGGGGCCGACCCGACCCACAGCTGGCTCGTGAAGGGATAGGCAGTGACCGGGACGACCGAAGAATAGCGACGATGACGCCTGACGAGCAGGAGGCATGGGCCCTACGCGAGAGTCTGCGTACCTTGACCGACTACCATGACGGACGCAGAACAGCACACATGGAGCCGGTAGAGCGAGCCGCGAATGGTCGCGGCCCGCTCTCTCCGGACCACCGGCAGGTGGCGGAGCTGCTGCTTGGCCTTCCTAACGACCCAGAGCTTCAGCGGATCGGTATTGAGAAATTGGGCCCGAGGCAGGCCTTAGGCGCCCTCCGATCCGTGCTCGATTGGCAACGTGTTACTGGCCGCTGTGTCTCGACTCTGCATCCCAGACTGCGATATCGCCTCGGTCCTGCGACGCTGATACTTGAACGCCTTGTCCTGGGCACCGCGGGGCTGGAAGTCTCCACGAGACTGTGGGCCTGGTGGTTCCGCCTGGGCAGGCGAGTCACGCACTACATCGAGTGGCAGGGCTTCGATCAGGTCACGGATGACGTGGGCACTTCGTACACCATGACACTGCCCCTGGACGGGGCGCCTGGCTCCTTGACCGGGAGCATGTGGCGTCCGAGTCAGCGACAGTCGAGCTACTGGGAGCCGGCACCGCCGTCCGAGGCGCACCGGCTCTCCTTCACCGCTGCTTCAGAACTGAAAATCAGTGAGCCGTCAGGTAAGACGGCTCCCCTCGCGTGGCCGTCGCGTGTGGTGACGGTGCCGCACATCACGTGTGTCGTCGACCTCTCGGAAGTCTAGGTGTGAAAGGATTCGACATGAACGGCGTTACGGTGCTCCCGATACTGATTCTTGTTGTCGTTTCGATCGTCACTTTCGTGTGGTACAAGCGGTTCAGGTAAGGTGGGCCGGCCCTAGCCGCACGGCGAGAGCTGAGCGTCGAATATTTCTTGTGCTCCCGCTTTGTCGGCGATAGCATATACGCTATCATATTACGTGGACGTGCGACGCGCGGTCGAGCAGCTCAAGGGGCGCAGACGGAACGTCTCACCGAACGAATTGGATACGATGCTAACAGCTGCAGGTTTTGCGTACCGTTGGGGAGGGAGAAATCACGCAATCTACTCCCATCCAAAACTGACCTACAACGTTACGGTGAAGCAGAACGAACCGTTACTACCCACATATGTGTCGAAGGCCATTCGGGCGATAGAGGAGGTGTTGGATGATGAAGACAATTGAGGGTTACCTGCGCCTTCCTTATCACATCGTGCTCATAAGGGATGAGGATGAGAATGGCCAGGCCGGCTATGTTGCCGAAGTGCAGGAACTACCAGGATGTCTTAGCCAGGGCTCTACGCCCGATGAGGCGTACGACAGCGTTCGAGACGCGATGTATGGATGGATCAAGGTGGCACTGGAAGACGGCAAGCCGATTCCCGGACCCGTTGCGGACCTAGAGTTCAGCGGCCGTATTCTCGTTCGATGTCCGAAGACCCTGCATGCTTCGCTGAGTCGGGCCGCTGACTGTGAAGGAGTCAGCTTAAATCAATTCGTCGTGAGCGCGCTGGCATCCGCCGTTGACTGGCGATCGGCGGTCACTTCCGCGTCCTCGGCATCCTCACCCGCGGCGCGTCGCCCATAGAAACACAGGGCACATGCCCGTATTTCTACGGGTGTGGAAGCACTATTTTTCGTCTATGCTGACGCGGCACCGCTGCCAAAGAGCTAACGGTGGAAAGGACGCGCGCATGGTCGGAGCGCATATACCAGAGGTAGTCATCTTGTTCGTCTTCCTTTTGGTCATCGCCTTCATCGTGTGGGCGATTGTTCAAACGGTTCGGGCGCTGACAAAGATTGCGAATAAGTAGCCGGGTCCTGGCTCGATGACACGTGAGAGCGTCGCAAAGACCGCGCCATGTGACGACAGGATGGAGCGATCGTAGGGACTTGTACCTCGGTGTCAAGGGCCTGCTCGGTGAGCGCCTCCAGCTCCTCCTCGGTCATCTGCTCATGCTGAGCGGTCATGGACTTTCCTCCAGGTCTTCTCCGTCACCCACCAGGCAATCTTGGCGTACAGCTCGGCGACACCAACGGTGATCACGGCGAGCGGACGTCCAGTCGGTCCTGGGCCGATAAGCGGGCCGGCGGCTGTGGGCAGAGTGCNNGAGTGCGAGATTGCGTGTCCGGATCGGTCAGCACGTGCTCGACGTCTTCGACGGTAATGCCTCGGTGTGCTCGTTCCGTGAGGAGATGGAAGAGGTTGTGCTCGTCCCAGAAGATTCGAACGTTGGGCGGTGTCTCCACGCGACTAGAGTCTGCTGGAGGACAAGAGGTAGAAGATCCTCACAAGGTACGCATCCTCTCTCCTCCAGACTATCCTCCGGAGGAGGGAACGAGTCGGACTACAGCCGCTCCCTTGCCGGCCTCGCCGGAACGGGAGCGGCAAGTCCGCGCGAAGTCGGGACTTAGGCGTTCTCGTGCAGGCCCTCGGGGGCCGAGGCGAACTGAGACTCCGCCTCCTGCT
>QHBP01000143.1 GCA_003244175.1 Chloroflexota bacterium | reverse complement strand
AAGGTGCGGGAGGTCGTGTAACCGAACGGGAGGTTATGCCTTCGTATGCGCCGCATGTAACGCGACCTCGGCGGCTGGAGTATCCCGAGCTTGATCCTGATCCGAGAGCCGCCGGGGTTGCCGCATGGGCATGCACATTCATGATGAACAGGACGTGCCTCAATGCATGATCCCACCTTCTTCCCCGGGTGGCTGCGCCTTACGCACCTGATCAACATCGTCTTCATCTCGATTCTGATACGCAGCGGCGTCCAGATCCTCTCCGCTTTTCCGCGGCTTTACCGAAACGACAACTGCAATCCCGGCAACGAGTGGTTGAAGCTCACCGGGCAAGAGGTACCCGAGCAGAGTTCGGACGAGATCTACTCGGCTCTGGACCCGATGTCGAGGTCGCGGGTCTACACGGCGTTGCAAGAGGAAAAGGATGTCTCCCCCTGGCTGGCGATGCCGGGCCACAACTCCCTCGGACTGGGAAGACACTGGCACTTCTTCGGCGATGTTTTCTGGATCCTGAACGGGCTGGCCTACGTGGTCCTGCTCTTTGCCTTCGGTCAATGGTCCTATCTCGTGCCCACCTCGTGGTCGATCCTCCCCGACGCCTGGAATGACGTAGTCACATACCTGCACCTGAGACTACCTGCCAATCTGCCGGGTCAACCATTCGATGCGGTACAGAAACTGTCCTACTTCGGGGTCGTTTTCTTGCTGGCGCCGTTCCAGATCCTGGCCGGGTTGGCAATGTCTCCGTCAATCGCCGCCCGTTTTCCCTGGTACATCAAGCTCTTTGGAGGGCGGCAGACCGCGCGCAGCCTGCATTTTCTGGCGATGATCGGATTTGTCTTGTTCATCATCGTGCATACCGTGATGGTCATCGTGCATGGGTTTGGCAAGGAGGTGGCGTTGATCGTCTGGGGACATGCGGAGCATCTCCAGGCGGCGGTTGCCATTGGCATCATCTTCTACATTGTCATCGTGGCGGTGCACGCGGCGGCGACCCGGGTTTCGCTGGACCACCCGCGCGGCACGCAACGCGCCCTTGGCCATGTGATGCACGCGGCTAGCCTGCTGTTGTTTGGTCGAGAGAGATCCAAACAGGACTATGCGCGTTCGGCCATAGCGCGGTACTTCTGGGCCAACGGCCATCCTCCTCGAGACGATGTCTACCAGGCGATGGCCCGCAACGAGTTCTCCAACTGGAGGCTGGACGTCACCGGATTGGTGCAGCAGCCGCTGCGCCTCTCGCTCGATGATCTGCGTGCCATGCCCAAGGAGACCCAGATCACCAAGCACGACTGCATTCAGGGATGGTCGGACGTGGCCGAATGGGGAGGCGTTTCGTTGCGGCACATCATGGAACTGTGCCATCCACTTCCTCAGGCCCGCTATGTGGTGTTCCACGCCATGGATGACAAGACCACGAGCGAGGTCCATGCGCCGGCCGGAGGCTACTTCTACGGCACCCTCAACCTGAGGCTGGCCACCCAGTATCAGACGATCCTCGCCTACGAGATGAACGGCAAGCCGCTCCCGGTTCCGCACGGGGCCCCGTTGCGTCTCCGAGTGGAGACGCAGCTCGGTTTCAAGATGGTCAAGTGGCTGCGCGAGATCGAGTTCATCGAAGACTATCGGAGCGTCGGCGAGGGGATGGGAGGTTGGCGTGAAGACCATCAGTACTACGACATCGAGGCCGGCATCTAATGAAACGAGTGTCCGGGCCCACGCTCTGTACAGGTGGTACACGAGGCTGTGGCTGTTCGCCGAGTATCCCGCTGGATGATACCGGCGACGATATTGCGCAACCTGCTTTCCCTTGCATGTAGCGTTCTGTGCCATCAAGACGTAGGTCTCATACTTCCTGCCGCAGCTCGAGACTAGTCTGCTCGGTGTCCAGAGTTCCGTGGAACACTAGCTCATGAGTGGCCCAGGTAAGCAGCGGGGCCTGGTCCATCCAAACTTTCTGGGTCCGCCGTGGTGGATAAAACGGTTCCGGCACTTCGCGCGAGGAGCCGTCGACGTACGCTCAGCTCCTGCAGGTTTCAGCAGCCGCTCCGTTACCGTCCAGGTCTCTGTTGTAAGACGGAGAGGCGCATGGGGATAGCGAGAGCGCCGACAGATTGGCACGAAGGCGACAGAGAGAGGCGGTTGCAAGCACTTGATCCGGCAGCCCGAGAAGCACACGGCCGCGGCCAATACGTCGGACAGGAGAGTTTTGTGACCGCCGATGAGGTCGTGTGGCTGGCACGGGCTTCCAAGGTGGCCGCGCGGTCTCGTGTCCTCGATCTGTGTTGCGGGACCGGCGGTCCCGCACTCTATCTTGCTCGTAAGACAGGATGCAATCTGGTGGGCATTGACCACTCGCCGGAGGCGGTCCACCTCGCCAGGCTCGCCGCGAGGATGCACCGTGCCACGCTGCGCACGAGCTTTCATCAAGCCGACGCAACGAGGCTACCAGTGCTCGGCAATTTCGAGGCTGTGCTCCTGTTGGAAACAATGCTGGCCATCCCGGATAAGGGCGCGCTTCTTCAAGAAGTTGGGCGGGTACTCCGCCCCGGCGGACGTTTCGGATTGACGTTGGAAGAAGGCCAGCCACTCACGCCGGAGGAACGGCACCTGATGCCGGGGGGCGACGCCATCTATCTGATCCAAGAGAATGACCTTATAGCGCTCCTCGAATCACACGGCTTCCGGCCTGTCCAGGTGGAGGATCATACCGGTCAGCACGCCGCGATGGCTTGGCGTTTGACGGCGGCCTATAACCGTCACCGAGGAGCCCTGTGCCGAGCCATGGGGACCGAGGCATGCAACGAGATGCTTGCGGAGCACCGGCAATGGGTTACCTGGCTGACCGCGAGGCGCGTGCGGAAGCTCGCGATGGTTGCCGAGCGGGTGCACTAAAAGAGGTTGCTGGTGCGCGGGTTGGAATACGAAAGTGGCAGGCGGGGGACGTCCGTTGCCTGGCACTCTGTCTCCCCGTAGATGGGGTGATCCCAACCGGTAGAGAAAGACACCCACGATGAAGTCGGGCGTGGACTCACGTGGCACGCGTAACAGTCGCTCGGACGATCAATACTGGACACGGTGCGGTGTGCAACACCCGTTCCGACACGCTTCCCAGCAGGACTGCGTGCATCTCCCCCCAACCGCGGCTGCCCATGACGATGAGCCCGACGCCGTGCTCACCGGCACACTGCACAATCTCATCGGCGGGTGAGCCGCGCCGAACGACGGACTCGGCCGGCGCAGTCGTGCCCAATTCTTCCATCGTACGCTGCAGGGCGTCCTTGGCCGTCTTCTCCGCTTCTGCGGTTACGTCGTCCCAGGCATCCTGTGACAGGAGACCACCATACCCGGCGTACGTGTAAAAGGGCATCGTATTGATCGGCGCTACGACGGCTAGTATTGTGACGCGGGATAGCGCGGCGGGATTCAGGAGATCGCGAGCCATACGGGCCGCCTCCAGAGACGACTCCGAGCCGTCAGTCGCCAAGAGTAGGTGTGTCGGTGTCATCCGTTTCTATACTTTCTTGAGCCCTGAACAGTGATAAAGCTGCGATGTGCGTCCATCCGCATTCACTCATCCCCTTCTGCACCATCCGGACCGTCCCGCTGAGATGTCAACATGCCGGCAATCAGCTTCTCGCTGTCTCCCTACAGGTTGAGAATCGTGAGATACACCCCTTTCAACCGGGCAAGCGGCGACCATCAGATTGACATTCCCCCTTTGAAACCGGTGACCAACATCCCACGGCGGAGGGCAGCCCGGCGTCGATGGATCCGTCCCCTCATCGTCGCCGCTCCTTGGTGTCCTCAGTGTAGTACGCCTCATCCAGAGAAAGTGACCGCTGATCGTTGTGCGGTCAATAGGGTTCACAGGGCCACCAACTCGCTTGAGGAAGCCCGCGCGGTGAACATGAGATGCGCGTCACACCGGCTGGTCTTCACGCTATTCTTGGTCGAACTCTGTACCATGAGGCATGCGCTCGATCCGGCCCCTAGCGAAGGGACTCAAGTATCTTCGCTCAACGGAGTGTGAGATGCGGGAGGAGGTCAGATGGGAAGTGGAGTTTCCAAACCAGCGCCTTCGTCTATCCGGTTGAAGCGAGCCTACGAGCCGCCGGAGGCGCATGATGGCCTGCGGGTGCTGGTAGATCGACTATGGGCGCGCGGAGTTTCGAAAGAAGTTGCCCGTCTGGATGCCTGGATGAAGGATCTCGGTCCCAGCCGCGAGCTACGGACGTGGTTCGGGCACCAGCCAGATCGCTGGGATGGATTTGTTGAAAAGTACCGCGACGAGCTGGACACGCCTCTCCGTCAGATGCTTCTCGCCGAGCTTCACGGCAATGCTCGAGAGTCGGCTCTCACCCTCGTGTACGGAGCGCGTGATGAGAAGAAAAATGAGGCGGTCGTTCTGCGAGAGTACCTTCTCCACGCGACACCACGCCCAGACGCCAGATGGGACGCCCCGACCAAGCTTCTGGTTACGATGGAAGTCGTGTCAGCGGCCCACCACGACGCGGTCGCACCCGCTTCCGGGTTGAAGCTGTTCTCATCCCCAATACTGACAGCACAAGAGCTCGACAGCGCTCTCAAGGAGCTGCTAACACGTGGCCAGCTATGGGAGTCTCCAGACGGATGGAAGGTGACGACACGCGGCCAGCAGCGGATGCGACAACTGTCCAGCACGGAGTCAGCGAAAGGAGCTGCAGCCAAGAAATCATAGCGGCGCAAGCAGACGCGGATCACGGGTGGAACCGACACCAACCAGCTCACCACGGGTGCGGCAGTCGGGAAGTCCAGTCTGGGACTGACCTAAATTGTGACAATGATTAGATTCTGGAGGCCTGAGGCTGCCAACCAACCCAATGCATGTGCTGAAAGGAATGCCGGAGTGAGACAAAAGCTGATCAGCAGTCGAGGCGAGAAGACCTATGCTCTCATCTTCGACAGCAGCGATGAAGCGACGTCGGGACTGCTCGACTTCGCCAAACAGCAGGGGCTCGCCGGCAGCCACTTCACAGCGATCGGCGCCTTCAGTCACGTGATCCTGGGGTACTTCGATTTGGCTATCAGGGAGTTCAAGAAGATACCCATACGCGAACAGGTCGAGGTACTCTCCCTGGTTGGCGACATCGCCCTCAAGGACGGAGAGCCGATCGTCCACGCCCACGTCGTCGTCGGCAAAAGCGACGGTACAGCGTGGGGTGGCCATCTGATCGAGGCCCACGTCCGACCGACACTGGAGATTATGCTGGCCGAGACTCCGACCCATCTCCATCGGAGATACGATCCCGAGACCGGGCTGGCACCGATCAGTTTGTAGTCCGATCCCTTGCAGCTAGCTTTTGAACCGTCAGGATAGAGAGTATGGCCGCTTTCACCGTCGAGCAGATCGTGCCCCTGCAACTAGTGCGTACGAGCCCACTGAAGGAGATGTATACTCTCAACCCCTTCGTCTGGCGCGAGCAGGAGCCCTACGAGCTGTTGCTGCGGGCCGTTAACCATGCCGAGATCGCTGCGGAGAAGGTGGCGCGCATCTACTATGGCCGGTCAGCGGACGGGCTGCGCTTTGAAATGGGCGATCATCCTGTTATCGCGCCGGGGCCCGACGACGACGACGACGACAAAGACGGGTGCGAAGATCCAACCGTCGCCGTGGTCGAGGACACAACGTACGTCTACTACACCGGATGGAACCAGACTATCTTGAAGGGACAACTGCTGCTGGCGGCGGGCCCGGATGTGGAACATTTGCACAAGGGTGGAATCGCGATACCGTACTCGGATCGCGTGATGAATCCGAAGGAGGCGACGATCGTTCCCGTCGCGGACGGGACGTGGCGCCTATTCTTCGAATACGCACGGAGCGATGCTTCCAGGGTAGGGATCGCCTCGGCCCCTGCTGTTGGCGGGCCCTGGACGGTCCTATCACCTATCTTCGAGGCACGACCGGCCCATTGGGATGGCTGGCACCTCAGTACGGGTCCGGTGCTGTGCAGCGATCCAATGCGTCCCGTCATGTTCTATAACGGCGCAACACGGGACGCGAAATGGCGTATCGGCTGGATCGCGTTCGACGCAAGTTTCACGCGTATCGCCGCACGGGGTGACGATCCGCTCATTACTCCGCCGCCGGGCGCTCCAGGCGACACCGACATCGGTTTCGCCGCTTCCGCGATCGAGGGAAACAACGGGATCTACCTGTACTATTCAATCGCGGATAAGGCTATGATGCGTGCGCAGGTTAAGCGCACGCTTTCGGTGCTTGATTGAGCCTCCTTTCTCTTCCTGGGGCTGACCTCGTCGACCCTTGTCACCTCGCTGGAAGCCGCCGGCGTCCAGCAGAATCGATCCGGCAGAGGCGACATGGTCACGTCTGAACGCGCCATGGCCGACTTCTACACGGTCAGAAGGACAACATCACGATCTGGCCTTGGTTGTCGCCCTGGCCGTCCTCTCCGGCGAGTGGGCAAGAGCGAGGATCTTGACTAGCTCCCGCACAACCTAATGATGCCTGTGAAGATCTTCCTCCAGCATCAACGGCACGTGCTCCAGGGGATCATGCCCGTTGTTCCGTCACGCATTCCGACAGAGGTACTGGCCGGCGTCACCCTCGCCGCCCTCGGCATTCCCGAGGTTCTCGGTTACGCGAAGATCGCGGGAACGCCGGTCAGCACCGGCCTCTACACAATTCTGCTGCCAATGGCGGTATTTGCCATCTTCGGCTCATCGCGCCACCTGGTTGTCGGCGCGGACTCCGCCACTGCCGCTATTCTCGCAGCCGGCATTGCAGGTCTCGCGACACTGGGTTCCCCTCGGTATGTGGCTCTGGCGAGTCTCTCTGCTCTTCTCGCGGCGAGTTTCTTGCTTGCCGCTCGGCTCATCCGGCTGGGGTTTCTTGCCAACTTCTTGTCGCGTACCGTCCTGATCGGATTCCTGACCGGTGTCGGGATCCAGGTAGCCGTTGGGCAGGTCGCCGACATGCTGGGAGTTCGAGGCGGCAGAAGCGGAACTCTTCAGAAGCTCGTGGACATCGTCAAAGAGGTGCCTGATGCCAGCATCCTCACCCTCGCAATATCACTCTCGGTGATTGTCGTTATCCTCGGGACGAGCCGTGTGACGAAGCGGGTCCCTGGCGCGCTCATCGCGGTCGTCGGGACCATCGTCGTGAGCTGGGCGGCGAACTTCTCGGCGCGCGGAATCGCTGTGCTGGGACCCGTCCCTCAGGGCCTGCCGCACTTTGGGCTCCCGGATGTTCATTGGGCCGACGGACGGTCGCTCGTCGCCACCGCTGCCTCGCTGTTTGTCGTTATCCTGGCTCAGAGCGCAGCGACATCACGTGCGTATGCGGCGAGATACGACGAGGAGTTCAGCGAGAACACCGATCTCGTCGGCCTGGGCCTTGCCAACATTGCCGCCGGCTTGTCTGGCACGTTCGTCGTCAATGGGAGCCCAACGAAGACCGAGATAGTGGACACCGCGGGCGGCCGAACGCAGCTCGCGCAGCTGACAACGAGCGGCGTGCTGCTCATTGTCTTGCTCTTTCTCACGGCACCCCTGAAATACCTCCCCACATCCGCCCTCGCCGCGGTCGTGTTTCTGATCGGCGTGCAGCTCATCCACGTTCGTCAGATGCGCGCCATCCTCGACGTGCGCCGCGACGAGTTCATCGTCGCGACCTTGACGGCGGCAGCCGTGGTATTCATCGGTGTGGAGCAAGGCATCGCCCTGGCCATTGTGCTGTCGTTGATCGACCACATCCGCCACAGCTACCACCCCAGGAACACAGTGCTGATTCCGACTGACCCCGGGCACTGGCGAACTACGACAGCTGGCTCTGGGAAGCGGACGCTTGAGGGGCTCATCATCTACCGCTTCGGTGCGAGCCTTTACTTCGCGAACGCGCATGTGCTCCCCGAGGATATCGTCGCCTTCGTGAACGACGGCTCTCCGCTCAGCTGGTTCTGTCTCGACGCCTCGGCCATCGGAGACATTGACTACTCGGCTGCCCAGACGCTCCATCGGGTGCATCAGACCCTCAGATCGCGCTGCGTCCAGCTGTGCCTGACGAATGTCGCCGACCACATCCTTGAGGAGCTTGAGGAGTACGGAATCATCACCCTTCTCGGACCTGATGCTTTCTTCCCGGCACCCGCCGATGTCGTCGAGGCATATCGCAAGGACCCGAGCAGGTCAGGAAAGCGGTCGCTGTGACGTTATTTGCCTTCTCAGGCAAGTTGGCGGATAAGCAACTGCTGCACACACCAGCGCGGCCACGTGCCGCCCCGCCGGTGTGACCCGGATGAGATAGCGAGGATCTATCTCGATCCATTCCAGGGACTGAAGGTCAGTCAATGCATCCTCAATCAACGGACGGTCGCGCCTAAACCCGACGCCGTCGCTGTATCCGAGTCGCCCTTCAAGATCCTCTTCATTCGAGGGACTCACACCATCCTGCTCGAGGCCGTACAATGCCTCCAGGACGGCGACATGAAATCGGTCAAACGCCTTGCGATCCCCGATAGGCTCGTCGCGCTCCGTCATGATTGTTTCGTCCCTATATCGTCGACCGGAGTGATGGCGGCGGGCAGCGCTTCCAGCCGCTCCCGCCGAATAGGCCCGTCTGCGATCTCGCTCACGATCTGATGCTGGAACGTCTCGCGTTGGGCTTCGAGCCGCCCCTTGAAGTACGCAGTGTTCGTCGGTATCAACATCACGTCTCCTTTGATCAGTCTAATCGCGTGGGGGTATCTATGGTTCACAGCTTACGGCCCCCGGCTCCTGGAAATCCGGTAATCTCGCGGCTAAACACGGCATCGAGGAGTCAATCGAGCCCGACCCGCCCCTGCCTGGCTAGGTTCGGCAGCTTCGGCAGATAAATGGCGCGGCACATGGCCCAGGCGAGCACATCGCAGAATTTGCATACGGTAGAGGCTCGCCGCCCCGGAGCGCTTGCCGAGGACGGCGAGCTCGCTCCACGGGGGGCTGACAGGGGTAGGTATTAGAACATTAGGACGAATCATGGTAGTGCACCTGGAGCGCAGACGGTGGGTCGGGCCATGGCTCGGGACGGAGCCAGTATCGGGTCCAGAGCTTGCCGAGAGTGATCGGCGGCGAAGGTCAGCGATGCCCTGGGAGATCAAGCTGACCGTGCGGGTCGTACCCAGCGGACGCCAGCGCGGTCGCGTGGGCGGGGCGTGGAGCATGGCCGGTGGCAGAGCGAGCAGGGCCGCATCTTCGATCCGGGTTGCGGTGGCCAGGGTCAGGATCGTGGCAACCGCGAGCACGAGCCAATAGCGTGCCACCCGATCTGGATCGGTACGGCGGGTCTTGTCCCAGTGCCAGCCGAGCCCTTTGAGCACTTTGAACCCCATCTCGATCCACATCCGCAACCCGTACCAGGCGATGCCCACCGCGCGGGGGCGAAGGTCGGTGAAGAGGAGCCAGGGATTCTGTTGCCCCTCGACCCAGACGA
>QHBP01000276.1 GCA_003244175.1 Chloroflexota bacterium | reverse complement strand
AATGTCGCGGAAGCGGTGATGAAGGAAAAGCTGGTGGTCGCGGCCGTATTGAGCGGCAACCGGAACTTCGAGGGGCGCATCCACCCGGAGGTGCGGGCCAGCTACCTCGCGTCACCCCCGCTGGTCGTCGCCTATGCCCTGGCCGGATCGATAGAGACGGACCTCACGAGCGAGCCTCTAGGCGTCGATAAGGAGGGACAGCCGGTGTTCCTGGCCGATATCTGGCCGGCGCCGGAAGAGATCGCCCGCACGATTTCCGAGTCGGTCACACCGGAGCTGTTCGCCGAGGAATACTCACACGTCTTCACGGGCGACGAACGCTGGAAGCTCCTCCCCATTCCCGAGGGAAACCTCTACGAGTGGGACAACGAGTCGACGTACGTGCAGGAGCCCCCATTCTTCCAAGATCTCGCGCCCGAACCACAGTCTTTTCAGGACATCACGGATGCGCGCGTCCTCGTCAAGCTGGCCGACTCGGTGACGACCGATCACATTTCACCGGCCGGCTCAATCCCCAAGGACAGCCCCGCGGGCGGATACCTGATCCAGCATGGCGTGGAGCGTAAGGACTTCAACAGCTACGGCGCGCGTCGCGGCAATCACGAGGTGATGGTCCGCGGCACCTTTGGAAACATCCGGCTGCACAACGAGATGACACCCGACTACGAGGGGGATTGGACGGCCCACCAGCCCGACGGTGACGTGATGCGCATCTTTGACGCCTCAGAGCGCTACCTGGCGGATGGTGTGCCTCTGATCGTCGTCGCGGGCAAGGAATACGGCTCGGGAAGCTCGCGCGACTGGGCAGCCAAGGGACCGATGCTGCTGGGAGTGAAGGCAGTGATCGCCGAGACCTACGAGCGCATTCATCGCAGCAACCTGGTGGCAATGGGTGTCCTCCCGCTCCAGTTCAAGAGCAGCGAGACTCGAGAAACCTTGGGTCTCACCGGCACGGAGACGTACGACATTCTGGGCATAGCCGGTGGCATCACCCCCGGCCAGACCGTTACCGTTCATGTCCACGCGGACGACGGCAAGGAGCGCACCTTCGACACAACGGCACGGATCGACAGTGTGGTCGAGGTGGAATACTATCGACATGGCGGGGTGCTACAAATGGTGCTGCGGCGCCTGAACGCCTCGTCGGGCTCGAACTAACGTAGGGAACTCAGACGACACCTCTAGATGGCGCGTACTACGCCGCAATCGGCGACTTCTTGCGCGAAGCATACCTCGACTACGATTTCACTCACGGGACGATGGATGAGGTGGACTTCCTCGTCGACCTGCTTCAGCTACCACCTGGCGCGCGGATTCTGGACGTGGGCTGTGGACCCGGCAGACATTCTCTGGAGCTCGCTCGTCGCGGGTTTCACCCGGTGGGAGCGGACATATCCCAGGGTTTTATTGACGTGGCGAAGGGGCGTGCGTCAGATGAAGGACTAAATGCGGAGTTTCTTGTCGCCGACGCCCGAGACCTTCGCTTCGACAACGAATTCGATGCTGCCATCTGCCTCTGTGAGGGCGGGTTCGGCATTGCCGGTGGTGACGAAGGCAACAGACGCGTTCTCACGAGCGTAGCGCGCTCCCTCCGGCCGGGCGCCCCCTTCGTCCTCCAGGCCATCAACGCCTTGTCCGTGGTTCGTCATCTCGACGGCGACGCGGACTTCGACCCGCGAACGTGTACCAGCAAGTGGATAGAAACGGTCCGGAGCCCGAAGGGTGAGGCCCGGGACGTCGAATTTCACTGCAGCGCCTACACCTATCGGGAGCTGACACTGCTCATGGAAGCGGCGGGCTTCGTGGTGGAGGCCGGCTACGGAGCCGTGGCCGGCGACTTTCAGCGCAAGGCACTTTCGATTGACGATGTGGAGATCATGATGGTAGCCCGCCGATTTGTTGAACCGAAGACAACGTAAGAAACCGCAGAAGCCATTTGAAGGAGAACGCCAGTGGAGCAGGAGCCGACTCGTGCCAGTTTTTGGAAGCGCCTACTCAATAATTTAGGACGCCTGGTTCACCTTCTGATACGCCCTCCTCAACGATAACCTCGAGTTCTGTGGACCGCGAGCTGACGGAGGGCTTGCAGCTGACGTGGCGGGCCCCGTCTTTTTTCCTTCACGCAGTGTTGTGGTAGCGTGCTTCGACTTGATGGCGAAGGCTCGCACACCACCACCTGATATACCAGGCCATACAAAAACGGGCGCGGGAGTCTCTTACGATGTACACGCTCGGGATCAACGCGGTTTATCATGACTCCGCCGCGTGCCTTGTTCGGAATGGTCAGGTGGAGGCGGCGGTGGAGGAGGAGCGCTTCTCACGCATCAAGTACGCCAAGCGTCCCACACCCTTTTCGACGTGGGAGCTTCCGTACCAGGCCATAGACTACTGTCTGCGCGAGGCGAGCATCGTGCTTGGGGACGTCGACCACGTTGCCTACTCGTACGACCCCTGGCTGTTGCCGGGAGCGAGTCGAGGCGCGATGCTGACGTTGCCCCTCGAGCCCAGCGCACACCCGGCGCCCTCACGATGGGAGTCGGCGTGGGACCCCCTCTTTCTAGCGTCGATCGTGAACGCGCCGCGCCACCTCGCGGACGGCGCTCCTCATCACCTGCGCTCGCGCTTTCGAGGCGCCCGTCACGATGGCCCGTACCAATGGCACTGGGTGGAGCACCACCTGGCGCACGCCGCCAGCGCGTTTCTCGCCTCCCCCTTCGACCAGGCCGCTGTGCTGACACTCGACGGGCGAGGAGAGCGCGCCACGACCGGCTACTATCTCGGCGAGGGAACGCACGTGCATTGCAGGGGACAGGTGCTGTATCCGAATTCACTGGGCCTGTTGTACGAGCAAGTCACGGAGTATCTCGGGTTTCGCGCCTCATCCGACGAGTACAAGGTAATGGCCCTGGCCTCCTACGGTGCACCCACCTACATTGAGGACCTTCGCCGCTTGATTTCGGTGCAGCCAGGAGGAACGTACACAACCCGGACGGCCTGCCTCACGGGGCATTTTGGACCGGCCCGAATCAAGGGCGGACCGTTGGAGCGGCGTCATTACGACATCGCTCACTCTCTCCAGGCAGTCCTGGAGGAGACGGTTCAGCAGCTCGCCGAGTGGTTGCATGGCGAAACGGGAGCCGGCCACCTCTGCATGGCCGGCGGTGTGACCCTGAACTGCGTCATGAACTCCCGGCTGCGGGATCGCGGGCCATTCAAGGATATTTGGATACAGCCTGCCGCTGGAGACGCGGGCACCGCGTTGGGCGCCGCGCTCTGGACGGACGCCAGGGAGCGTGGAGCCACCGAGCGGGCTTATCACATGGACCACGTGTTTTTGGGCCCTGCGTTTACGGACGCGGAGATAGAAGCATTCCTGCGTCAGTCTCGGGTGGCCTATCGCCGGCTAGACGCAGTCGCGCGGGAGACCGCGGCACTGCTCGCGGCGGACAAGATCGTCGGCTGGCATCAGGGCAGGATGGAGTTCGGTCCCCGCGCATTGGGTGCTCGGTCGATCCTGGCTTCACCGATCAATCCCAGCATGCATACCCGTCTGAACGACATCAAGGATCGAGAGGACTTCAGGCCCGTCGCCCCGGTGGTGCTCGAGGAGGAGGCGGCCGACTGGTTCGCCGGTGGCCGCCGCTCGCCGTTCATGCTCTTTGTCTACGACATTCACCCAGAGGTAGCGGATCGCATCCCGGCGGTACGTCACGTCGATGGCACGGCTCGCGTACAAACCGTGAATCGCGATCAGCACCCGCTGTACTACGATCTGCTGCGCGCGTTTCGATCACTGACAGGGGTGCCGGTGCTGGTCAATACCTCGTTTAACACCCGCGGCGATCCCATCGTCTGCTCGCCCCGGGACGCACTTGAATGTTTCTGGACATCGCCCCTCGACGCTCTGGTCATCGGTCCATTCCTTCTGGAAAAGTGAACGGGGACTGGCAGGCATGACAGTATGTGCGTCAGTCGTCGTTCCCACTCGTGATCGATACCAGATGCTGGAACGTTGTCTTGTGGCGCTTTCGGAGCAGACGTGCGAGCGACACCTCTATGAGATTCTGGTAGTCGACGATGCGAATAGTGAGTGTACCCGACGGCAGGTGGAGAAATGGACCGCCCGGCCACGGGACCAGTGCTGCCGCGTTCGATACTTGGCCACGGGTGTGGCACGAGGGCCGGCCGCAGCACGAAACCGCGGATGGCGGGCCGCTGAAGGCCACGTAATTGCCTTTACAGACGACGACTGCGTCCCTCAGGTGGACTGGCTGGAGCAAGGTCTCAACGCGTTCACGGGCGATGTAGCGGGAGTCTCGGGCCGCATCATCGTGCCCGTTGAGGCCTGTCCAACTGACTACCAACGCAACGTAGCCCATCTGACCGGCGCGGAATTTGTGACCGCGAATTGCTTTTATCTCCGCGACGAGATCGAGGCTGCCGGGGGCTTTGACGAGAGGTTCACGATGGCCTGGCGCGAAGATACGGACCTGTTCTTCCGACTGCTGAGCCGAGGAAAGACCCTGGTGCATGAGCCGTCGGCCGTGGTCACCCACCCCGTTCGGGACGCGTCCTGGGGAGTAAGCCTGCGCCAACAGCGCAAGAGCCAGTTCAACGCCCTGCTGTACAAGAAGCATCCCGATCGCTACCGGGAAAGGGTGCAGGCCGCTCCTCCCTGGCGGTACTACCGCATCTGTGGCGCGTTGATGGCCGCGCTCGCCGCGTTCTTCACGGTGAACCGTCGCGCGTCTGCCGCGAGCTTCGGACTCTGGGCGCTCCTGACCTCGCGGTTCTGTTGGGAGAGGCTGACTGGAGCATCTCATGCGCCCGGACATGGTGCCGAGATGGTGGTGACGTCGGTCCTAATACCGCCGCTTGCGGTTTTCTGGCGCATTCGAGGAGCCGTGCGATTTCGGGTGATGTTTCTCTAGCGCAACCGCGCGGGGCTGATCCGCGCTCCATGTTCTGCCGCCATCTGTCGTTGTAAAAAGATGGGTGCGACCAGTTGTTCCGAATGACCCGATTGCGAAGCCAACCGCGGGAGAGACAACATCGAGTTGGGTCGTGTTTTCTCGAGGAGTGGGGAAGGGCAGGGCAGCCCAACGCGTTCCGCTGCGTTGTCTTGCCGGAAGGAGGGCGTCAATGATTGGTTAGAGGTCCTCCTGGGATGGAGGGGTACGCGGCCACGGGGGGCACCCGTCACATTTGGCAAGGTTGAATAAGCTGCCGCTGCCTCAGTCCTTTCTCACCTGACCCTGAAAGTCTTCCATGGCCTCGCGGTAGAGGCTCGGCTTACGCGTCTTCCACTCCGTCAGCTTGCCCAGCGTGAGGTTTTGGTCACGTGAGAAGTGTTCCCGGAGGGCCAGCTCGGTATCCGGCGCGTCGATGGTCTGCATGTTCAGGAGCAACGCTCGCACGCGGTGCATATCCGCCAGGATCATGTGATAGATCCCCTGGTCTTTTTTGTCGGTGGGGATCGTCAAGATGTGCTCAGCGATGGACCGTGAAGCTGGTAGTGGCGGAGGCAGGTTCCCCGCGGGGACCGATGACCTGGATGGTGATAGGCACCTGCGTGCCGTCCGGCTCTTCGGGCACCTGGACGAAGCAGGAAGCGTCGCCATTGGAATTGGTCACGGCAGTGCATCCGGTCGCGAAGCCGGGAAACGCGAAGTTGGCGGAGACATGCGCTCCCGGGAGCGCACTACCATCGGCCGTGACATGAACCTCCACGGTGGCGGACCCATTCGGAGGATACGAGGGTCGGGTTGTGCCTGCCACTGCGACAACGTCGGTAGCAATTGGCACGGCCGTGGCGGTGGGAGTGGCGGCCGGCGTCGACGTTGCGCTAGGCGTAGGCGTGGACGGCGCAGCTACCGGTGTGCCCGTTTGCACTGCGGTGGGAGAGGGGGTGGGGACCACTCGCGTTGCCGTGGGGCTAGGCGATGGAGCCGGAGTGGCGGGTGCCGGTAGCTGCATCTGGCCGTGGTACTCTCGCGCGAGGTGCACCAGGTGTGATGACTGCCGATTGAAAACGTGGCGCAGCTGGTGCGCGAGCTTCACCGGCGCGGTTCCGCGGTACTCGTAGTACGTTTCGACTTCGATGTTCCGGTATGCCACGAACAGGTACGTTAACGATTGCAATCCATCGCCGTTTTGGTAGAGCCAGCCGGCTATTCGTCCAACTCGGTACGGCCGCCGCGGGATTCTCGCGTCTGCGAGAGCACGACGTGCCTGCTGAGCGTTATGGAATACGTTGATAGCGTACCCGAACGTGGTCCTGTGCCGCCGTGTGGCCGCCCCCTTTCCCGTCGAAAACGACCAGATCGCCGCTTGAATCCAGCCGTCACCGTCGATTCGTCGCAAGCGATGGAAAGAACTGCGGTGCGCGGAGCTGAGCAGATAATCGGCTTCGTCATCGGTCGCCGGGTACACGGCGATCACGGCTCCGCGCGGGTAATCAGAGCGAGCAAGAGCCAGTGAGAGAGCTGCCCACGTGTGTCGCGGCGGAGCGGCCACCAAGGCGCAGACCACGCACAGTGCAGAAGCCAGGCGACGCGCAGGGTGACATGAGACGAGCCAACGCTTCGGCATTAGCCCTGGTAAACGTCCAGAATACGGGTCTCACCGACGACGTACTGCTTCGCCCCAGACGGAAGATCGCACCACATACAGGTACAAGTGTGGCCGCTGCTGCGCTTCATCTCCAAATCGAGACGCCGGCGCAACAGCCCTTAATCCAGGAGCCGACGGCGGTGGCCGCGCGTTCTCACCATGCAGTACACTGTCCAACGATGCTCCGTCGCGTAGTTCCCGCCCTCGCCGCTCTGCTGTTGTTGCCGACCAACGCTCTTGCTCGTTCGGCTCCATCGGAGGCAGCGCGGGCTCGCAGCTTCCCGGCTCCGCCCATTCGGGCGCGCGCGGCGGTTGTCATGGACGCGTCGAACGGGCGGGTACTCGTCTCCTTTAACGCCCACCAGCATTTGCCCATCGCCAGCACCACCAAGATGATGACCGCTCTGGTGGCGCTACAGTACGGGCATATGTCGGATCGCATCACCGTTCCGAAGTCCGCCTTCGACTACGAGTCGGACGCCACAGTCATGGGCCTGCGCCCCGGTCAGATCGTGACATTGCGCGACCTCCTGTACGGCCTCATGCTCCCGTCCGGAGCCGATGCGGCCAATACGATCGCCATCCATTACGGAGGTAGTGAACCCGGATTCGCGACGTTGATGAATCGGGAGGCCGCTTTGCTAGGTCTCCGCGACACCCACTTCGTTAACGCACACGGTCTGACGGCCAAGAATAACTTCAGCTCTGCGTACGACCTCGCCGTGCTGGGTCAATATATCTCATATCTTCCCGACCTCCAGAAGATCGTCTCGGCGCGGACGTACTCCTGGAACGGACGCACGCTGACCAATCTGAACCACGTTCTCTTCTGGTACCCGGGCGTGGACGGGCTCAAACCCGGTTACACGAACGAAGCAGGCATCTGCCAAGTGCTGGACGCGCGGTTGCACGGCAAACACATTGTAGCGGCGATACTGAACACGCCCAATCTCGTAACGGACGCGCGCAACCTTCTCAACTTTGGACTGCGGGATTTTTCCTGGAAGCAGTCCGCTCTGCCCGGCGACAGTCCGAGCGTGAGTCAGAGCGGCACCACCGGCAAGAAGTACATGTACTTTCCGGCAACAGGGCACTACGTCCGTGGCAAAATGCTGGACGCGTTTGCGGCAAATGGCGGGGCGGCAATTCTCGGCTTCCCGCGAACCGAGTCCTTGGCCGAGGGCGTATCCCAGGTGCAGTACTTCCAGAATGGGGCGCTTTCGCTCAACTCGGCACAGGGACGTGTGAGTCGTCTTCCCCTGGGTTTGACACCCCTTCCGCAGATATCCAGCTCCGGAATTACGGCCAGCCCGTCCCCCGTCGTCATAGCCGGCACGCCCACGATCGCCCATCTCGGGACAAAGACCGGCCACCGCGACCGTGCCCGTTCGGCCGCCACATCGCGCACCGCCAAGCCGCGCTCCACACCCACGCGAACCGCCCTACCGCCTCCTCCTCCACGGGGGACCGCGGCGCCGCCGGGCACGATCGCGACGAACTCCGTCTTCCAGAGTTTCGTGCGAGCGCACCACGATTTCCTTGGTAGCGCGTTGTCTCCATCTCGGCGCACCCGCGGATACGTCGTCCAGATCTTTGCCTACGGCGCCCTGGCGTACGATGCCAAGCGCAAATCGGTAATGCTTCTTCCCATCGGCGACCGGCTCCTGGCCGCGCGCCATTACCTGCCTCCGCACCCGGGAAACGTCTATCCAGCCACGTTTGCCTCACCTTCCGTGCTCGCCACGCTTCGTTGGCTGCCCAGCACGCCGAGCTGAAGACGGTGAGGACGACCCTCCGTAATGAGACCGGGATCGCAACCGTTTCGTAACCGTATCGCAACCTGGGCGTCTTGTGTGGTGCTTGCTCGACGCATAGTCTAGCTGGGAAACGTAGACGACCCGATGAAGCTCGCAGTCACCTGGAGGAAAGATGGATCGCCCCTCTCCGCGGATGTGTCTTATCGCGATTTCGCTCGCCTCGGCTCTTGCCGCCGCCTCCTGGGCGCCTCGCTCGGCCTTCGCCAGCTTCTCGACCTGCCGCACCGATCCCGAGGTGTATCTGTCCAACGGAAAGGTGTTCAGCCTGTCCGTGGTCATCTACGGCACCGCTAGCTCCGTAAAACATATCGTCTATAGCCTTCACGGGCCTACGGGTACCTCGGTGACCAAATTGGTCTATACAGGGGCATCCTTCGCGGGCAAGGAGAGTTTCGCGTACGTGGCGGACGATTCCCCCTATACATACACCAGTCACATCGTCGTGACGACCGTCTCCAGGACGCGGGTGAGAGGCGCCACAACCGTCACAAACGCGTCCGGAACCGCGCAGTCATCGGCGA
Source organism: Chloroflexota bacterium (assembly GCA_003244175.1). Taxonomy (GTDB): domain Bacteria; phylum Chloroflexota; class UBA5177; order UBA5177; family UBA5177; genus QHBP01. The sequence goes on along the minus strand of QHBP01000276.1, from coordinate 1,468 downwards.
CGTTCTTCGGATATTCCGATCAGGACCTGGGAGCCAGGATCTACTTCAAGGCGTAGCTTCCTACTGGTTCTGCCTGCTCCCCCAACGGTCCGCCATCCATGCTCGGGACTGACGTTTCCTGAGACTTTGCTGAGAATCGCGCTTGGCGATGTCGAAGGCCGGTTTTTGGATCCCCACCGGGATGGACGGGCCAATGAGCCCATATGCGTGTAGGGCAACGCAGGTTTATGACCGTGAACGCGCAAACTACGTAACCCGGTCTTCTGCCGTCATGTCCAACCACCTGCATGTTTCGCTGTCGATGAGCGGCGTTTTCCCCGCGTTCATCTATTTTTCAGACGCCGGTAAGAACCAAGCTCGTCAGCCGCACTCCTTCCACGGGCACGCTCGTCCGGGGAGACCTGCCCCGCCGCGGTATCGAATCGGCTGAGGTCTCGTCTACGGTCGAAATCTAGCTTTCGGCTCCGCGATGATGCCGATACCGCTGAATGAGCGAATTTGTCGAGCTATCGTGCTGGAGCTGAGGCTCTTCCCTCGCCTCCAGCTCAGGAATGATCCGCTGGGCAAGGACCTTGCCCAGCTCCACGCCCCACTGATCGAACGAATCGATATTCCAGATCACACCCTGGGTGAAGACGCTGTGTTCGTACAGGGCCACGAGGGCACCCAGGGTCTCCGGACTCAGCACCTGCGCGAGGATCATGTTTGTGGGGCGATTGCCCTCGAAGGTGCGGTGCGGTATGAGCCAGTCCGGCGTTCCCTCTTTTCGCACATCATCGGCCGTCTTGCCAAAAGCCAAGGCCTCGGCTTGCGCGAAAAGGTTGGCCATCAGCAGGTCGTGATGATCTCCGAGCGGATTCAGAGTCTGAGAGAAGCCGATGAAGTCGCAGGGTATGAGCTTCGTCCCCTGGTGAATGAGCTGGTAGAAGGAGTGTTGGCCGTTCGTCCCCGGTTCGCCCCAGACGATGGGGCCCGTCTGGTAGTCCACCCGCCGCCCGTCCAGCGTCACGCTCTTGCCATTGCTCTCCATGGTCAGCTGCTGCAGGTAAGCGGGGAAGCGCTTCAGATACTGGTCATACGGCATAACGCCAACCGTTTGCGCTCCATAGAAGTCTCCGTACCAGATCGTCAGTAATCCCATGAGAATGGGTAGATTACGGTCGAACGGAGTCGTGCGAAAATGCTCGTCCATGGCGTGGAAGCCCGCGAGCATCTCACGGAAGTTCTCCGCTCCGACGGCAATCATGGTCGAGACACCGATCGCCGAATCCATGGAGTAGCGGCCGCCGACCCAGTCCCAGAACTCGAACATGTTCGCCGTGTCGATACCGAACTTCGAGACTTCCTCGGCGTTCGTGGAGACTGCCACAAAATGCTTGGCCACGGCCGCATCGTCGTGCAAAGCGCGCAAACACCACGCACGGGCGGTCCGGGCGTTTGTCATGGTCTCGAGCGTCGTGAACGTCTT
>QHBP01000307.1 GCA_003244175.1 Chloroflexota bacterium | reverse complement strand
GCGAAATCATGACAATAACGTCAGCGATGACGATGACCCAGGCCGTGAAGAATCCGAGGGCCGGCGAGACGGTTCTCGCGACCCACGCGTACGACGTACCACAATCGGGAATCCGCCGGTTGAGCCAGTAAAAGCCAATGGCAACACCGAGCATCGGGAAAAAGGCGACCAACATAGCGCTCGGTGCAAAGAGACCGATGGAGCCTATGAGAATCGCGATGGTGGCGGTCAGGCTATATGCCGGCGCCGTACTCGCGATACCGATGACGGTTCCGTCCACCAAGGTCAATGCTCCCCGACGGAGCTGAGTCCTATCAACCCCGGCGCCGTCAGTTGCTTCGCCGGGAATTGAGGTATGTGCCATAGTTCCCTCCTCCCACTCAGGCTCGAACGACATCTAACTGCGCGGCACCCATAACGGCCGAGCGACGTGCCAACATGTGTAACCCGTTGTGGGATACACAAGGCAGGAGCATCTCCTTCTCTGACTGTACAATGTCGGCCCTCCGCACCTGCTCGGTCCCTCCAGTGCACCGGATTTGCCGCTCTTTGAGGGCGGCCACGGTTGCGCGTGAGACAACAGTCTCGTAGCGACTCCGCCATGAGTAGTACGATACCTACACAGGTAGTACCACCGGAAGGAGCGAGTCATGAAAGAACAGCTTACTGTTGTGACGCGAAAAGGTCAGATTACCGTACCCGCGTACATACGGCGGGCTCTTGACCTGAAGGTCGGCGACAAGGTCGCAATCACACTCGATGAAGAGGGGAAGCCGTCCGCCAAACTTCGGCCGGTTCGGTCCGTGACCGAGATGACGTTCGGCTCCGTTGAGCCGCGCAACCGGCCCGAGGATCTACGGGCCCTTCGAGAGCAAGCGATTGCCGATATGGCAGAAAACGCACTACGCGAGGGCACATCTTTGGTTCAAGATCGCGAGTGACTCACTTTCTCGATACCAATGTAGTGCTGCGTCACCTACTAAACGACGACCCCGCGCAGTCGCAGGCGGCAAGACATCTCTTCGAGCGGATAGAGACTGGTGACATCGTCGTCTGGACATCGGAGCTCGTCATCGCCGAGGTCGTGTTCGTCCTGTCAAACAAGCGTACGTACAATCTGCCGCCCGGTCGCATTTCAGAGTTACTCCTTCCCCTTATCGATCTGCCCAATCTCAAGTTGGCAGGAAAGCGGCTCCACGCTCGGGCGTTTTCCCTGTATATATCGCTGAACGTCGACTACATCGACGCGTACCACATCGCATTGATGGAGTCCCGAGGATCGAGAGACATGTTTAGCTTCGATCACGACTTTGACATGGTTCCCGGTCTGAATCGGCACGAGCCGGAGCTCCCGGGTTAGCCAAATAAACGGCTTCAGCTACCAGAGCTTGCCGTCACCGACGGCGATGTACAGCAGAGGACCGATTCCCCAAATCAGGCACACGACCACCCAGATTGCCTTTCGAAAAAGTGACAGGTCACGCCGGCGAAGGATGTCGATCCAGGCCAGGACCATTGCGACCGGATGCAAGACGAGCGAGATCACGACCTCCAGAATCAGTTTCACATGACACCTCCTCTAATTGACCGGACAATACGCCGGCTTCCTAGCCCATTTTGCGCTTCGCCACGAAGACCGACTCCGCCTGCTCCACCTCGACCTCCGCCGCCGCGCCTTTCTCATTCAGCGTAAACCGAACAGAGAGCCCCGACATTCCTTTCGCGCCAAACTCCAGGTCTTTGATCGGGGTCACCTCGTACTCGGGCTGCTCGGGAACCGAAATGCGCAGTCCTCCAGCCTTGACGGTGACGGTGAGGGTGCGTCCTCGATAGTCGTAGGCGCCGGCGAACTGTTCCAAAAAAGACCGCTCGGTCAAGGAAGCGGCGGGGACGCGCTCAAAGACGATGTCGTGGCCCGTCGGCTCGAGGGGCGCGACAAGGCGCACGATGTCGCCGTGAACATCGGCTACAAATTGGACCTTCATCGTCAGCTCTACGACCTCGATCGTCGTCTCGAACGTGTCGTAGTGGTAATGCTTGAGAGGCAGCTCCATACCGTGATATTGCCCGACTAGACGGTTTCCCTTGAGGTCGACATGTATGGCGTCGTACCCCGGGTGGGTGTACGCGCCCGTGTACTCGTCGAGAGAATGGGAAGGCCGAGTTCGCGCGATCTTGCGGGACCGACGCCTGTCCTTGCCTCGGGTCTCCGCCTGCACCGCCTCCCTGAACTCCTCGAGGTACCGATCGCTCCAGGGAAGCTGCCCCATGCCGAGAATTCGATCGAACACGTTCCAGGTCAGGATGGAGGGGGCGGGACTCGTGTCCATGTTCGTCAGGACGATGACACCAACGTCGTGGTCGGGAAGAAAAGAACAAAGAGTGCTGAAGCCGTCGATGTTCCCCCCGTGATGCAGCATTGGCCGGCCCCGGTAGGGCTGGACGAACCAGCCGAGCGCGTAACTCTGTTGCGCCAGCTCCGGCCAGCGACTCTGCTTTGAGGAGACCATCTGAGCGGTGTGCATCTGTGCGATCTGGGCTGGGGACACAACGCGACGGTCGCCGATCGTGCCGCCGTTCAGATGGAGCATCAGCCAGCGGCTCATGTCCACGACGTTGGAGATGATGGCGCCGGCCGGGCCGATGGCATCTTGCTGCGCATAGAACGGAATCCGAATTGCCCCACCCTTGCGCCGCATGTACGGCAGGGAGAAGTCTGACGTCTGTTGCGTAGCGCCAATCGCGAAGTTGCTGCTCACCATACCCAGGGGCTCGAAGATCCGCATGCGGACAACTTCCTCCCAGCTGCTACCTACTACCTGGCCGGCGAGGTAGCCGGCTGCCATGTACATCAGATTCTGATACTGCCAGAACGAGCGGAGGTCCCTGGTCGGCTCGAGGTGCCGAAGTCCGGCGACCAGCTCCTCGCGGGTACGATCCGACCCATACCACGATATGTCGTGTCGTGGCAGACCCGAGCGATGGGTCACAAGATCTCGCGGCGTGATGCGCTCGGACGCGGACGAATCCCATAGCCGAAAATCGGGCAGATACTCTCGCACCGGCGTGTCCCAGTCCAATAACCCCTCATCGGCCAGAATGCCGATGGACATCGTCGTAAAAGCCTTGGTCACGGACGCCTGTGGGAAGAGCGTGTGCTCGGTGACAGGCAAAGCGCTCTCCGCATCTCGATGGCCTATGCCACGGGAAAAGACGACCTCGCCGCCGTGGACGACGGTTATCGCCGCGCCCGGCACCTTCCAATCGCGCAGGACTTTGTCCGCAAACTTCTCAAACCCGTGAAGCGGCTCTCGATCTCGGGCGGTGCTGTTAGGCAAGGGGGGCTCTCCATTCGTTCGTGTTGCCGCATGGTACCAGCCATCGGGGGACGACGTAGCTCGGTCTCTTGTGGCCGTCTACAGGGTAATAGGACAACCGCCCCAAACTTGCCGCCTTGGACGTACACACTCTGGGCGCGTCGTACTTTCTGCCCTACCCAGACAAGGGGTCGTAGATCCGGACCATAGGTTGGCCGCAGGTTGGCCGCAGATTGGCCGCAGGTCAGGCCCGTAGGTCAGGCCCTTAGGTCCAGGCCCGTAGGTTGCCTTCAGGCCGTCAAGTCTCCCACTAAAACGCTCGCGACGCGCAAGAGGCACCCCTCCCGTAAGTCAGGTCGTCCTCAACCCGTCCGGTCACCGGCCGCCTCACGAAATATCGTGACAACGGAGGACGCTCTGGTTGGGACGCGGCAGACCGTACACGTTCTAACGGATGCTCACGTGTTGGTCGGAGACTTGACGGCCTGAAGGCCTGAACTACGGCCCTTAATCAGACCCTGGCCGGAAACGACCACCAGCTCTGTCCTGGGCGGCCGGCCTTGGTCTGCTTGTTGTCATGCACGTCAATGGAAATAGCCATTGGCGTCCCGCTACTGGTAGTCGGCGTCAGCTTCTCTGCCTTCCTCATAAGGGACTTGATCATCTGATCGAACGTAACCTCCCTACAAGGCTACCGGGATAATGCGCGGTCTAACACGGGACGACGTCGAGGGTGCATTCAGTGTGCAGCCGGTCCGCGTACGATCTGTCCCGGAGTCACTCCCGTATGCTCGCCACCCCGGAGCACACGCGCGCCGTTCACCCACACGTCGCGAATCCCCGTCGAGAGTCGATGAGAATCGTCGAAGGTGGCGCGGTCGGCGATTATCTCCGGGTCGAACAGCACCACGTCCGCGAAGTACCCGGGCGCGAGGAGACCGCGATCGCGCAGGCCCAGGCGGTTTGCCACGGACGATGTCATCTTGCGGATGGCCTCCTCCAGAGACAATACTCTCTCCTCCCGCACGTACCGTCCCAAGACCCGGGGATACGTCCCGTAGGCACGAGGGTGAGTCGGCCCTTCCGGGGTCGCCCACGCGGGATCCATCCCCCCGGCGTCCGTCGATATTTTCATCCACGGTTGCCGCATCTGCAGGCCAACGTTCTCCTCGCTCATGGAGAAAAAGACCGTGAAGATGCGCTGCCCCTCCGCTACCAGCAGGTCGATCGCGGTATCGATCCAGTCCTGCCCCCGAGCGCCGGCGATTTCCGAGAGGCGCTTGCCGGCGTATTCCCGATGTTCGGGCCACACGAAGCCAATCGGCATGACGCCCTCAGGTCCCGCATCCTTGCCGAACGCGTCCCAGTCGCCCGAGGGGTGCAGAACCGCCTCACGGACCCGCGCCCTCACCGCGGGGTCTCGCAGGTTTTCATAGAACTTGCCCCCTTCCGCCACCCACGGAGGCAGTAACGAGGACAATCCCGTGCCCGATCCGACGTACGGGTACATGTCCGCCGTCACGTCTTGCCCATGCGCACGCGCACGCTCGATACGGTCAATCACCACTGGCATCTTCCCCCAGTTGCTCCGTCCGGAGGCTTTCAGGTGGTAGATCTCGACCGGCAACCCGGCGCGCCGGCCGATCTCCAGTGCCTCGTCCACCGCCTCCAGGAGTCCGCCGCTCTCCGAGCGCAGGTGCGTGATGTAGACCCCTCCGTACCCCGCCACCACCTCGCACACGGCGACGATCTCGTCGGTGCCAGCAAAGGTATCCGGCGGGTAGATGAGAGCATAGGAGACGCCAAACGCACCGTCCTCCATGGCTTCGATCATCACGCGGCGCATGAGGTCCAGCTCATCGGTCGACGAGCGGCCCATGTCCATGCCGCGGGCATACTCGCGAAGCGTGCCGCCTCCGAGAAAGGATCCAATGTTGGGGGACACGCCATGGACAACCATGGCTTTCAGCCAATCCCCAAAACGGCTCCATCCCCGAGCCCGCTCTCCCCACGTCGCTACATCGAGAGTGGTGGGTGCGTCGCCAAAGGGATCTTCGATGCGCCCACCGAAAGGAGCGGGCGTCCACGCCTCACCCATGATTTCGGTGGTCACTCCCTGAGTGATCTTGGAAAGGCAGCGGCCGTCGATCATGAGCGGCACGATTGAGTGACTCTGGATGTCGATGAAACCGGGACACACAATCATACCGGTGCCATCCACCAGCTCCGCGACCGCCGAGTCCGACACCTGCCCGGGAGGCGTCACGTCCATCACGCGCTCACCGCTCAAGGCAACATCTCCATAGAACCAGGGGTTACCGGAGCCGTCGCATACACGGGCGCCGCGGATCAAGACATCGATCGCGCTGCGATCAGAGCCGCTCAGCTGTGACAGGGACCCTTCTCCTCGTACGTGCCCGAGGGCCACAATCGGTTCGCCTCACACTACCGCACCAGAAGCGCCGCGCGGGGCGCGTGGTCGATCAAGAAACGGGCAGTCTTTCCCAGCGAGTGTGGACCCGGCTTCTCGGACCGTCCCTGAACCACGATCAGATCCGTACCCTCGGAGTCCGCCATCCGGCGTAGCTCCTCGTTCGGCTTCCCTCGGAGTACCACCTCCCGAATGCGATCGTCCGGTACGCCCGCGACCACCAAGGACTGATGGGCGAATTGTAGGACTCCTCGCGCCCGCTCCTCCTCCGCCTGCGCCACGTCGCCGCTCCGCTGCTCGGCCAGGCGCCGCCTGCCCAGGAAGCGCTCGCGCCCCGTCTCCAGGCCGCCGCGCGGCGTGATGTCGACCACATGTGCGACAACGACTTCGCCGGCCGTTCCTACCGTCGATACCTTCGCCACTCGGGCAAAATACGCCTCCGGCTCGTTCCCCTTGACCGCCAGCAATACCTTCACCTTTGCCTCCCCTACGATGTCGGTCATCCGCGCCCTGTCCCCTGCACGCGTGCCCCCTCACAAAGTACCGCCGGACGTCAGCCAGAGACCGAGAATGGCCCCTACCAGCATGATGGGGGTCACCACGATGCCGATGCGAAAGTAATCCCAGGCCGAGATGTCCATACCCTGGCGCCGCAAAAAAAACAGCCAGATGAACGTGGCCAGCGAGCCGAGATGCGTGAGGTTAGGCCCGAGGTCGGCGCCCAGGATGGTGGAGTACACGAGATCGAGTCGCGTCGACGCGTTCACGTGCAACGACGGCACGGTGTTGGTCATGACCAGCGCCATCGGCAGATTGTTGATGAGGTTGGACCCGATGGCGGTCCCCACGACCGTGGCGCCGATTGTGGCCAGATGAGAGCTTCCGGCGGTGCGGACCAGCGCATGGCCGAGCGCTCCCGTCACTCCGGCGTTCCCCAATCCACGGACAACCAGCAGCATGCCGCCGATGAACCCAAAGATTGGCCAGCTGATCTCCCGCAGCAACCTCCGCACATCGAGCATGCCCAGCCGGCGGAGGTTGATGGTCAGGGCTGCCGCGCCCGCCACCGCAACGACCCCCAGGGAAAAGACCAACGCCGACGCGACCAGATACGCGGCGGCCACCACAGCGAGGACGGTCATACTCGACCTCAGTCCGGGGCGCATCTCCGGCTGGGGCATGCGCGCGAAGCGCCGGCCCAGACTTCGGTGAAATATGAGGTAGAACGCTGCGACGTTGATGACCACCGCGATCAGGGCCGGTAGCCACAGATACGAAACATACGAAACGAGGCCTAAATGAAACTTGTCGATCACGATCACGTTGAGTGGATTGCTGACGGGTAGGCCTACCGACGCGGTGTCGGCGATAAAGGTCGTGGCGAAGACAAATGGAAGGGGATCGAGAGCCAGCCGCACGACCAGGGCATAGACGATGGGGGTCAAGACCAGGGCTGCCGAGTCGTTTGCGAACAGGAGCGATATGATGCCCCCGACCAGGAAGACAGCACCGTACAGCAAAGCGGCACGGCCGCGGGCGAAGCGAGCCGCCAAAAAAGCAACCAGATCGAACACGCCCGATTGGTCCGAGAGGGCAGCCAAAGCCATCATGCCCAGAAAGAAGAGAAAGATATTCCAGCTCGACAGCTCCAACTGCACGCCGGCTTGCAGAGAAACCAAACCCAGCGCCAGCGTAAGCCCGCCTCCGAGGAGGGCGGCCACGCCTTCGTTGAGCCCCCGAGGCCGCGTGACCACCAGCCCTAGCGTGGCCACGGCAACCGTGATCGCCTCAACCGCTCGCATGCGTCACGGTGTCGCCTCCCTGCTCCACCGTAGCGCACGCGCATGCCGGTACAGCGATGGTGTAAAGCTGACGGTAACGGCTCGAAACATGCCTCCGGCAATCCTGCTGGCCCCGACATGCGAGAATACACGTCACATGCGCTCTACCATTGCGGTATCGGCCCTCTGCGTGCTGCTTGCCTCGTGCTCCTTCCTGCCACCGCGACTGCCGCTGGCGCGCACGCCGGTTCCAGCACCTCCAACCGCGGCACCGGTTTCGCTCACGCAGGCACACGGTTCGGGGGGTTCATACCTATCGCCAAACTTCTTCACGCCCCCGCTCGGATGGTTGGTCATCTGGCGGTACGACTGTTCGCATGCGGGAAAACCCTGGACCATCTCGTTACACGCCCGAGAAGCTCCGTACCACGGACGACCCGCCACTCAGCTCATCCTCCGCGCGGGCTCCGGCCTCTCGGGCGCACGGCGGCCCTCACCGGCGA
>QHBP01000139.1 GCA_003244175.1 Chloroflexota bacterium | reverse complement strand
ATGACGTCGCGCTTGGCGCCGTCACCGGCGGTGATCGCGTCCTTGTTCACCATGAAGACCACGTTGGGGTCTCCGTCCAACTCGTAGATGACCTTGGTCTTGCCCTCCGCGAGCTTGGGGCCGAATGACATTCTGGCGGTATCAGTCATTGTCGGAAAACACCACCCGCGCTTCGCTCGCTTCCGCCGGCTGCACGACACCCAGTCGCCGGCAGCCGGCAGGGATCGGCGTGGAGGAATCACAGACCGCGATCAACCCGATTCCCATGTTGAAGATGCGCCGCATCTCCTCTCGAGCCATGCCGCTTCGTTCGTCGATCAGACGGAACAGGCCCGAGGGCGGGTCGAGATGGACGACGGCCTGGAGACCGGACGGCATGATCCGGGCGAGGTTGCCGGCGATGCCACCGCCGGTGATGTGCGCCATGCCGTGGACGAGACCGGTCGACACCATGAGCTGCATCTCTGTGACATAGCAGCGGTGCGGCTCGAGCAGGGCCTCGGCCAGGGTGGCGCCAAAATCGGGTTCGTATCGACAAAGATCATCGTCGGAAAAGATCGTGGGCACCAGCGAGTACCCGTTGGTGTGCAGCCCCGACGAGGGCAGCCCCAGCAGAACATCCCCGCCGCGAATGGCGCTTCCGTCGACCATGTCCCTTTGCTCGACAACGCCGACAACGGCACCGGCGATATCGAAGTGGCCGGATGGGTACACCAGCGGCATCTCCGCGGTCTCTCCGCCCGCGAGACGAATGTCGAGCGCCTGGCAGGCGCCGGCGATCCCCGCGACGATGCGTTCGACGAGATCCGGCTCCAGTTTGTTGAGGGCCAGGTAATCAAGGAAGAACAGGGGGCGGGCCCCGTGCACCGCGATGTCATTGACGCAGTGATGAACGATGTCCCGCCCCAAGCCGTCGACCATATGCAGCCGTCCGGCGAGATGCACTTTGGTTCCAATGCCGTCAATCGAGGACACCAGCACGGGCTCCTCGTATGATTTGATCTCGGACACCGGTACGAAGCCGCCAAACAGGGCTGAGCCCAGCCGTTGCGTAATCCGCTGTGTCAGCCTGCCGGCCTCCTCTAGGTCGACGCCGGCGTCGAGATACTGGAGGCTCACAGCTCGCTCCTGACGTAGGACACTGCATTTTCGAACAGACGCAGTCCGAGCGGCGGAAGCGGCTCGCCCCTTTGCCACCGCGGGTGATGCAGCGTCGTCACGTAGCGTTCGGGATGGGGCATCAGACCAAAGACATTCCCGCGCGAGTTGCAGACCCCGGCGATATCGGCGACCGAGCCGTTGGGATTCTGTCGATAGCGGAGCGGCGCCAGGGTCAAGATCTCGTCCAGGGCTTCATCCGGAACGACCACTCGTCCTTCACCATTGGCGATCGGGAGCTCCATGTGATGGAGGTCGCGGAGAAACGGGCAGGGTGACGGGCGGATCTCGATCGGAACCCAGCGGCACTGGAAGCGGCCTGACCCATTGGGAATCAGAGCCACCTCGCCGAGGAAACCGAGGCGCGCCAGGATTTGGAAGCCGTTGCAGATGCCGAGAATGGGACGGCCGTCGTCGACAAAGCGCCGCAGGTCGTCGAGAAGCTGATACCGCAGGGCCGTCGCCAGCATCGCTCCGGCACCCAGGTGGTCGCCGTACGAGAATCCGCCGGCCAAGACCAGGAAGCCATAGTCGAGAAGGCGTCTCTGCCCGTCGAGCAGCTGATTGAGGTGAACGGACTCGGCGGCGGCGCCGGCGGCCCGACACGCTTCGACGGTCTCGGGATCGCAATTGACCCCTGGAGCCGCCAGCACCAGGGCTCGCACGGAGGCGCGGCCGGCGTGAGACTTGAGACGCGGGGCGGCGAGGGCAGGCTCTACCGCCTGCCCGACCGCCGCCGGCCGCGTGGGGGCCGCATATGAAGCCGTGAGGGACTCGATGGCCTTCCCCCTCCAGGCCGCCGCGATCTCGTCGATCGTCAGATCGACGCACGTCTCGGCTCCGTGCCGCACGGCGAACCGGTGGTCTTCTTGCACCTGCCCCACCTTGGCAAAGGGCGCGTTGTCCATCAGATCCTCGAACGCCGGCTCCCGCTCCGCCGCCACCTCTACAAGGAAGCGACCCGGTGATTCGGCGAAAAGCAAGGACTCGAGCGAGGAAGCATCGCCCGGAACGCCATCCAGGTTCATCTCAAGGCCTAGGCCCCCTGCCAATACCATCTCGGCCGCGGCGACCGCCAGGCCCCCCTCGGACACATCGTGGCAGCTTCGGACCAGTCCCTCGCGAATGGCACGAGTCAGCCGGCGCATCACGCGTTTTGTCTCTCGCGGGCGTACGCATGGCACCGCCCCGCCTGAAACACCCAGCAACGAGAGATAATGCGAGGCACCAAGCTCGTCCTTTGTCAAGCCCAGGAGATACAGGTTATTCCCGGCGGCCTTCAGGTCCATAGTGGCCGTGCGACGCGCATTCGGGATAACGCCCATGGCGCTGATGAGGAGAGTTCTCGGGATGGAGTGGCGACCGGCGCCGTCCTCGCTGGTGTTTCGCAGGCTGTCCTTGCCGCAGATGAACGGCGCGCCGTAGGCAAGGGCGGCGTCGCGGCACCCCTGCGTGGCGCGAACCAGCGCCCCGAGCTCCTCGGGATCGTCGACATCCCCCCAGCAGAAGTTGTCGAGCAGCGCGGTTCGATCGATCGATCCACCAACCGCGACGAGATTGCGCAGCGCCTCGTCCACCGCCAGCATTGCCATGGCGTGCGGGTCGATCTGGCCATAGAGAGAGTTGATGCCGTGCGCGATCACCACTCCCTGTCTCGACCCGGTAGGTTGTAACACCGCGGCGTCCGATGGGCCGCCGTTGCCGGCGAGCGGCTTGACGACGGTAGCGGCCCCCACCTCGTGGTCGTAGCGGCGGATGATGTCCTCTTTGCTCGCGATGTTTGGGTGCGAGAGCAGTGCAAGAAGGCTCGACGTCGCGTCAAGACGAGAGCTCTGAGTGGGTTGCGTCTCCGCGAGGGGTTGTCGCCATCGCGCTTTCAGCACCGTTTCGGGCCGGCCTCCGTGAAGGAACTCCATGGTCAGTTCCCCGACACACTCTTCGCGGTCAAGTAGCCGCAGGAGGCCATCACCTCGGAAGCGCCCGACCCGGGTCGCCTCGGCGCCGAACGACCGGCAGAGCTGATGCACGCGCGGGAGGGACGCCTCAGGCACGGCCAGCACCATGCGCTCCTGCGCCTCCGAAAGCCAGACCTCCCAGGGTTTCAGCCCCTGATACTTCAGGGACACGCGATCGAGCTGGAGGTCGACACCGAGGGTCTCCGCCATCTCACCCACCGCCGAGCAGAGTCCACCGGCCCCACAGTCCGTGATGGCATGGTAGAGACCCTCGTCACGTAGGTGTGGCAGCACGTCCCGCACGATCTTCTCGGTGATCGGTTCGCCAATCTGCACCGCGCTTCCCGCCGCGCGCTCACGGTCCAGGCTGCCCGACGACATCGTCGCCCCGTGCAGGCCGTCCCGGCCGGTCCGGCCGCCCAGCAGGACCACGACGTCGCCGGGAAGTGGCTCTCGCGGATGGCTGTCCCGCGGCGCGATCCCGAGGGTGCCGCAGAAGACCAGCGGATTGGCAGTGTACCCGGGGTGATACAGCACCGCTCCGCCCACCGTGGGGATACCCATGTTGTTGCCGTAGTCCGCGACGCCGCGCACCACATCCTCGCGCGTGCGGGAAGGGTGAAACGCGCCGGCTGGCACCTTGTCCGCGGGGAGATCCCAGGGTCCGAAGCACAGCACGTCGGTATTGGCGATCGGCTCGGCCGACACTGCCAGGACGTCGCGGATGACGCCCCCGGCACCGGTATGCGCGCCGCCGTAGGGCTCGAGCGCCGCTGGATGGTTGTGGGTCTCGACCTTGAACGCCAGATCATGGCGCCCGTCCAAGGCGATGACCCCCGCGTTGTCGACGAAGGCGGAGCGTACCCAGGGACGGTTCAACGTCGCAGTGGGCGTCGCGAGGCAGGTGCGCAGCAGACCGGGAATCGTCTCCGTGCGCCCATCGCGGTCGAGCTCGATGGTGGCGCGGAACGTCTTGTGGGAGCAGTGCTCCGACCACGTCAACGCAATCGATTGCAGCTCCACATCCGTGGGCGCTCTACCCTGCGTGCGGAAGTAGGCGGCCACGGTCCGCATCTCGTTGAGGTCGAGCGCGAGATGATGGACACCGCTGAAACGCAGCAGCTCGGCGTCCCCCGCTTCACGCAAAGCAACGACACGCACACGTGGCGTCTCTGGAGCGGACTCCTGCTGAACCGCAGAAAGCGGTTCGGCGTCGGACCAGCGAAAACGGTGCACGATGGGGTTGCCTATAAGTCGTTCAACCGCGGCACGTCGCTCCATCGGAGGCAAAGACGCAAATCTGAAGCGGGTACCGGCCTCACAGCGTACGTCGGAAAGCCCGGTGAGCCGTAGAGCCGCTGCCGCCGTCTCCCCCTCGGCGTCGGTAACACCCGGAAGACAGAAGACGTCCACGTAGGCGCCGTCATCGTCGGCGGCAGGCCGAGATTCCTCGATGCGAGGGTCGGCCAGCACCGAGAGGTGGCACGGCTCGGGAGTGTAAGCCGACCGCAAAGAATAGAGCCTGCTCCGCTCCAGCAGATGCAGGCCCTGGCTTTCGAGGTGCTCCGCGGTCCCGGCGGGTGGGAGCGGGACCCAGCGAGAGCGAATCTCGAGCTTGGTTTCGTGCCCGGTGGCACGGTCGCCGGCAATGCTCTGCACCTCTTCTCCTTCGCCGCTACGGGATCCCCTGGAAGTTCAACGAAGAAACCGGCCGCCCCAGCTCTTCGCTCGGACGTCGGGAGGCACCAAGCCCTCCGCACCGCAGCTGCACCCCTCCGTCGCAACGCGGGTCACCCGAAATGCGGTTTCCTCGTAGCCTGTGACAGTTTCCGGCTGTCTGGTAGAAACTCCCGGGCCAATCCCCGGGCTTATACGAGTGTGGTTGTATTCAGTTGATTCAGTCTATCAGGTGTTGGGGTCCCCTCACCCTTCCCGACAGGGGTCCCCTCACCCCCGACCCCCCCTTTCCGACTGCCCGGTAGTATCTGTCGCCCCGGTAGAATCCATACCTCTGTGCGCGACACCATGGTAAAACGGCACCAACATGCTAAGGACCAGCCGGAGAGGGACCACGCGGCCTACACCTGGCTGGGTGGCATCCCGCCGTTGTTCGGGCGCCCTGTGCGCGACGCCGTGACAAGCGGCAGCTACATGCCAAGGAGCAGCCGGAGAGCCACGGGACAACCGCTGACCGACGTGAGAGCGGCTCAATGAACCGCGACCATGTCGCCGTGCGCGGGAGGGACGTGTACCCTCAGGGGCGAAGCCCCCGAGACCCCCACCCTCAGGGGGCTTCCGCCCCCCGAGACCCCCCCACAACCAAACGGGGGACGCGGGGTGTCCCCGCGGGTGGGGACAAGCCCACGCCTCTACAGGAAATGTCAAGACAAGGCACGTGCAAGACAGCTGCGTGTAGAGCGCGACCGCCTTGACTTCTTGCTCGCAAACATAATCTCCCCTCGCCCTGAATGGGTCCCATTCTGGGCGAGGGGAGCATAGCCCCGATCGCATCTCCCGCCGGCCTGGGTTGGACGAGGAAAGGGGCTTTTGCCTTCGCGGACGCCGTCTCCCGGGGCGTCAACCCGTCCGTGGCGGGCTACGCGGAGGCCGGGGCGGCTATGCCCAGCTCTCGACGCACCAGTCGAGTGCCCTCCACCATTGACCGAAGCTTGGCGCGTGCGGCCCACCTCGCCGTTTGACTGAAGCCACAGTCGGGCACGATCGAGAGCCGCTCCGCCGGCACAATCTCGAGGACTCGCCGAATGCGCTCAGCCACATCCCCCGCGGTTTCAATGTAGTAGCTCTTGACGTCGATGAGACCGATCGCCACGTCGCGATGCTTCGCCACCTCGCCCAGGATCGGCAGCTCCGTCAGTTCGCGGTTTGCAGCCTCGAGAGCAAGCTGGTCGACGCGTAGCGCCATAATCTGGTCGAATACCGGTCCGTAGAGGCGCTTGCCGAGGGGATGCCCCGCGTAGTTGCCGAAGCACAGATGAGCGCCCAATCGGACCGATACGCCTTCGACGGCGGCATTGAACAGCTGCGGGAAGTCGTCCACCATGTCGGGATGGATAGCAGGGGACGGATCGTCGATCTGAATGAATTCGACACCGGCTTCGGCCAGCCTCCGTAGCTCGGCGTTGACGATGGGCACGAGGGCCCAGGCGACGTCGACGCGCGAGGGGTAGACGTCGCCGCCGATAAGCCGGCCGGAAAGGGTAAAGGGACCCGGGAGTGTGACCTTCAAAGACTTCCGGGTACGCGTCCGAGCGTAGAGATATTCCTCGACCACTCCCAGCCCGTGCGGAGCTGAGATCGGCTCCAGCACCTCAAACTGGTGCTGTTGATCGTGGCCCGGTGGACCCCACCGCCGGTCGGGCTCGACCGCCCGGACACCGGTCAGGTGGGTGTAGAACTCGGCAGTGAAAAAGCCGCTGCGGCGCATCTCTCCGTCGGTCAGGATGTCGACACCCGCCTCTTCCTGGTCGCGCAGCGCCGCGTCGACAGCGTCGTCCAGCATCTCCTGGAGATCGGCCGGTCCAAACTGCTCCCGCGAGGCCGCCTCGATGCCGCACGAGAGCCATGCCGGCCACGAATACGATCCGATCACGCTGGTCGGCAGAATCATGCGCTCTCCTTCTACAGCCGTCTGGTCCGCTCTCGATATTCGCGATAGTTGTCCTCGAATAGCTGCCGGGACCTCTCGTCGCCGACAAGAACCGGGCTGGTGATCACGGGTGTGGGCTTGCCGGCCTCCGTGAGTCGTTGAGCAACGTCGGCCTTCAACATGTTAATGATGGTCAGGCTGACGACGGAGCTAAGCGGCGCCACGGGGGTATCGAGGCCGGGAATCGAGACTGCGGCGTCTCCGACGGGCGTGCAGGCGTCGACGACCAGGTCCGCCACCTCGAACAATCGCGTTCCGCTGCTGTGTGTGGGGAACGAGCGGCGGCTGTGCTCGACGGATGTGATGGCAATGACGGGAAGGCCCCGGCTGCGCGCTTCGAGCGCGACCTCCACCGGAACCGCGTTGGTTCCTCCTGAAGAGACCACGAGCATGACGTCCCGCCCCGAGTCGAAGCGGAAGTTGTCGAGGATCACCCGTCCCAGTCCCTCGGCGTTCTCTATGAACATAGCCTGACGCTGTCCGTTGGACCCGACAACCTGATGGTGATTGCTGAGGGAGAGCTCCACGATCGGATGAAACCCGGGGAAGCTGCCATACCGCGGGTACATCTCCTCCACCGCCATGCGCGAGTGTCCCGAGCCGAAGAGATGTACAAGTCCATCCCGAAGTATGGCGCCGGCACTGACGCGTCCCGCCTCGGCGATCACCTCGAGCTGCGTCTCCAGGATGCGTTCCACGTTGTCCAGAGCGGCCTTCGCATACCGGACGGAGGCCGGACTCAGCGGCACGTGTCACGTGGCCATCCCCTCGTTTCGCTCAAACGCCAGTCACCCACAAGTCCCCCATGTCGCACGCGGCACCACGCCCATGAAAATAGGGCCGGGTGATCTCCTTAGTCGCATCCCTCCTGGATGCGCGTAGCTCTCCGGCGCGCTTTCCCCCATCCCCGACCCTTCCCCCTGTGCGCGGGACTGTGCGCGGAGGAAGGGAGCTTCGCTCCCGCCGGGTTTCGCCGCGGACGCTCTCTTCCAGGTGAAGAGGTGGACACGGAGGAGGGCCGTCACCTGCTCGCGCACGAGCTGAGAGACCTTCTTCGCCTGGACGCCACAATCCCTATATCACCATAACCATACAATCGGTTCAAAGGGAAAAACATGCCTGAGCGGCAACGCCGGTTACAGGCGTGGCCACAGCGAGTAGGAGAGTAGGAGGCACAACTCATGGATCCGGTGCGAATCGCCATGCTGGGCGGAGGGTTTGTCGCTGAGTTCTATATGCAAGGTCTCGCGGATGTGAGCCACAAGGACGTGGTTGTGGTGGCGTCGCGAAATGAGGACACCGCTCGTCAGCTAGCCCAACGCTGGAACATCCCCGAGTCGTCCGACAGCCTTGACAAGACGATTGCGCGAGACGACATCGACCTATATGTGATCGCGCTTCCCAACTTTCTGCACAGGGACGTTGCCGTCGCGCTTGCCCGTGCCGGCCGTAACCAGGTCTGCACGAAGCCTCTGGCTCGTAACGCTGGCGAGGCCCGCGAGATGCTGGATGCGGTGCGGGAGGCCGGAGTCATGCACGGCTATGCGGAGACCGAGGTGTTCGCGCCCGCCGTCGTGCGCGCCGAACAGCTCGTACGCTCCGGTGCCATCGGCAAGGTCTTGTGGGTACGCTCCCGGGAGTCGCACTTCGGTCCCCACGCCCAGTGGTTCTGGGATCCGGAGCTGACCGGGGGCGGGGCGCTCATGGACATGGGGTGCCACTGCATAGAGGCCGCGCGCTACTTCTTCGGCAAGGACGTCCGCCCGCTCGAGGTTTTTTCCTGGTCGGACACCCTTTTTCACGACACTAAATCCGACGACAACGCGCTGGCCATCGTCCGCTTCGAGAACGGCGGCATCGCTCACGCGGAGGTCAGCTGGACCTCTCGCGGCGGTCTCGATCTCCGCAACGAGGTCCACGGTACGGAGGGAGCCGTCTTCATGGACCTGACGCGGAGCACACCTATCGAGGCATTTACCGCGGCTCCGTCCGGCTACGTGGTCGAAAAAGCGGACTCGGACCAGGGATGGGTGAAGCCCGTTCCCGAGGAGGCGATTGTCTATGGCTATCAAGCGGAGTTGAAGCACTTTGTCGACTGTCTGCGAAACGGCACGACGCCACGGGAAACGTACGAGGACGGCTACATCGTCAACGTCATCATCGACGCGGCGTACCGATCGAGCAAAAACCGACACTGGGAGCCGATCGATCTGTAGCTACCGGCGGGGACACCCCGCCAACCCCGACCGGCGGGGACACCCCGCCAACCCCGTTTTTTACCGGCGGGGACACCCCGCCAACCCTGTGTCATTGTGGGGGTCTCGGGGGCGAAGCCCCTGAGGGTTGGGGGTCTCGGGGCGCGAAGCCCCTGAGGGGTTGGGGGGTCTCGGGGGCGAAGCCCCTGAGGGTTGGGGACACCCCGCCAACCCCGTTTATCAGCGAGGATCGCAAAATGTGGTTCGCGGACAGTGGGCTGAAGCTGTGTACGCGGCCACTTCACCCAACCACTGCCTTCGAGTACAGTCAATCTATAAGTGAAGCTGCGCGTGCCGTCGAGTCATACACCGCGGCGCCGCCTCGACGGCGGCAGTTTCGCACACCCCACGGAGAAAGGAGGCGGGGGAGATTAGAGGAGATCCGCGGGACGGACATGTCATGGTGCTGAGCGTGGTCCTTCTCGCGGGTGTTGGCACACACTTCCAACCACCAGCACCGTTCTTAAAGGAGACGCTCAGAATGGCTTCTCAATCTGGAGCACACTCCCGCACGTGGCGCTCCCGGGGGCTTCGCCTCGGCATCGCAGCGACCTTCGCGGTTACGCTAATCGCCGCGCCGCGGATGACCGCCTTGGCGCATTCACCGGACGGCCCAACGTTCACAATCGGGGTAAGCAACAACACAGTGGGTAATGGTTGGCGCGACGAGATGGTCTGTTCGATTCGTGCCGAAGTCCGGAACAGTGGCAAGGCGAGGACCGTCATTCAGCAGGGAGCGGGCGACACCAGCGTGCAGATCGCGCAGATTCGCAACTTGATCTCCCAGAGGGTCAACGCCATCATCGTGGACCCGAACAGCACGGCTCTCGCCGGAGCGATCCAGCAGGCCGCAAATCAGGGAATCACGGTCGTGATCGTCGACCAGTTCATTCCGTCGCTCTTCAACAAGCCGCACATCTACCAGGCCGCTAACAATCAGCGCGCCTACGGACGTCTCGGCATGCGGTGGCTTATCCAACAGCTTCACGGCAAGGGCAACGTCGCGCTCCTGGAAGGCATCGCCGGCGCGCCCGCCAACACCGAGCGTGAGATCGGCCAGCAGCAGGCGCTCAAGCACTACCCGAAGATCCACGTGGTAGCCAAGGTCTACACCGGCTGGGACTACACCAAGGGCGGCCAGCAGATGACCCAGCTGCTCAACTCCGGGAAAAAGATCGACGGCGTGTGGACGTCCGGCATCGACTACACGGTGATCAATGCGTATCGAACCGCGCGCCGTAAATTCGTGCCGGTCGTGGGTGCCGACAACAACGCGTTTGTCCGCCAGCTCGTCACCATGCGGACGCAGGGTGTCGTGGGCGCGGCCGTCACCAACCCACCGCCGATCGGTGGGGTGGGCGCCGCCATCGCTCTCAAGGCTCTGAGTGGTGGCCATCCGGCCGCGGTCACGACCCTCGTTCCGAAGGTTTGGGCCAACACGAACGCGATGGGGCTCGCGGCACTGAAGGCGCACTACCTTCCCTCGCGAGGTCCGACGTACGGCGCCGATTGGATCGTCGCCGGCAAAGCGAACTACACCCAGCGCCAGCTCTTCGCCTGCAACGGCTAGTGTCCTAGACTTCCCGTGGTGCGGGGCCATTCAAGGCTCCGCACCACGCCGTCTTGGCGAGCGAGAAACGTTGATCGCATGAGCCTTCTGAGCGTTCGCGACCTGGCGAAGCGTTACGGCGCCGTTGTTGCCTTGCGCTCTGCCGACCTGACTGTCCATGCCGGCGAGATCCACGCCCTTCTCGGCGCAAATGGCGCCGGCAAGAGCACGATGGTAAGAGTGTTGACGGGAGTGACTCGTCCGGACTCGGGCACAATCGCCTTGAATGAATCGCAAGTTCGATTCCAATCTCCGGCGGCTGCTCAGGGAGCAGGCATCGCAGCCGTATTTCAGGATCCAGCCCTCCTCCCCGATCTGACAATTTACGAGAATCTGCGACTGACAAATGTCCCTGCCGGGTCCGTTCAAGAGTGGTTGCAGACCATGGACTTGGGTGACATCGATTTCGGTGAAATGGTGAGTGACCTACCGCTCCCGATGCTGCGGATGCTCGATCTGGCGCGCGCGCTGGCACGCGAGCCACAGCTCCTGATGCTGGATGAGATCACGGCGGCCTTGCCGTCTGATTTTGCCGAGCGCGTGTTTCTGGTCATGCGGCGGTGGCGCGAGCGCGGGCGCTCCGTCCTCTTCATCTCACATCGGTTGAAGGAAGTGCGAGCGATCTGTGATCGAGCAACGGTCCT
The DNA here is from genome assembly GCA_003244175.1 of Chloroflexota bacterium. Taxonomy (GTDB): domain Bacteria; phylum Chloroflexota; class UBA5177; order UBA5177; family UBA5177; genus QHBP01. The sequence continues at coordinate 3,805 of QHBP01000139.1, read as the reverse complement.
GCGAGATGGCCGTGACGTGGGAACCTTGATTCCCTCTGAGAGCGGCGAAGCTCCGATGGTCGACCTGATGCTCGGGCCGGCGGCCAAGGCCGTGCCTGAGCAGCCCGAGGGCCGGTCCGGAGTGGAAGTTGTCGAGGTACAAGCGGCTGGGGAAGCCGAGCTTCCACTCCTGGAAGTGAGGGATATCCAGGTCGGCGAAGACGTGAACGGCGTGTCTTTTGTCGTACGGCCAGGCGAGATCGTCGGGGTTGCGGCACTCGAGGGCCAGGGGCAGGATGAGCTGTTCGAAGCTCTCTCCGGGCGCCGCAAGCGTGATGACGGTACGATGCTCGTTAACGGCAAGCCACTCACCCCACGCTCACCCTACGACGCGATCCGAGCCGGAGTGGTACTGGTTCCGGCGGATCGCGTGGAGGCACTCCTGCCACAACGATCGGTTCGCGAAAACATCGCGGTGCCTCTCTATAACCGGGTGCTCGAGTGGGGACCTATCAGTATTCGGGGCGAAGCGCGGCGTGTGGGAGATGCCATCCGCCGCCTCCAGATTGACACTCGGGCTCAGCGGCAAGTCCGGCGGCTGAGCGGAGGCAATCAGCAAAAAGTGACGATTGCGCGCTGGCTCGCCGCCGGTTTTCAGGTCCTGCTTCTGTTCGATCCGACGCGCGGTATCGACGTCGGTACCAAGCGCCAGATCCATACTTTGTTGCGGCAGCTTGCCGCCGACGGCGTGGGCATCCTGTTTTTCACCAGCGAGCTGCCGGAGATTCAATTGGTGTGTGACAGGGTCCTGGTGCTGTATGAGGGGAAGCTGGTCTCCGAAATGGCGGCGTCGGAGGCGAACGAGGGTGCCCTCTTGCACGCCGCCCATGGGCTGAGGTCCGAGGAGGGCGTCGCGTGAGCTCGGTCTCGGCAGCGCCCTCCAGCACCCCGTTCGTTTCACGCGCCACGCGGCGCAGGTTTGTCCGCCGCAATGCCTGGGGCTCGTCCATTTACGGCGTCCTGATCGTGCTGATCGTCATCGAAAAGCTCATCCACTCCGGCCTCAACGCATTTGATATCCAGACACTGGTCATCGAGACGATGCCTCTGGCCCTCGCCGCCATGGCTCAGGCGTCGGTTGTTCTCGTGGGCGGAATCGACCTCTCGATAGGGACGATGATGGCCCTCGTGAACGTGATCGCGGCCCGGTGGATGGTAAACGCGGATTCTAAGCACGCTGCACTCGAAATACTCGTGCTGGTCGCGTTTACGGCGTTCTTGGGGGCTCTCACCGGATTCATCATCACCGTATCCCGGGTGCCGGACATTATCGTTACCCTTGCCACCAGCTTTGTGTGGTACGGATTGGCGCTCTATGTCCTGCCCACGCCGGGAGGCGGTGTCCCCCCGGGCATCGGCAACCTCGTGAACGGACAATTCTGGGGCTGGTTACCCGAAGGCTTATTCGTCCTTACCTGCATCGTCTTGCTCGTTTGGCTTCCGTTTTATCGATCCAAGATTGGGCTCTCGATTTACGCGCTCGGCAGCGACCGCACCGCGGCATTCCTGAGTGGCGTCAACGTCGCGCGTACGCGCATTGCGGCGTATGCTTTGGGAGGCGTTTTTGTCGCGCTCGCGGGCATTGCGCTCCTCGCGGAAACCAGTCAGGGTGACCCCAACAGCGCGTCCAGCTTCACGCTGAACAGCGTGGCCGCTGTGGTACTGGGCGGAGTGAGCCTTGCCGGTGGAAGGGGCGGACTGATGGGCCCCATAGCGGCCGCCTTCGTCCTCAACATCATCGGAGCGATCCTGGGATTCCTCAAAGTCGATCCGAACTACGCCACCGTGATTCAAGGAACGATCGTCGTGTTGGTGGTGCTCTTTGCGGGACTCCTTGCCCTCAGGAGACGTACATGAGGTGTAACCCTCGGTCCAGGGGTGAACCATGAGCGCGTCCGCGCCTGTATCGGCATCGAGGGTAGAGCCGGGCGGGAGCCGCCTGGAGGAGCTTCAGCGGCGGCTTTCCGATCAGCCGGTCTACGCGCTCGCGGTTATCCTCGTCATCCTTTTCGCGATTCTGGCGATCGCGAGTCCCGGATACCGGTCGCTCCACTCGGTATCGTCGACGGTCCAGCTGGCGGCGATTCTAGGGATCATGGCCGGCGGTCAGACACTCGTTTTGCTGACCGCCGGGGTCGATCTTTCGGTTGCGAGTGTTGCCTCGGCCGCCGCGTACGTCATGGCCCAGAACAGCAGTCACGGAGCGGCAACGGCCATCGTGATCGGTCTGGGAATCGGACTGCTAGCGGGTCTCGTCAACGGCATCGGGGTAGGAATCTTCGGGGTTCAACCTCTGATCATGACCCTTGGAATCGGCGGCATCGCCGGGGGTATGCTCCTCGTGTACAGCCAGGCAGAGACCAACGGCGCGCCGGTCGTGCCCCAGCCTGTGTACGAGCTGGGCACCGGGACCGTATTGCGGTACATACCGCTCGATGTGCTTATCGTATGGCTGCCGCTTTCCGTCATCCTCATTCTGGGACTCAAATACAGTGGGCTAGGACGCGCCATCGTCGCGGTCGGCGATAATCCGGTCGCCTGCCGTCTGGCGGGGGTCCGCACCTGGCAGGTTCTGCTGGCGACGTACGTCATCTCGGGCTTGCTGAGCGCCACCGCCGGCATCATCCTCGGCGGAAACAACAACGCGGTGGACCTGCAGCTTGCTTCGAGCTACCTTCTTCTCACCGTGGCGGCCGCGGTCATCGGGGGAACATCCGTCTTCGGGGGAAGCGGTGGCTATGCCGGCACGATCTTCGGCGCCCTGATATTGACGGTCCTCGATGCCTTCCTCACAGTCATCAACGCATCCGAAGCGGCGCGCCAGATGCTGTACGGGGCCCTCATTCTCTTGCTGGCATGGTTATACGCGCGCCTGTCGGGCGGCGCCTAGCGGTCCTTTCGTCCAGAAGCAATTTCTTTAGGGGCACGACATGCAGCTTGGCTTCGTCAGCGCCGTCCTCGCGGACCTGTCGTTCGAAGAGGTGTTGGAGATCGCCTCCCGGGAGGCATTTGACTGCGTCGAGGTCATGTGCTGGCCGGCCGGCGGCGGCGATACCCGCCGCTATGCAGGCACCACCCACATCGACGTCGGCACGCTCGATGAGTCCCGCGCGGCCGAGATTAAGCGTCAAGTCGACGAGTCCGGCGTGACAATTTCCGCCCTCGGCTACTATCCCAATCCGCTCGTTCCCGATCCCATCGAACGGCAGGTATACATCGATCACATCCGCAAGATGATCGACGCGGCGGTCTCGCTCGAGCTGACCACCGTCAACACCTTCGTCGGCCGCGATCAATGGAAGACGATCGACGACAATTGGTCCCTCTTTATGGAGGTGTGGCCCCCGCTGGTCCAGTACGCCGCGAAGCGCAACATCAACATCGGCATCGAGAACTGCCCCATGTTTTTCACGGACGACGAATGGCCCGGCGGCAAGAATCTCGCCATCAGCCCCGGCACCTGGCGGCGCATGTTCGAGGAAATTCCCGACCCGCATTTCGGGCTCAACTACGACCCCTCCCACATGATCTGGCAGCAGATGGACGAGATCGGTCCCATCCAGGAGTTTGCCGGCCGCCTCCACCACGTCCACGCGAAGTAGCATCCCGGCGCCGCCGCCGAACGGCGTGTCGTCTACCTGGCCACCGCTGAGCGGGGTGTGCGTGCGGTAATTGACGAACCCGAGCTCGTGTCCCCGCGCTTGCGCGGCCGCGACGTGGCGCTGTTCGAGTGGTTTTGCTCCCAGCGCCACGTCGCGGCCGCGCA
>QHBP01000247.1 GCA_003244175.1 Chloroflexota bacterium | reverse complement strand
GAGGCCGCGCGCATCCATACGGCATGAAGGGTGCGACTACCGACGACTGTGTGTGAGGTAGGGCGTTTTCTAAGGAGGGGATGACGCTACGAGAGACGTGTTGCGCGGAGCGGAGGTCGAATCCCGCTTTCAAAGGAGGAGGGGCTGACGCTGCAGAAGACGGGCTAAAGAGGGGGACGACATTGGTACGTTTGCAGGGCACGCGAGCCATTCATTGCGTAGGCGGAACTAACCCGCGTGAACGTAAAGTAGTTGCACCGGCGCTGGAAAAGCCCACCCGACAACTTCAGGCCGGCGGCTTTGTTGCTCGTCTCCAGTCCTTTTCAAACGCGCGCGCGGCCGGGACGGCGGCCGCGGGAGTCACGAGAAGCCCGACCTCCCGGTTTTCGTCGAGCGATGCTTGACTGAAGTTCTCCGAGCCCACGTACACGTCGCGGCCGTCGACCGACAGGTACTTCGCGTGGATGTACGGAGAGCCAAGCTCCCGGATGCAACCACACGCGACGAGCCGGCGCCCTCGGGCGTCGAGCTGAGCGGATGTCGGCAACAAGAAGCGAAGTCTGCCGTGCCGGTGCACGGCGCGCAGCAAGAGATCCTCGATGCGTGTGTCTCGGAGCTCCTCGCCATACAAGTCCACACGTCTTCGCGCCGACCGAATCATGCGCTCCAACACCTCACGCGCGTTGACGGGGGCTACGAGGAGACGCCTATCCGGAAGCTGTGGCCGTAGTCGATCCCAATCCCAGCGAAACAGACCGGAGAGCTCATGCACGTCGTCCCCATTCCGGTCGAAGACAACGAAATCTCGATCCGTATGGAAGCCGGACCGAGAGAAGTTGGCAGTCGAGATAAGAGCCAGACGATCGTCCAGGACTATGTATTTGGCATGATTGAGCCTGAACCGTCTGGGGCTCCAGCGCACGAAAATGCCTGCCGACCGAAGCTGGGACGAGATCTGCTGCGGCTGCATGCCCATCCCCAGCGGGTGCGGCTCGAGCATGACGCAGACAAGCACTCCCTGAGACGCGGCACGCTCGAGAGCGCGGACGATCGAGTGATCCGTCAGGATGTATACGGATAGAAAGACGCGACTCTGTGCCTTGTCAATCGCGCGAACCTCAAATCGAGAACCGCTGTCGGGTTCGACCATGAGGCGTATGCTCCCGCGACTTACGCTTCGGACCGATGCGGCGTGAGCACTTCGGGTACCTGTGGCGTCAGGTGCGATATCCCGACGAAACGACATTAGCGCGCCCAGAAGCGCAATCGTGGTGATCCCGCAACGGAGAAACATCAAACCTTCCTGAAGTTTCGGTGCGGCAGTCTTAAGTCGGGTACGGCTTCGTGCAAAGGCGGGTGACTCATATAGTATCAACCGCGTCCCGACCGAGGAGCAATTTCGCCTTCATGTCTATCTGGGCCATAGCCGACATTCATGCCTCGCGCACCGATCAGGCGTCCGGCCGGCCGACCAAGCCAATGGACGTCTTTGGGGACCAGTGGTCGGATCACCTCATGCGCTTGCTGGAGGCGTGGCAGCATTCGGTCGGAGATGACGACACAGTCATCGTCGCGGGGGATACCGATTGGGCGCTGCACCTGGACGAGGCAATGGAGACTCTGGAGCGCCTCGACCGACTCAAGGGGCGGAAGATCCTGATACGCGGGAATCATGACTACTGGTGGTCGAGCAAAGTAACGAATAAGGTGCGAAAGCGCCTCCCCGCGTCCTTACAGCTGATACACAACGACGCCCTTGTCGCGGAGAGCGTCAACATCTGCGGAGCCAAAGGCTCACCCGTGCCCGGAGGCATGGAGTGGACGCCGGAGAACGAGAAATTGCTCCATCGCGAGCAACAGCGCCTCGAGGTATCCCTCGACGCCAGGGACCCAAGTCTGCCCACCATTACCGCTCTTCACTACCCGCCGTACTATCCGTCCCTGGGGGACAGCCCATATAAGGACATTCTCGAGCGCGAGCACGTGGGCCTCTGCGTGTACGGACATCTGCATGGACCGGCCGCGCAAGGCGGTCCCACGGGCTCGCATGACGGCGTGGACTACCGACTAGTTGCGGGAGACGCCGTTGCCTTTCGGCCGGTCTTGATCGCACGCGAGGGCCGTTTGATGTCCCAAGATGAGATTCAGTCGCACGCGTAGCCGATCCGTTCTTGCATCTCGGCGGAGTCTTCAATGGACCTACAATGTATTGGAGCCAGGCGTCGACCGGCCGAGCCGCCGCGTGGACCAAAAGACGCGCATCGCGCGCTGTCGTTGCCGCGCGGGAAACCTTGTTTGGCCGGATGTGAGGAGCACCGTGAGTTTCCCTGCGACCCGAATGCGGCGACTCCGCGCCTCGACCGAGCTGCGTGCCCTTACGCGCGAGACCCGGCTAAGTCCTGATCGGTTTGTCTATCCCATTTTCGTCACGTCGGATCGCCATGGCCCGGACCCAATCCCATCCATGCCTGGACAGTATCGCTGGCCGATCGATTCGCTACGCGATCTCGCACGAGACGTTTATCGGGCCGGGATTCGCGGTGTTATGGTCTTCGGGCTTCCCGACCACAAGGATGAGACCGGATCCGAGGCCCACAATCCGGACGGCATCGTGCAAAGGGCCATCCGGGAGCTGAAAGACGCGGTTCCCGGCCTACTTACTATTGCCGACACGTGCCTGTGCGAGTATACGTCACACGGTCACTGCGGGATCCTTCGAGATGGCTATGTCGATAACGATGCAACGCTAGACGTTCTGGCGCAGGTTGCTGTGAGCCAAGCGACGGCGGGTGCGGACATGGTTGCTCCGTCCGACATGATGGACGGGCGAATCCGTGCGCTACGCGACGAGCTCGACAGCGCAGGATTCGAGCACTTGCCCATGTTGGCATACACGGCGAAGTACGCGTCCGCCTTTTACGGTCCGTTCCGGGAGGCGGCCGATTGCGCCCCGCAATTCGGAGACCGTAAAAGTTATCAGATGGACCCGGGCAACCGGCGAGAAGCGTTGCGCGAAGCGATGCTGGACGTGCAGGAAGGGGCGGACATACTCATGGTAAAGCCGGCGCTTCCATACCTGGACATCGTGCGACAAGTACGAGACAATGTCGATCTACCGCTCTGGGCCTACAACGTCAGCGGAGAATACGCCATGGTCAAGGCAGCGGGACGCGCTGGATGGGTCGACGAACGTGCGGTAACCCTCGAACTATTGACGGCCATCGTCCGCGCCGGCGCCGATACGGTGCTGACGTATCACGCCTGCGAAGCGGCTCAATGGTTGCAAGAAGTCTAGCCCGTGCGTGAATCGGAGGTGTACTGCCCCGGCTCTTGAGGAACCGCGATCGGTTTGTCTCGCATAGCCTCCTCGGGGATCGTGGGTGCGGTGGGCGCTGTTATCACCCGCTCGGACGCCAGCCGAATCTCCTGGCCCCGGAAACTCTCATCGAACAGCAGGCAAAGAGTGATCTTTCCATCGGTGTTGACGGTCTGAACCATCTGGGTGACATCCGGCTCATACTCTCCGAGCCACGCGTTCACCGCTTTTTCCAGCTCCGATCCAGTGCCGGAGAACTGCTTGAAGCGGACCATACACGCTATCCTTTACATGGCGATGAGAGAGTGCATCAGAGCGCGGCAAACGGACTGATTGTAGCATGGCAAATGGCATGCGGCAGGACCATGTCACTCGGGTCCGCCGCGAAGAGCTGATACGTCCAGCGGAGCGCCGGCGTGAATTCCCGACGCGCATAGCACAGAGATATCTCGAGAAAAAGGAGCGGCCGCGGTGGGCGCTGATAGCATACCTGGTCGTGCTGCTGGTCACACTCGCGATCGGATCGGTCACCTACACGACGTATGCCTTTTCGAAATACCGAGGTGAGATTTTGCCCGGCGTTTACGTGGACACCGCGTACGTCGGGGAGATGACCAGCTCCCAGGCCGAGAGAAGAGTCAGCGACGCCCTGCAACCCGTGTATGCGCGTCCTATCGTGCTGACGTATCACGGAGTGCAGCCATGGCGGCCCGCACCCGACGCGATCGGCTACAAAGTCTACCCGATTCGAACGGTGACCAAGGCGCAAGCGGTAGGTCGAGTCGAGACCTTCCCTGAGCAGCTCTTCGACCGCCTCCCTGTTCACCCTAATCACGTCGTCCCCCTGGACTTTTCGCTAGACAACCGAGTGCTACGAGGCTACATCCTCCGCTACGTCAACCCTCGCGTACGACGCGTCCCCCAAGACGCGGGACTGCAGCTCAATACGCGCCAGTCCGCGTTTGCGGTCGTGCCAAGTCACACGGGGGAGCGCCTGGATGTGCCAGCGACCATGATGTCGATCGCCAAGGCGCTAGGCACCCTCTCGACCCCTACGCTGGCCCTGCCTGTGCACCATCTCACGCCGGGAATCGGCGACTCGGTGGCGGCTTCCATACAACGTCGGGTCGAAAATTTTCTGACGCATGCGCCCGTCTACGCCGTGGGCAAGAGCGTGACCATGATCTCCCGCGTGGATCTGGCGCCGATGATCTCTTTCCAAACCGAGGACGATGCTCACCACCGCGAGATCAAGATGATCGTTGATTCGAACAAAGTTCAGGCCTTCGTACAGCGCCTAACCGCCAACTACGATCGTCCCGCACAAGACCCGCGGTTGGGTTTTGACGGACGGAATGTGCGCGTCATCCGGACGAGCCGGATCGGCCGACAGCTGAACGGTCAAGATGCCTACACCAAGCTGCTCGCCGCCATCACCGGCTTGCGGTCGCGGGCACGGATACACCTCAAGATTACTGCCATTCAGCCCGCCCTGGACGAGTCGAACCCAGCTACGTTGGGGATCACTAAATTCCTGGCTTTGGGCGAGTCCGCATTCCCAGGAGCGGGAGATCGGCGTCTTCAGGACATCACGCGCATCGCCGGCGTTCTGGATAGCACGCTCATCCGTCCTGGGCAAGATATATCGTTCAATCAACTGGTAGGCCTGGCGTGGGATCCTCGGGTCTATGACGATCGGGAAACGGAGAGCAACGGAGGACTGGTTCCCGCCGATAGCGCTGCGATGCAACAGGTCGCGACCACGTGGTTCCGGGCTCTCCTGATCACGGGCCTCGATCTTACGGAACGCCATGCCCACATCTACCACTTGACGTGGTACGACAACCCCGTTGGGCTAGACGCCATCGTGTCCCAAGACGGCAAGGATCTGCGGTTCCACAACAACACGGGCAAGTATCTTTTCATCAAGACTCGGGTCGAGCCCGTCAGACAGGAGCTGTACGTGTACGTCTTCGGGCCGAAGCTTGGCTGGCAAGTGACTCTCTCCCACCCCAACATCCTGGCCCAGCTCCCGCATCCGCCCCAGAAGATCGTGCAAGACCCCTCCCTCAACCCTGGCGAGACCCATCATCTCGCGTTCGCACACAACGGCCTCGACGTTCAGCTCCAGCGCACGGTCGTCTATCCGGACGGACGCGTGCACACGACGACTCTGCGGACGCGTTACCGGCCCTGGCAGGCCGTGGTAGCTGTCGGCCCGCTAGCCACGCCAACGCCTACACCCAAAGCCAAGCCGACGCGCACGGCAAGCCCAACTTCAACGGCAGTGACCTCGCCGACCGCCTCCCCGTCGCCCAAGCCGACAGCGACCTTTGTTCACTGACATCCCTGCGCTTGTCATCCGCATTGGCGTCGACCCGGTCGCGCTGCGATTGGGGCCGCTTTCAGTGCACTGGTACGGCCTCATGTACGTTGCCGGTATCGTCGTGGGTCTGCGGATCGCGCTGCCCTATGCCGAACGCCTCGGCATCTCAGCGGACAAGGTCTACGACGTGTTCTGGCCCGTGCTCATCGCCGCGCTGATCGGAGGCAGGTTGTACTTCGTGGTCCAGTCGGATCTCGGCTCGTATCTGCGTCATCCGGGAAACATCCTCGCCACCTGGGAAGGGGGGATGGCTTTTTATGGAGCCGTCTTTCTCGGGGTGCCGGTAGCCTACATCGCATGTCGACTGCGACACGTGTCGTTCCCGCGGCTCCTGGACGCGGCGGCACTGTTCATTCCCGTCGCGCAGTCATTCGGGCGGATTGGCAACATCATCAATGGCGACATCATCGGGTATCCCAGCACGTTGGCTTGGGCGGTGCGCTACACCAATCCGAACAATACGTTCGTGCCTAGTCACACGATCGCTTACCAACCCGCCGCGGCCTACGAAATGGTTTTCAGCGCGGCTCTGTTCCTCGTAATCTGGTCGCTACGGCGGCGCGTATCCATTCCGGGAGAGCTATTCGCTATCTGGCTGATTCTGTACTCCGGCGGACAGTTTATACTGTTTTTCGCGCGGGCCAATCCCGTTGTCTTCGTGGACCTGAAACAAGCCCAGGTCACGGCTCTGGCGACGATCGCGGTGACGATTCCGGTCGCCGTGCTGTGGGCGCGTACCCAACCAAGTCGTCGGGACAGACAGAACGCTAACGACCCGGAGCAGCCACAGTCTGGCCCGCGGGTCCAGCCGCTGGAACCCTACGACGCGTCGCGGACCCAGTAGGGGCCCTTGATCCGCCCGGTATCGAGCAGGTGCAGCAGGTACTCGAGGCGACAGAACTCGGCACCCCAGAACACCTTGAGGTCGGCCATGTGCTGCTCGCGCTTGTCGAGATCGAGTGCAAAGCGTGAGAACTCCGTCTCCGGTACCCACAGAACGGAATCCTCAGATAGGTCTCGTACCACGGTAAGCTCCTGGCGTTCAATGCCTCTTCCCGACGTGAGTCGATAGTAGCGACCCAGGGCGACGCAAAAATGCCCGTACAACGCCATCCACATTGGCTATAAGCGTTATGTCGGATGGCCATTGCGTCCGAGCATGTCGATCTTCTCTCGCCCCGAAGACGACGATCGCCGTTACAGTGGGTCGAGGCAGAAGGAAGTCAGGTGGCGCGAGCGGGGTACAACGGCGCAAAATCGAGGGCAACACGCCCCCTATCCACCGCAGGACCTCCCAGCTCTGGTCCTGTCCACGTCTTTGTCCGGAAGCTTATCCACGCATACACATGGCTGTGATCGAGGATCCAGCCGCCCTGAGGCGCTCCGAGACTGTGGTGGGTGAAGTGCACGAGGCCACCGAGACCATTCCATACATAGATGCCGCGCACCGTCACGACGTCACCGAGCCGTACGGGGACACGCTGTCCAATCGACACGTCGTTGACAACCAGCACCGTCAGCCCGGACGGACAACGAAGCAGGAACCTCTGGTGCTCATACCGTCCTTGTGAGTCCGCTAAAAGGCCATACACGATGGCCCGAAGCGTCACCCAGTGACTGGAGGTTCGGTGGAGATCGGCAGCCGTGACCTGCGCGCATCCCACCTGACCGGCTCGCTGCGCATCCTTGACGCCGATCGTCGTGTGGCCCTCCCGGCGCGCAACCAGCACCAAGCCCAAAAAGAGGATGCCGCAGAAAGTCGCGTAAAGAAGAATTCTAGCCCGCCGGTGCGCGGACATGTAAGACCTCGTGGTCTTGGGAGACAATGCTAGTCCCTGCCGACGAGATATCCTACCGGGACGCGTATACCGCGACCTCGCTTGCTCCCGTGTTGCCGCCGGTCGAGGTCACGACGCTGAAGCGCACGATGCGGCCGCTAAAGGCGATCTTGTCCACTTTCAGATACGGTGATGCGGGAAAGGGACCATAGGTCTTCTTTCCATCGACCGTGACGCTGAAGGTTCTGGTGATGGCCGTACCGTCGCTCATGGAGCGCGTACGAAAGGCTACACCGATGGCCTTGACGACGCGGTGCAGATCGATGGTGATGAAGGCGTGGTTGCCATCTCCCTGCGATGCCCACTCGGTCCCCGGATCGCCGTCGACCGCGTTCTTTCCCGCAAAATCCGAGGAGAATGCCGAGCTGACCTTGAGGACTGTCGCTCCCATGGCCACGTCTCGTCCCTGGAGCCGGCTCACGACGGCAACGGGGGTTCGGAAAGAATACACAGGGCTCCGGTACAGTCGTCCGTCCACTCCTACGCCCTGAAGCCGGTACACGTACGCGGTGCCGGGTTGAAGTCCTGTCAAAAAGGCTGCGTGATTCTGGTGACCCGAGGGGTCCATCGCACGATCGGTTGCCAGGTGACCGTAAGCGCCGGTGCGACCATATGCGACCGCACAAATCGCCTTGATCGCGGTGTGCACCCGAAGAATCGCGGTCCTGCCGCTCGGGTCCGCCTCCATCGCGATATGCCCAACCTGAATCGCCTGGAAGTTGACGGGCCCTTCCGCGTTCGAGGAGGCGGACCGGGAAACGAAAAGAGCAACAGCCACGGCAAGCGCCAGGCCCGCTACGGCCGCGAGCTGCCAGCGACGCGATTTTCCATTCATGCGATCCTCCCAGGGATACGATCAGCCAAATTACATCTCTACCCTAGCCGGGCGGCTGCAGCCTGTGTCTGTCAGCGTCGGTCGTTACGAAGCGGCCCGAGAAACGCGTCGAGCTATCCGCCCATGCCGGAGAGTACGACCCTCCCGGCCGGTTTCGCAATGGTTGCGAAGGACTCGGCGGTGACGACCAGATCTTGAAACTTCATCATCATGGTCTGCGCCTGCAGTGCGGCCATCATGTTGTGGACCTTGAGCGCTCCGATATTTTCCTTATGGGCGCCGTTGACCACCCAGACGACGTAAACCATTTTGTGCAGCACGTGCGGGCTCGGCAGATGCATAGCGTGCAGGGTGATGAAAACATCGTGCTGGGTGTAACGAAGCTTGGCACTGGCCATGACGCACTGAAAGCCCATGGCGTGAATGGGCGAGCGCAGAATCACTCTGGATGGTGTGGCGCTCAACGGAGCGGCGAGGATGGTGGCGGGCAGGATGCACCACATCAGGATGGGAATTACGCCGAAGCGGACAAATCTCACGGGAATCCTCCTCAATGCTAAAGCGTGACTGCGGCCACGCCCCCAGTTTCCCAGATGAACCTTGCGCACGGGTATCGTGTCTTACACAAGTCTTACGAATGCCGCTCAGAGGATACCGACATTTCGACCCGAAAGTCCATCCATCTCGCCTCCTAAGAGTGTATCCATCGAGTATGCTGGCGAACGCAGGCCTGATTCTCTCTCGGAAGCGTCGAGAAGCTTCCCGCTCCGACGGGCCAGGCTCTCAATGATGCCAATACAAACGAAGAGGCCCGGCGCACTCGCGCCGGGTCTCTTTCTATCTTTGGGTCGGTCGCTCTAGCTCACACGATGTTGAACGTGAGGAAGTTCTTGCGGGTGTTCCTGCCACTCCAGAGCTGGAAGGTAACGACGGCCTGGTTGGAGTACCGGCTTATCGAGTTCGAAGGAATGTTGAACTCCTTCACGAAGTGACCGGTACCATCCGTGTTTTGGTAGTAGTCCAGGTGCTGTCCGGTGGGGAAATACACGTGTACCCAGATGCCATGTGTGACGTGCCGGCTGGCCTGGGCCTCGATGTGGTCGAAGGTTCCGCGACGGACCTGGTGGTACCAAATCGAGATGTATCGGAATCCCACGTTATTGCCGCGGCGGACGGGCCTGGGCGTGGGTGTCGGAACCGGCGTATTGGTCGCCGTAGCCGTGGGCGCTGATGTGCTGGTGGCGGTTGCGGGCACCGTCGTATTCGTCGCGGTCGGCACCAGAGTGCTGGTGGAGGTCGGCGCCGGTGTTCCCGTCGAGGTGACCGATGGCGTGCCCGTTGTCGTGGCGAGCGCGGTTGGCGCCGGCGTCATCGAGTTTTGGGTCCGGAACCAGTCGAAGTCCGCTGGAACAACGCTGCCCGCGACCGCGGTGTTGGTGCCACCCCAGGCGAAGACACCCACGTAGGGTTGGCCGCTCGAGAAGTTCGCGGTGTAACCAAGCGTACCGGGCAAGGGCGTTGGTTGAGGCGTCGTCGCCGTGCTGGTTGCCGTCGGCACCGGCGTGGCAGCGGTGGCCGTAAACGGCGTGAAGGTGACGTTGTCGTAACTGTACGCCGCCGTGTAGAAGGTGCCCGATTTCGTGAGCTGGAGGTAGACCGTGGGGTGGAACCCGGTGGCCTCGCTGACGGTGCCGACGAGGTCGGTTCCGTTCAGCTCGAACATAAACTCCAGCTGCGACCCGCCTGATGACGGATAGGTGCGGGCAACATCGATGAAGTTGTCGTCGCTCAGGTAGGCAATTATCCCGGCGGTCTGCCCGAGGTTGCTGATGTTGGTCGTGGTAGCGGGGAATGCGAGTTTGGTGGTGACGACGAAGTCGGCATTCGGGTTGAACGGCTGAACCACAAAGTTGCGCGCGTTGTTGGTCCCGCTGCCTACCAGGGAGCCCGGCTGTGTATAGATTCTGAGATTGCCCGGTGACTCGTTGTTCAGGTTCCAGGTGCCACTCCCCTGAGGATCACGGCAAGTTGTCGGAAAGGCGAACGCTCCGCATTTGACAACGAACGGCGCCGCGAAGACACTGTTGTTGAACTCGTCACCCTGAACGAAGCCGGTCTGCGCATAGCCACGAGACGGCGCCCCCGAGATGGTCAGTGGGATGATCGCCCCCAGCGCTATCAAGATAACGAGTAGGGATTTCCGCATAGCTTTCCCCTCCCAACAAGAATATTTGATCTTCCGCGTGTTTAACGATCTATGACGGAAACTGTAACGCACCATAGATCGCGGGACTCAAGACCCAGCAACAAAGATGATAGCACCGACGGGGCAAGGCGTGAGATTGAAGAGCTCCGAGGTGGCGGGCCGCCGGTCCACGCGTGAGATCTCACGTCGGCACACGAAGAACGGAGACCGCCCGAGAGGCCGGTCTCCGTTCTCTCGATCCTCTTCTGGACCTACTTCGTGTAGAGGAACTCTTTCGTTCCGGGCTTGTTCACGTTGGCGCGGGTTATGATCTTCTCGCCCGTGCCGTAGTGTTTAAAGATCCCTGCGCGCTTTCCGGTGACGTATCTGTAGGCGAGGGTTACCCCAAGATTGCCAATTCTGAAAGGGTCCTGCGCAATCAGGGCGGAGATCGTTCCCTGCCGCAAGGCCTGGACCTCGACCGGTTCCGCGTCAAACTCGACCAGCTTCACCTTCTTGCCCGAGTGCTGTGCGGCGTTGGTAACGCCGATGCCACTATTGGTGTTCAAGGCGAAGATGCCGGCGAGGTCGGAATGTGCGATCAACAAAGCCGATGTCTTGCTGGCGGCGATTGTTGGGCTGTCGTTGTCGTACTGCGTCCCGAGATAGGTAATCCGCGGATACGTCCTGATCCTCGCCTCAAAGCCCTGCTGCCGCTGGTCCGTGGTGCTGATTCCGGGCTGGACGCTGAGTGCGGCCACCGATCCCTTGCGCCCGATGGCGTTTGCCAGGGCGACCGCCGCCTTTTTGCCGCCTGCGATGTTGTCGGACGAGATGTTCGTCACGGCAAGCGGAGCGTTGATGTACGTGTCGACGGTGATGACCGGGATGTGGGCCTGGACGGCACGGCGGATGGGCGCGATCATCGCTACCTTGTCGGTTGGGGCGATGAGAATGGCGTCGGGCCGGCGCGCTATGGCGCCGTTCAAGAACGGCGTTTGCGTCGGGGCCGAGAACGCGTTCGGCGCCCCTTGAAATATCAGGTGCACACCCAGCCGATTGGCCGCGGCCTGCGCCCCTTTGTGCATCGTCGTATAGAAGGCGTCCGTGCTGATTCCAGGGATGAGGTAGAAGGTGAACGTCCTCTTGTGCGGCTGATTGTGTGTGCGCTGGGCCACCGTGGTGGTCGAGGCCAGCAGTGAGGCAACCGCTACGGCGGTCAGAGCGAGCCAGAGTCGACGAAGCATAAGCGTCCTCCTCCAATGGTGACGGTCCTCAGACCGCGTAATCAGTTAGTTGCTCGAGCGCCGGCGCCGCCACTGATCAAGGTAAACCGCGACGATGATCGTTGCGCCCACCAGCACTTCTTGCCAAAAGGGATCGACCTGATTGATCACAAAGCCGTTCTGTAAAACGGTTGGGATAAACGCTCCGATAAGCGTGCCGATGATGGTTCCCACACCTCCAAACAGACTGGTGCCGCCAATGACGACAGCGGCGATGGCGTTGAGGTTGTCGATGTTGTGAGCGGATAGGTTCTCGGTCCCGAACCGGGCCAAGTCGAGCACGCCCGCCAGGCCGCAGAGAAATCCGGTGAGCACGTAGACCTTGACGAGATGTCTGTCTACATTGACCCCGGAACGCAACGACCCATCGGCATTGCTTCCGATGGCGGCTGTATAGCGTCCGAACCTGGTCTGTGTCAATACCACCTGGGCGACCACGACAGCGATCAGCGCGATGATTACCGGGACATAGAGCCCCAGTATGGAGCCATTGCCCACGCTGTTCTGGAAATTGGTGGGCACGGACGATAGGTTTGTCCCGCCGGTGAGGAGATCGGCGCCTCCAAAAGACATGCCCAGTGTTCCCAGGGTCACGATAAACGGTGGCAATCGCAGGCGCGTGATCAGTAACCCGTTCAACAAGCCCCAGGCGACGCCGGCAAGCAGGGCTACGGCGACACCCAGGGGGACGGCGGTGCCGGCGTGCGGGTACTGCAGGGCTGATGTTTGAGCCGTGGTTCCGGAGAAGTGGAGCATCACCAGGCCGCCCGCCACGCCCGAGAAGACGAGGATTCCGCCCACCGAAAGGTCGATGCCGGCGGTCACAATCACAAAGGTTTCGCCGATGCCCAGCAGGATGACTTCCGACGTATCCAGGGCGATGCTCTTGAAGTTGCTGGTCTGGAAGAAGGCGTGATTCGGCGTGGTGATGGTGAAGTACAGGACGAGCCCGAGAAGGAAGAATAGGATCCAAAAGTTGGCCGCCGCCAGCAGGAGGCGGCGCCGCATGCTGTCGCGCTCGCCCGGTTCCTCGAATTCCAGCGACAAGTTGGGAAGTGCTGGCTTACTCATCCATCAACCGCCGCGGTCAAGTACTGCGCCTCGGCGCCTGTCATCATGCGAACGATGCCCTCCACGCTCGTCTCGTCCGCCGCAAAGCTCGCGATCGACTGCCCGAGGCGCATGACGGTGATCCGGTCGGCCACATCAAAGACCTCTGGCAGGCTGTGGCTGATCATGATGACGCCGATTCCCTGATTGCGAATCTCGCGGATGAGCTCCAGCACCATGAGCGATTCGCGAACTCCCAACGCGGCGGTTGGTTCGTCCATGATCACGATACGCTTACCCCAGGCAACCGCCCGCGCCACCGCGACGGCCTGTCTCTGTCCCCCCGACATGCGCATGACCGACTGCTCCACCGATTTGATACCGATCTTCAGACGGCGCATGTCCGCCTCCGTCTTGCGTCGCATCGTTCGCTTGTCCAGAAGCCCGAACCAGCCAAGGGGAGCCGGGAGGAGAACCTCGCGCCCGAGGTACAAATTGGCGGCCGCATCCAGATGCCCGGCCAGTGCGAGGTCCTGGTACACCGTCTCGATTCCCAACGAGCGCGCTTCGTGAGGGGACCGCATCGTCACACCGCGTCCCTCGATCATGATGTCGCCGGCGTCCTGCTGCATCACGCCGGAGATGATCTTGATGAAGGTCGACTTGCCGGCGCCGTTGTCGCCGACAATCGCATGTACTTCCCCTGGCTGGAGCGTGAGATTGCCGTTGCGGAGCGCTATAACCGAGCCGAACCGTTTCTGGATCCCATTCGCTTCAAGGAGGGGCGCCTGCTGAGCCAACTGTACCCCCGAGCATCTGCTTCATGATAGGAAGCGCGCCAGGACAATATCCGACGATATCACAGAGGTCGGAGTGCATGAGGAAGATGAGAACGTGGGATGGAAACCGCGCCTCGCGTTTCTGACACGAAAGGCGGTGCCCTCCGCAGACGGTGTGTATGCGTTGTCTACGGAGGGCGACGAAAGGGCGGGGCACGTCTAGCACTGGCCGAGGGCGGTGGACGTGCTGTCTACCGCATACGGTACGAAAGTGCGTTTCCCCGGTCAAGCCGCGGCGTAGTGGGAGGTGACGTCCTTATCCGGCGCATGGATTCGTGGCCAGCGCCGGGTCGTAGAGATGGCAGCGCACATGGTGGCCCGGGCGCGGCTCTAGCAGGCCGGGGCTTTGGTTCCGGCAGACATCCGTGACCTTGGGACATCGGCCCGCAAAACGACAGCCCGGTTTCGGATTGACGATCGTCGGAATCTCGCCTCGCACCTCGACTCGACGCTTCTCCAGACTTTTGCGAGGGTCCGGCACACTGGCGAGCAACAGCCGAGTGTAGGGGTGTAATGGCTCGCTCATGAGGTCTTCGCTTGGCGCCGCTTCCATGATCTGACCGGCATACAGGACCAGCGTGTCGTCCGCCAGATAACGGGCGCTCGCCAGGTCGTGTGTGATGTACAGGTAGGATACTCCGTGCTCGTCTCGGAGCTGTCCTAGTAGATTGAGAATCCCCATACGGATGGACACGTCAAGCATGCTTATTGGTTCGTCCGCGAGTATGATTTCCGGATTCACCGCGAGCGCTCGCGCCAGTGCAACGCGCTGCCGCTGCCCACCCGATAGCTCGTGTGGCAGCTTGTTGGCAACCTCTTCAGGAGGGGTCAGTCCAACAGTTCGCAGAAGCTCATAGATTTTGTTTCGAGTTTCGTCTCTGCCACCTGTCTGGCGCCGAATGCGGATCGGCCGTTCCAGGTGGTGCCCTATCGACTTGACCGGATTGAGGGAGCCGAATGGGTCCTGGAACACCATCTGGACCTGGCCGCGATAGCTGAGCAGATCGTGCCCTCGAAGTGTCAGAGCATTCCGTTCGTGAAAAATAGCCTCGCCCGCTGTTGCCGGATGGAGACGAGCGAGCACGCGTGCGATGGTACTCTTGCCACTTCCACTTTCCCCAACCAGTGCCAGTATCTTTCCCCGGCATAACGTGAAACTAACATCATCGACCGCGTGAATGAACTGCCGCTCCCCGCCGAGACGGAAAGAGCTTCCGGTCGGAAAGTACTTTGTCAGGCCTCGCACGTCCATCAGCGCCTCGGCGGGTGCCGTCATCGGCCTCATCTCCTTCAGTACAGATGGCAAGCGAC
>QHBP01000261.1 GCA_003244175.1 Chloroflexota bacterium | reverse complement strand
GCCGCAAGATGCTTCACAGGGGCCTTGATACCCGAATGCAAAATATCCGCGACCTTCCGTTGCTCGTCGACCGGCATTCGTGCCAGCTCTAATAACTCCGTTGTGCTGTCTGCCGTTGGCGTGGAGCGGATCGCGTCTCGAACGTCCAGGGGGAGAGAGCGGCCAATCTGAAGTGACTTTCGGTGAACGCCGGTTGCAAACGCGGACCCGCACGGCAAATGCTCATCAAGACTTGTATGGGCATCTGGGCGATCCATGACGACACCTACCCACCCGGTGGTCAAATCGTGGATCCTGGTGCCATAACCGCCCAATAGCGTGAACGCATCAGGCAGGCTCGCGAGCGCGCCGTCTGGGGGCAGGCTGAGTTGGCCCGTGCGGCCGGCGTCTCCGTCCCCGGTTTGTGGGGGGATCGAGCACGGCAGAAAACGGCCGCGGCCGGCCACGATTCGCAAGATCCGCCGTTGCTCTCGGGGTGCCGCCGGCGGAGCTCGTCGGCGATCCGGAATGAAAAAGGCGCGGCCCCGAAAGACCGCGCCTCGTAGGACGCCTACCGGACGAGCCGGAGACGCCTATTGTACGCGGGCCATCATTTACTCGTGCCCGCCGCAAGGGAATCTCCACACAGCTTCACTGCTCTCCGGAAGCCCCCCCCTTGACGGGGTTCGTTTTGGGTCGGGCAATGTCCTACACAGACAGGTCCCCTCACAAATTAGCCTGCCAAAATACCCTCGATGCGTATTCCAACTCCGTACGTTCGTCAATGTCTTCGCGCCTAGTTCCCGCGGTACTTTGGTGGATACTGGCGGTTTAGAGGGGAGCGCGGGGTTTTGGGATTGCGTACGTCGCGGAAAAACACGGTGTCACTACAGCCGGTCAGATGCTCATGTGGCACCGGTTGCGCGGCTGTGTGAGCCAATTTTTTGGCGCCGTGGCTCGCCGGCGAGATGGGACGCAAATGGTACAGATCCGGGATCTCGAGCGCAGGATCGCCGCGACCAGGCTCGTTGAACTAGAAGACGCGAGCTAGGCGAGCTGCTTCCAGGCGGACCCGCCCACGCAGTACCAGAGCCGGTGACCCGCATCGACGAACAGATCGCCGGCTAGGCCACTCGGGGGGTGTTTCGTCGCCGTCGACGGCACCAGGCGCACCGACGCCTCACCACCCTGGAAGGCCGCGCCGCGACCACTGCTAGATACGCCGCGGACACCGGTGCCCGTGATGCTTCCGCCATGCACGCCGTCGAACGTATCGCTGTCACCCCAGACGCCAACCCGATTCGTCGGGGTGCTGGTCGATCCGCTGGACCCTGAGCCATAGACCCCCACGATGGGAGCCGGGCTCGGCGTCGCAGCCGTTCCGGTGAGCCCCGTGACCCCTGCAGCCGTACCGCTGTTTCCCAGGACACCCGGCACACCGTCTCCCCGCACACCTGGTCCTGATCCATCAGCAGTCGTGCCATAAACTCCAATCCCGCGACTCGAAACACTGACACGTCGCCCTTCTCCCCAGACCCCTGTCGTACCAGTTCCGTGAACTCCAGCTCCCAGCTCATCCGAGCTACCACTTAGCACAATGGCAATCCCGGAGACACCGGTGTTGCCTTCCCCAATCACTCCTGTGCTGCCGAGGCTCTGACCAACACCGTATACCCCGGTAGAATTGGCCAATGCGCTCACTCCCGTGTCAAAATTCGCGCTTTGCGGTGCTTCAAACCCGGCACTGTTGCCATTTATATTCGGTCCTGGCCTTGTAGCGACGTACGTTGGGGCACTTCCTGTATCGGCGAGCGCATCTTGTGGTTTAAGGACCGCTGCACTCGCGATCCCCGCCGCGCCCGCAGCCACGACCTTAAACAGCCGGCCACGGGAAACACGCTCATCCTGGACACCATTCTCAGCGCCGGCACGACGGCCTTGGGAGCGGCGTTGGCTCCCTAACTCCGTCTTTAGCGCATCAACCTCCGCTCGCTGCTCCTGGACGATCGCCCAGAGTTCTGCCATGGACGGGGCGGTCTCATCACTTTCATCGATCGTTGGCACGCTGATCTCTACGAGATGATCCATTGGACTCTCCTTCCGCTCTCCCGCTCCGGCTCGATCCAACACACCGTTGGGATCGTACAACCCGCTCTTCAGATCGTCAAGACCACCACCCATTATGGCTTCTGCTCTGGAGCCGGTAACATTCGAGTCTGAAACTGCGTCCGATAGATCGACGAAGCACGCCGTCACCGCCTCCACCGCGGACTTATCCCGCGCTTCTCGTGCGCGGGGATTCACCCCAATGAAGAGCTCAGTACCGTTGCGATCGTGATGCCGTGCCCAGTCGACGGCTTCCTCGAGACGGTCATAGATGAGCGTGTCGCCGGCGGCCGTCGCAATGATGAAGAAGCTCCCGCGCGCCTCCATACGGGCCCCGTCGACGCGATGCAGATCAACGCAGCTCCCAAAATCCTGGCCAGCCGGCTACAAGACGTAAATGCGCCAGGGTCTGAGCACGCGGATCCAGGGACAAGGCGAACCGTCCTGCACAGGATGGCGTGGTGGGGGGGTAACTCAACATTACGCCGGCTTACCGCCCTAGCATCCGTTTCCACCACGGCCGGCGGGTCTCGGAAACACTGCCCATTCTCTCGATCGTCTCACGGAGTGCGCGGATCTCGTCGCGCAGGGTGGCCATTCCGTCATCCTGGCGCTGGATACCCTGGCCAACGTCTGCACGTAGACTCTCAAGCGCGTTCGTTATCGCCGCGTCGCGCTCGTCCAGAATCGCCCGTACCACCTGCGCGGTACTCTCCCCTGGTTGTGCCGGCGGGGCGAGCTCCTTGGCGTTTTGTGCGCGCTCGAGCTGCTCCGCGCTGACGGAGTATTGCTCGCCGTAGGGGCCCGGCTCCTTATCTCCAGTGAGCTTGCCTTCCTTGATCCACCGGCGAATCGTGCGCGGCGAGACGTTCGCCCGTTCCGCGGCATCTTTCAGGCTGAGCCGCTCGGTGTCCACGGGTTAGGGACTCCTTGGAAGGACGCGTAGGTCAGGGTGGCCGGCCCCCCTGGACATTTTCGTGTCACCCGTACTCGGTAGGGGGTGGTCAGGGGTTGACGTAGCCTAGCAGCAGCATGACGAATTTAGCCAAAAATCGATGCTCTGGGCGGCGTGGGCAAGTCAGCGGACCTAGAACACGATCTCGATCGATTCGCAGCGCGTACACAACTTGCTGCCATCGTTGTACAAACGCCAGTCGTGCGGACAATCATCCCCCACAGCAGGATCGGTATACAGGCCTTCTAGGTCCGTCTCGCGCTCGCCGTCCTGGTCCAGGACGATCTGTTTTCTCATCTTCATGGCGTGTTCCTTTCCATCAAGTTTGTTCCTGTTGGTCACAAAGATAGCTATGGTCTTCATACTCCCTACTTTCGATTAGAGCCGGACAGATTCGCCCCGCCGTACACGATCGATGCTGAGCTGATAGTCGTCAGGATCGTACTCGTCCCAAATATCGTGACCCGCCATGGGATGGATGAACTCGACGTCGTGAGACTCGAGGAACGATCGCACGGCCAGGTACCCGAGCGTCACGAGCGCGTCGTTCCAGTCTTTACACTCGTCAGGTGGTCGTAGGCGGTGAACCTGCGCACCAAACGCCGTGAGCTCCTTGCCTATGGTCAGAGCCGCTGCTTCGCCCGCGTCGTCAGCATCCGTCGCTATAAGGACACGACGTGAAAAAACATGCCGGCGCAGCCAGGGGGGCGCGATCGTCCCGATGAGTGCAATGGTCGGCAAGCCGGCGAGTGCAAGAGAGAGAGCGTCAATCGGTGCCTCCGTCACAGCGAGCACGTGCGCGTTAAACGCTGCCGGTGTCGCGAAGACACAGACTTTCTTAGGGCCACGGGTTTTCTTGCGGTCGTCCACGATGGAACGAGCGTGAGCCGCGATATAGGAGCCGTTTTCGTTGCGCATCGGGAAAAGCACGGCCGGCTGCCCTTCACGCATGTGTGTGAACCGCAGGCCGGCCTCTGTGGCTAGGTGCTCCGGGATACCGCGGCGCTTGAGATAGGCGACCGCGGTCTCAGAATCGGCAACCGGCACGCCGATCCGGTCAGCGTGCAGTATAGGGGGCGTGTCCGGATCCCGCTCCGGTTTCATGTCAAACTGCCGACGTAAATGCGCCCGCCTGGCTGCTGTGGAGGGCGCCGGCTGAGTTTTGGTCCAGAATTCTCGGAGCCGGCCGGACTCTCGACAACGCTGGCAATGGTACAAACCGGTGTTCGTGTTGACGCAGAAACATTGGTGCGCGCGGTCGCGTGGCTTGTCTCGGCAGCCCGGCAATGGGCAAGAATACCGACGCTCCCCCCCACCGTGGATTTGCGGACGCGGGTCGTACGTATCAAGGTCAGCGAGCGTTAGTTCGGTCATCGCGACGCTTCACGGAAGCGCTGTAGGGCACCGTGGAATTGCATGCCGCACTGAGCCCGGTCACCGCTACGATTTTTTTCGATCTTCACCTGCACCGTTTTCTCGCCTCTGACGTCGAACGGAGCGTCCTTTTCGCACGTCAGGTCGAGCATGGTTTCGCAGGCGTACTCGATCCGCGAAGTGCCCTTACCCGCGAACATGCCGCCGGCGGTCATGCCCGCGCGATTGCGCTCGACGATCGCCAGGACGGAGCAGGACAGGTCCATCGACAGCTTCCGTAGTGAGGCTATAGCGGCGTTGAGCACGTCATACTCGGACCCCGGGGCGGGCTGCCCCTCAGCCCAACTGTGAAGTGAATCGATCACGATCAGCAGGTGCGGATGGCCTTGGCGCACAGTCAGGGCGGCGTTGCGTAGCCAATCGGGCGGGGCCCAAACTCGCGTCGCGTCGACGATTGCCAGGTGCGGTACGTGCGTCAAAGCCTGCTCTGTCTTACTACGTAATGTCTCCGGGGACAGCTCGTGATTCTTGAGCTTGCCTAAAAACGTGTTCGACAAGCGCGCGACTGTCCGTCGGAGCAACTCGACCGGCGTCATTTCCACAGTCACGTAAAGAGCGGGACAGCCCGCATCGGCGGCCGCCTGAAGTGCGAAAGCGGTTTTGCCGGCACCAGGTTGGCCTAGCAGGACGTTGAAGCCGATCGGCCAGGAGCCGCCGAGGGCTTTTGAGAGCCGCGGCTGCTCGATGCTCGGGCCGAGTGAACGCCCTTCGCGGAGGGCAGCTTGTGCCTCCTCCTCAAAGGCGATCCACTCATCGCGAAGCGTCGCCAGGGGGAGAAGGCGGGGCTGGTCAAGGTCGGGCACGATGTGGATGCTCGGAGCAGTCATAGCAGACTCCTTGTGGGGGGGTAATCTCATCCCACAAAGAGTGCAGCGTGCGGCATTCACTCGGCTAGAGTGAAATGCCGCAGCTTCTTATTAACTATTAAGGAGCGAGATTTGGCGTCTGGACGCGGAAAATTAGGGGTAACTCCCACAGTTCTGCGTAAAACTCCCACAGTTTTGAGTGAAACTCCCACAGTTTTGAGCGGTTTAGGCGCTGATTTTCCGACTAACCCTTGAGTTGATGAGCCCCCTGGGGGATCGTTCCCCACATGGACCGATGTGCTAACGCCGGCGGCCCCAAGGCAGCGCCTCCTCCAGAGGACTCGTTGGCTTGCCTTCTCGGCGAACACTCCCGCAGTTTTGAGCGGTTTGGGCTGGAATTTTTGATTTATCGCTAGCCCTGATTTTCCGCGTCCAGACGCCAAAAGCGAGAAACTCCCACAGTTTTGAGCGGTTTAGCTTGTGATTTTCTTGGGTGGTCGGCCTCGTCTCTTTGCGCGTTCTGCGGTCCTTGCGAGTCGCGCTTGAGTCTTCGCACTCTCTTGTGTCGGGCGAATATCTAGGGGTTGATTCAGCCAGGTGTCATGCCAGCCCTGCCGCACGTCTGGTAACTTCTCTAGCTCGCAGTAGTGCCCGATGACACCCTCGTTTTTGAGAAGTTTGATCGCCTCTGTCCAGTACGTTTGTGCGCGAACTGGGTTACTGCCGCTGAGCACGTCTTCGACCGAAGGGACTGGACGAAACAACGTCAGCAGTTCATATCTCGTGAATGGCTTGTCCCGGCAGGCTGTGAGATGATTGTCCTGCCCCACGGTTTTATGTGATGAACGCGTTGCTCCCTCACGCCAGCGTTGGTGGAGCGCGAGTCCTATGGACTGTGCCCAAGTGCCCGAGGGTTTGCCAGCCTGTATTCTCCCTAGCCGGCGTATATCGCCGTAATAGCTCAATACCTTGCGGTTATTCCGGAAGTTGCTGACCCAGGAACCGGCCACTAGCTCAACGGCTATTGGGGGTGCAGAGTCGTCGAAGGCCTGTTGTGCGGCGCGTTCCCGTCCCGTAATAGCGATGAGAGGGCCGTCCATCGTAAGGTCGATTATTTGGCGGGTCATTGGGTCTTTGTACGTTCCTGGGCGACAACCGACTAAGGTTGAGGACTGAAAGAGTACGAGCCAGCGCCAGACCTTGCTGCGCATCTTTCCGCGCTCGGCTACAGAGCGTGGTTTCCACCCTAGACTCCGGATTAGATCGTCTAACTCGACATAGACGCGCTCGTTTTCGATTATTAGGTGGAGGACGGAGTGGAGGGCCAGCACGGCAGGCACTCCCGCCTGTTGTAGCTCTGCCTTGATGCTCTCGACTGTCGCAGGCTGGCCGAGCCAGTTCAATACCCCCGATGGCACCACCTTGAGTTGCAGTGACTCGTTGGGCAAATAGTGAATGAGCTCGTTCTCGTTATTTGATGCCTCCCAATTTTGCCCCGTCGGCCCATCGCTGTATCCTTGGCCCAGGCGTCGCGCCTCGATGAACGTCGCTTGATCCATCTCTCTCGGAATAGGCGTCCGTTTTTGTCCATCGAGCCATTTCTGGTACTGAGCGATCCCCTCTCCGTGGAGCCAGGCTTGCAGAGCGTGAAGGAAGATCTCAGCCAGCGTATAGAAGTCGTCCAGATCAGTAGTTGTCTGGGCCGGTAAGTCGAAGAACCGGTCAAACATGGCGTTCGTCTTACCCATGCCCAGGAGCATCACGAAGGATGGAGTACCATCCTCCGGTCCACCCTCTGGGAACCGCGTGACACTTAGCGCAGCGAGCGTCGCGAGCGTCACGGAGCCGCGCTGCTTCACCCACGTCTTGCCGTTCCACTCGACAGACTTGTGTTCTAGCAGAGAGTCCAGGAACTGGCGCGCACCTTCGGGGCTGGCGGTGATCTGTATTCCCTGAGTGACTCTCGCTGGCATCAGCCGGCTCGCCGCCCATACGGGATGTGAATTAACTCGCTGGCTTTTTGTTTCGTGGCCTCGCCGCGGCGATCGTACCGCTGCGTGGTCGTCACGTTTGCGTGGCCGGCCAGGCGCTGCACCGTGCTGATGTCCGCGCCGGCGTCGAGCAAGTCGGAGATCATCGAGCGGCGCAGGTCGTGCGGGCTGCAGGCTTTCACGCCGGCTTGGGTACTGCGGCGCTGCAGGATGTCCAGCACGGCCTGATCGGTCAGCCTCGTGTGGACGATAATCCCCCCTTGGCGGATACGAAAGAAGAGCGGACCGGGATCCCCGCCGCGAATATCGATCCAATCGGCCATGGCCTGTCGACCCCCGTTGTGCAGGTAGGCCAACCTCTCCTTGTTCCCTTTGCCGTGTACGGTGAGCGCGCCGGCGTCCGTGTCGTAGTGCGCAAGATCGAGCCCGACCGCTTCCGATCGCCGGAGACCTGCTGCATAAAGCACGGCGAGTAAGGCCGAATCTCGAATGCCGCCGGGAGCCGGCGCCGCGTCACACGCGGCAAAGAGAGCCCGAAACTCTCCGCCAGAGAGTGCGCGGCCGCGCGGAAGGGTCGTCCCCTTGACGTTCGCGACATCCACGGCTTTTCGATACTCTTCTGCGCTCACGAGCTCGAGGCGCCAGCACTCTTTCAAAACGCCCCGAAGTGCGGCAAGCGCGGTGTTGGTGGTTGCCGCCGCGCCGCGTTCGGACAGGACGGCGCGAATGGCGGTGGTGTGCGAATACCTGAGCGATTCCCACGGAATCGCGTCCGCGGTGGCCCCCGGGGCGAGCACGTTGGCGATCACGGTGAGCGCGTGGCGCATTGTCCGGCGGGAGCGTGGTGCCAGCCCGGCCAGGTACACCGCCGTGGGACTTCGGCCGGCTGGCCGGCTCGGAGTCAGTGGGATCGGAAGGTAGGGGATGGCCGTCAGCGCATCAGAGGCGGCGTCGAGCATGACATCCTACTTTCTGAAAGTGTCATTTGCATAAGTACTCCGAACCGCGACGTCTCTAGCAGCTCCAGCCGACGGAGACGCTGTGATTTTGACTGTCGGACTCCGCCTGGGAACTGAGACGCGAGTAGGCGAGCCGTTGGGTGCGATGTGTTCCTTGAGGGCGGTACTTGCCCTATAGCGAGTTGCACGGCCACTGCCCTGCTGAACGATCAGACCGGAGTCTAAGAGACGCTTGAAATCCAGGCGGGCCGCCTCGCTTGTGACATCGGCCTCCGCCCGATAGCTTGCATTTGTCAAGGTCCCTGTAAGTGCCTGTTCCATGGCGATGACTAATCGATCAGGCCATTGCCGCGCCTGTGCTATTTGCTCGCATATGTCCCAGCGATGCCTCGCTTCTTCAAGCGTGAGCAACCGGGTGCGTGCCTGTGTGAGATGTGCCGTGATACAGAACTCAATCCAGGTGCGGGCATCACGCGAAGGGTCGAATACAGATCCGTGTGCTTCGTCCAGGGCCGAGTAGTACTCGTCGGTGTGTTCTCCCAGGTACTCCTCAATGGAAGCAAATTCAGGGTCAAGTATTCCTTCACGAGCCAACACAAGCGATTGGAGAATTCTCGATAGGCGGCCATTGCCGTCTCGGAACGGATGGATTGAAACAAGGTGCAGATGGGCCATGGCGGCGCGTACTACCGCATGTGTGGCAAGATCGCCATCTTGAAGCCATGTGACGAGTTCCTTTACGAGAGTAGGGACACGCGCTGGCTCGGGCCCCTCGTAGACAGTCTTCTGGCCTGACTTGACATAGACCGGCCCTGTTCGCCACTGCCCCGGCTTCCTTTCGAACTGGAAGTAACATGCATCAAAGTGCAAGTCCAACAAAAGACGTTCTGACCATTGGAAAGAAGGGTCGCTCGCCAGCACCGCGACGTGGTCCATCGCGCGACCATAACATGCCACAGCTTGCTCAGCGGTGTCGTCGCTCTCAGGTCCGCGCCCCTTGTCTATGATGGCCCGGGCTTGCTCAAGGGAGACATGATATCCCTCAATTGACACCGAACTTTCTACTGCCTGCGCCCGCGCGAGCCGCCGCAAATTTCCTATCCAACGGCTCGAGGCATGCGTCTTAGTGGAAAGTTGCCCGCGCAGCCGGTCTAGTTCGTCAAGTCGCTCGGACAACGAAAGATCGATAAGCGGCGTCTCATGTATCATGCTGGTATCGTACCATCTGTTTGTGGATTAATCCACAAATCCCAAAAACCACAAAAAGAGGGAGAGCGGAGCGGTTTGCTTCTCCGTGTTCACAAACAGAGGTCCGGTGCCGCCTTCTGGTAGACGTCCAGCCACCGGTGCGCGCACACATCAATGGAACGGGTTTGGGCGTACTCCCACGCGTCACGCCCCATGCGCCGGCGAAGATCCGCGTCGTCAATCAACGTCCGCAAGCAGCTTGCGTGACGTCCACGTGATGACGTGGTACTCATGACGCGCACCGGATGTTGGTTCTGTCCAGCATGTCATCAGCGACTTCCTGGAGCCAATCTTCGAGCTCCTGCACGCGCCGCTCCAGCGCGGCAATTCGGTCGGCGGCCGGGGTAGCCGTGGCGATGTGCTGATCGAGCTGCTCAGTCGTTATCATGGCCATCTCCCGAAAAGGAGCCGGGCTTACGCCCGGACTCCCACAGGACGAAGGACTTGGCTTTCGCCGGCTGCCGTTCTCGATAACACTCCCGTCAATCTGAGCGTGGACCGCGCGTGAA
Source organism: Chloroflexota bacterium (assembly GCA_003244175.1). Taxonomy (GTDB): domain Bacteria; phylum Chloroflexota; class UBA5177; order UBA5177; family UBA5177; genus QHBP01. The sequence goes on along the minus strand of QHBP01000261.1, from coordinate 742 downwards.
CTTCCAGGAGCTCACGTGCAACGCAGCCGGCGTGCAAGCACGGGCGGTTTCGTCCCCGCCACCCCAGGCAATCGCAGCCGGAGATATGGCCGCGGCCGTCCAGCTCGACTAGATGAAGCCGGCCTGGCGCGGTTTTCACGCGAGGCACCGCCCAGCGGCCGTCTGCCGTGCGCACGGTCTGCAAGCCGGCATCGTCCGCGCGCGTCATTGCGCGCTGCCAGGCGTCGGGAATCGTCTGGGCTGCTGTCGTGATTTCCATGCTCGTCTCCCTGTCTGGTATTTGGTCTCTGGTAGGCGCTCTACTTCCTACGCTTCTATTCTCCCACAGTCTCACCTAAATGTCAATACTTCGTTCATAGTTGACCGCAAAAATCACATACTTTATGCTGAACATGATGACAGAATCACCGGAGTATTTGACGATTCAAGCCGCTGCGGACGTCCTCAACACCAACCGCCGGCGCATCTGGCAACTCGTGAAGGACGGGCAGCTCCAGGCGATCGAGAACCCGCTGGACCGTCGCTCCAAACTCATCCTGTGTGGTGACGTGGCGAGGTTTATTAAGTTCGCGAACATCAAAAAACCGTGACCCCGAAGGGCCACGGTCGAGAGCACCTACCGGCGAGACCAACCAGCCGGTAGACCTGTAATTGTAGGACGACTCTTACGGTACTTGCACGAGAACACGAGAGGAGTCCTCTCGTGTTCCGCACAAAACGAAAGGGTTCGCTACTCTGGGGT
>QHBP01000167.1 GCA_003244175.1 Chloroflexota bacterium | reverse complement strand
GTAGAGGTTGTCTGACGGTTGTGAGAGCCGGCATCGTGAGAGATGCAATCTCCACGTCGTCGAAGCCGACAACGGAGAGGTCACGAGGCACATTCAACCGCCGCTCGCGAGCTGCCCGCAGGACGCCCAAAGCCATCGCGTCGTTCAGGGCAAATATGGCAGACGGTGCATGTTGAAGAGCCAGTAGATCAAGGGCAACACGAAATCCGGCATCGACTGTCCAGTCGGCCTCGCGCACCAGCCTGGGAACCAGGGGCAACCCGGCTGCCAGCAAAGCTGCATGATATCCGGCGAGCCGGTCAGCGCTGACGCGGCCTCCAGCTGGACCGGTAATCACGCCGATGTGCGTGTGTCCAAGCCCAAGCAAGTACTCGGTAGCAGCCTTGGCGCCCGCCCAGTTCGTCGTCGCGACTGCCGGTATGCCATCTTCAATGAGCGTCGCCGGCTCGATGACCACTATGGGATATCCGCTCTCGAACAGTGCCCTGAGCTCTTCCCGTGACTCCGAGCTCAGCACAAGCAAAGCGCCGTCGGTCGTTCCCCGTAAGAGCCTCTCGGAGAGCGATCGACTTTCCGTCAGCGCGTCGTCGCTCGAACATATAACGAGTCTAGAGTCATGATCGTGTAAGGCCTCCACGGCGCCCGTAACGATCCCGGTCATGTAGTCCCCGCGCATGCTCGGAACGGATAGGGCTATGAGCCGAGTCTGCCGGTTTCCCCGACCCTCCACGCGGCGACTACCGTTGTAGCCGAGATCCCGAGCACTTCTCAGGACTTCATCGCGGGTAGCGGGAGATACATCTGGGTGATCGTTCAAAACACGGGAGACGGTCGCCATCGACACGCCCGCCTGCTGCGCAACATGTTGGATGTTCACGCGCCCCGCGTTACCGTTCGAACTGCTCTCCCGCTTTCTCACCTGCTCACCTTGCCCCGGATTAAGTCATCCCGCACGGGAAGCCGCCGGAGCGACATCCGTCGATCCTTCCGGACGAACGTGACTGAAAATTACCGGTACAGACGAACTATAAGCCCTGGCGCTATGCATTGTCTAGTCTAACTTTCCCGGAAACTAATGAAGAACTGTGGAACTAAAAAATTCTCGTACTATGCAGAACAATCCGGCTATTTGCCGCTTCCAAGGCGGTTTTCTCCCCAATCCCGTCCGTCTTTGCTCATTGACACGGTCCGCGGACACTGATAGTATTCTACCGGGAATAAAGTGAAAATTCTGGAAACTATGGGGCCAACACCCAGCGAGAATTCGTCTGAAGGGATTGTGTACCCCCCGGGCAAGAAAGAAAGGAGGCAGGCGGTCGCAAGCAAGAGTTCACCCGATGGCGGTTTTTAGTCGAGTCGGCGGCGGCGTGAGTCGGGAACCATTTCCCTCGTTTCGCCAGTCGCTTCAAAGAGGAGTCCATAGATCATGCGCGAACGACATTCAGCATCGACGTCCCGGCGGCTGCTCGTAGGCGCATTCGCCGTTGCGACGGCCCTCGCACCACTCATAGGAGCCGGGTTCCGAGCGACGCGGGCGGTAGCTGCCTCTCCCACGTACCTCACGACCTTCCAAAACAACCACAGCACCTTTCAGCGAAACTTCAACCCGTTCATGACGCAGGCGCGCATGGATCTCACCAACGGCGCGATCTATGAACCGCTGATGATTTACACCACTGCCGGCAAAGGTCATCGTTACCCCTGGCTCGCGACGCGGATCACCTGGACTAACCACAACAAGACGGCGGTCGTCACGTTGCGCAGCGGTGTGAAGTGGTCGGACGGGAAGGCATTTACCCCCGCCGACGTGGTCTTCACGTTTAATTACGGCAAGAAGTATTCGGTTGCGGACGAAACCGGATTGATGCAGAAGCATCAGATCACGAGGGTCAAGCAGGTGGGGAAGAACCAGGTGGCGTTCACTTTCAGCACGGTGAACACGACCGTCCTTCCTCAACTCCTCTCGACCAACACGATGATCATCCCGCAGCATATCTGGGCCAAGATCAAGAACCCGGACAGCTGGCCAAACCCAAATCCGGTCGGCACGGGCCCATTTGCTCGCGTGACCAAGTTCTCGAGCCAGGTGTACATTCTCGGGAAGAATCCCTACTACTGGCAGAAGGGAAAGCCCGCGTACGACGGGGTGCAGGTGCCGGCCCTTTCCAGTAACGACGCGACCCTTGCGGCCGCCATCAAGGGTGATCTCGACTGGACGCCGAGCTTCTTCTCGAACGTGCAGAAGTCGTACATCGCGCATGACCCTTCACACTTCCACGCGTACTACGGAAACGTTGCGTACCCTCTCGGCCTGTATTTCGACGTTGAAAAGTATCCTTACAGCCTATACCCGTTGCGCAAGGCGATCAGTCTCGCGATTGATCGCAACAAGATCAACACCATCGCCGAGAACGGCAACGAGCCGCCCGCCGATGCCCTCGGGATGCTCAAGCTCTACCCAGCGTGGGTAGACCCGAAGCTCAAGAGCCAGGCGAAGGCTCTCGCAACCTTCAACCCCGTGGCGGCGAAGCAAGTGCTGACAAGTGCCGGCTTCACCTACAAGGGCAGCGATCTGTACGATCCGAAGGGCAACCGTGTAACCCTGGAGCTGAGCTGCCCGTCCGGGTGGGATGATTGGGTTACCAGCATGCAAATCATCCAGAAAAACCTGTCGGACATCGGCATCAACGCCAACTTCACGCAGGCCGACGCGACCTCGTGGCTGGACAAGCGCTCGAAGCGGCTGCTGGACGGATTTTTTTGGTCACCACTAGGTGGCGTGAGTCCGTACACGCAGTTCAATGCCTTCATGTCGAAGGACTCGTACTTCCCTGTTGGACAGGACGCGCTCACCAGCGGGCTGGCCAACCTGTCTGGGTGGTACAGCGACAAAGCTACGACACTCTTGACACAGTTCAGGCAGACCGCAAGCTTGAAGAGGCAAAAAGCCATAGCCTACCAGCTTGAAAAGATCCAGCTGAACAGCCTTCCGTTCGCACCCACGGTGTACGCGCCGTACTGGTACACGTACAGCACGAAACACTTCACGGGCTTCCCGAACAAGCAAAACAACTACGCAAATGGCTCTACGTACCTCTACCCGGACGACGTGAAGATCCTCACGACGCTTCGCCCTGCAAAATAGGGAGACCTTCCGATGCTATGGCGGTCGGGACGCCCTCGCCATGGCATCGGATGGTCCAATCCCCGGGTTTCGCGATGACTTGCTTTGAACTGGGAGGGCCTGCGTGCGCTTGTTGCTGAGGAGACTGGGGTTCTACCTGGTAGCCCTCTGGGCAGCAATCACGGTTAACTTTCTTTTGCCCCGGCTACTTCCCGGTAACCCAATCGACTACTTCCTGGCGCGGTATCAGAGCCAGCTGGCAGCCAATCCTCATCTCCTGGACTCATTGCGGCCAGCCTTTGACTTCAAGCGTCAGTCGTTGTTGTCGGAGTATTGGCAGTACCTGCAACATCTCGTACGCCTGGATTTCGGTGTTTCCTATAGCCAGTTCCCCACGCCGGTAAACACTCTAGTCGGGCAGGCCCTGCCCTGGTCCCTGTTCCTGGCGGGTGTTTCCGCGGTGCTCGCTTTCACGATTGGAACCTTGCTGGGGATAGTAGCGGCATGGAGACGAGGCAGCGCGGTCGATGTCGTGGTCACGCCCTTGACGATGTTCACCCAGTCCTTTCCAGCATTTTTTGTCGCTATGCTCGTCCTCTATTTCATCGGAGTGACGGCCGGCTGGTTCCCGATAAACCACGCATATGGCGACTCGGTGCAGCCCGGCCTGAATTTTTCGTTCATCGTCGATGTCTTCCGCCATGCCGCAATGCCAATTGTCGCCCTGCTTCTCTCGAGCATCGGAGGGTGGCTGCTCGGCATGCGCTCGGTCATGATCAACACGCTGTCGGAGGACTATATCGCCATGGCGCAGGCGAAGGGTCTATCCAACCGACGCGTCATGATGATGTACGCAGCGCGAAATGCCTTACTGCCGCAGGTCACGAGCTTCGCCATCGTTCTGGGATATGCCGTCACCAGTTTGGTGCTCATCGAAAACGTGTTCGCCTACCCCGGGCTGGGATATCTGATGGTGACCGCCGTGCAGGCGACTGACTATCCACTGATGCAGGCGATATTCTTCATTCTTACTGTGGGGATGCTTGCAGCCAACCTTATTGCGGACCTGGCATACGCGCTTCTCGACCCGCGTGCCGCGGCGTCCTGAGGAGAGCCTGGTTATGCAACCAAATCTCGGCACGTCTTCCTCGCCGGAATCACTCGTTGCTCCCCTGGTCACCGGCGCTCTGCCGTCATCGACCCGAAGGAGGTCGCCACAGTGGCTTCACCTGTTCTTCAGCTCACCCTTGAGCGTCGTGGGTATCAGCTTGTTTGCCCTCATACTGCTCGCGGCACTCTTTGCGCCTTTGCTCGCTCGGTACCAGCCGCTGGACATGATCGGGCCTCTTGGGTCCTCGCCTTCGGGAACGCACTGGCTTGGTACCAATGACACGGGTCAGGACATTTTTTCGCAGGTTGTCTACGGCGCTCGCTACAGTCTGGTCGTGGGAATTGGAGCAGGCTCGGCCATCACGGTGCTCGCTACCGTGCTTGGCATGACGGCAGGATTCGTCGGCAGGTGGCTGGACGACCTCTTGAGCATGTTCATGAACATCTTTCTGGTTGTGCCGCAGCTGCCCCTGCTGGTGGTAATTGCCGCCTACGTGCCGTTCAAAGGCAACGATCCGGCAGGCGCCGCCTTGACAATGATCATAGTGATCACCATCACGGGCTGGGCGTGGGGCGGGCGAGTGATTCGAAGCCAGACTTTGACTTTGCGAAATAGGGATTTTGTGCAGGCGGTGATCGTCTCGGGCGAGTCCAGGCGGCGCATCATCTTCCAGGAAATCATGCCGAACATGATTAGCCTGCTGGCAAATACGATCATCTTGTCCAGCATGGGCTCCATATTGACCGAGGCCGCCCTGGATTATCTGGGCATCGGTAGTATCAATCAGGTCACGTGGGGCACGATGCTCAACAAGGCCCAGGGCAGCTCAACGTTGTTCTCGGGTGAGTGGTGGTGTTTTGTCTTTCCTGGACTGGCGATCGCCCTCACCGCCATGTCCATGATCCTCATGAACTATGGAGTGGATGTGATCAGCAACCCGCGCCTGCGAGCCGTGAAACAGCGAGATGGTCACCGCGTCTGGCGCCGGCTACATCCACGGGGCTCCAGAGTGCCGGCGTGAGCACGACGTC
>QHBP01000378.1 GCA_003244175.1 Chloroflexota bacterium | reverse complement strand
GGCTACCGCCTCGTCCAATACTTCGATAAGGGGCGGATGGAACTGGCAGATGCGAAGGGCGGCACGATCACGAATGGCCTGCTCGCCAACGAACTGATCGCCGGCCAGCTCCAGATCGGCAATGACGCCTTCCAGTCGCAGGCGCCGCCCGTCATCTCGATCGCGGGCGACCCGGACAATCCCGGCCCGACGTACGCGACCCTCGCCACCAAGGCGGAAAACCTGCTCGCTCCCACATCGTCACACATCGGTATGACTGTCAGCGCGACGGTCTCGGCGGCGGGCGATGTATCGGAGACTGCCCCGACAAGCAGCGCCGACGTTCGGAAGGTCGCCAATGCCGACACAATCATCTCTGTCTACGACAGCGTGACGCAGCATAACGTGCCCGCCGCATTCGCCGCCTATCGCGCGAAAATAGGTATGGGCGTGATTGGCTACGCGAAGAGCGAGCCATTCGTCGCGACATTCAAGATCGCGGGCGTGCAGCGACAGGTCGTCGTGCAGGTCTTCGAGCGCCGGATACTGACCTACAACGCCGCGAACAGCGACGCCTTCAAGGTGGAGATGGGCAACATCGGCCAGCACTATTACTCCTGGCGTTACGGCGCCGCATCGAACAGGCCGCCCGGCGCCATCCCGACCGTCGGCCCGTGAAACGGACGTGATCTCCACCCTAACAGGCCCAGTGTTACGGAAGCTGACATGAAGTGCAAACTAGCCCTCGGAATCTCAGTCCAAAGTGCCGATTGATGTTTTGGACACGGCACTTGGCTCTCCCGAGCCCCAAACGAGGTCGCGTTTTGCCGTCCGTTCACGCGCTGATCGCGAAAAAAGTGCCGACTTCTGTCATTCTCGGCACTTCATCGCCCTGCCCGAGCCATTGCACCGTCCGATTGCGGTTGCGGTGCCCCAAATCAGCCCCGTACTTTGCACTTGGTAGCAGCTTCCGTAACACTGGGCCTACCTATGGCCTGATCTAGCAGTAAAAAAACACGGAAAAGCCGTTATTGGGAGATGCAATCGACGCAGTATCAGTATCCAACCGGCTATAGCGGGACAACGGCAACGGTTGAATATGCCTATCTGCTATGCCGGGGCTGTATGGCGGTGAAGAAGGTCGCAGTCGGCCGATAGCTAGTAGTCTGACACGCCCGCTTTGCCGCATAGAGCAGTTGCTGATAGCGGTGAAACGGAGAATCGTCAAGGGTTACACAATGTAGCAAACTTGCCATGTCAGAGTACTAGGATCACTTCTATGATTCTCTGACACATACTCCGAGACGCTAAAGACCCTTTCCTGACAGTCCTTCCCTTCACTGCCCAGTTTCTAATACGGTGTGGGAAATCATGCACGGGTTTTTAGATAGCGTTATACACATAATTGTTATTATGTTTACCAAGTCTCATCCGCCCCGTGGAAATATCTTGCGTGGGATGGGACTTATCTGGGAAACCTCCTTTTCGTGACGGGACATCGCTTTCACGAACGAATACGAGGACGCTACTTCGCGCGCAAGAATCGGATAGATCGTCTCCCTATGCTCCTTTACTCTGATAGCAGACACTCTCGCCTGCGCACTCGCAGGCGAAGACGCGCGCTACCCTGCGCCACGCACAAAGGAGATGATGATGCAAGATGGGGTCTTGTTAGTTTTCTGACGAACTGATCTAATGTACCAGATAACGAATGTTATCTGGTAGAATCACCACGAACGTCGCTTGCTCGTCCCGCGTGTGCACTTGCTTTTCTCCGGGACGCGATGCGGCTCCCTGGTCGTGGTTTTCTTCAGTTATCTGGTACGCGAAGAGGATCGGTGCATGCTGACCACTGCCGCAGCGATTGAAACCTTTCTCGCGACACTGCGTTCCGCTCAGACGCCAATCAACACTATCAAGGCCTATCGCCTCGATCTGCTGCGCTTTGCCCGCTCCGCCCCGGAGGATCTCGCGGCGGTGACGATCGCGCAGATCCACGCCTTCCTCGATGGAGATGGAGGCCTGAGCGCTGCCACCCGGCGTCGGCGCCACGCCAGTGTGAGCGCACTGTACCGGTTTCTCGTGCGCCAAGACCTGACCGCGACCAACCCCATGGCGCGCATCGACGCGGGCACCACACCGGAGCGCGAGCCACGCCCGCTCGCGGAAGAGACAGTGAAACGGATCCTCGCGGCGATTCCCACCACCGCCACGCGCGATCGCGCCCTGTTCACCGTGCTCTATGAAACCGGCATGCGGGTCAGTGAGGCGCTCGGCATTCACGTCGCCGATCTTGACCTGTCGAGCGACGATGAAAAGGTGCGGGTCTTCGGCAAAGGACAACGCGAGCGGACCGTGCTGTTGACGGCAGCGCCGGAGAGTATTCGCCTGCTGCGTCGCCATCTGAAAGCCTCGGCGATCCAGTCGGGCGCGATTTTCCGTGGTGACCGGCGCTACGGGGGGAGTAATCTGCCCTTGGAGTATAGTGTCGCGCACTACGCGTGGCAGAAATACTGTCGGAAAGCCGGGGTGACGGGCACGATCCATCAGTTGCGGCACAGCCGGGCGAGCCAACTGATTCAAGCCGGGGTGCCGCTGGCGACCGTGCGCAAGCTGTTGGGGCACCGCAATATCCAAAGTACGCTCCTCTATGCAGAGGTCGACCAGGCGACGATCAAGCACGATCTGCTTCAGTATCAGCGGCAGCATGGACGCCGGACATGACGTGGGGCGATGAGCGCGAAGCCCTCGATCGCTCCTTCACCCTTAGCCCGGATGATTTCCCGCTCATTCTCGCTGCCCGCGGACTCCCGCAGCGTTTAGAGCGGGCATTGATGCTCAGTTGGATGCGGGTTGAGCGCACACTGGTCACGGATGTCACGACCCTCCCTCCCGCCGTCATCGCCGCTGTCGCCCAACAGCTCGATCTCAGTGCGGAAGTCCTTGACGGGTATCGGAGCCATCAGCAGACGCGCACCGAGGCCGCTCAAGCGATCCGCGCCCACCTCGGCGTTCGCCCCTTTTCACGCGCCGATCGCGCGCGGATCACCACCCTCTTGATGAGTAAAGTACCGCATACGGGACACACGACCGCGCTTACCCAAGCAGCGGAAGACTGGCTCGT
>QHBP01000251.1 GCA_003244175.1 Chloroflexota bacterium | reverse complement strand
CCCGCCAGTACTATGATGGCGGGTACCGGTGGCACGGCGCCATACCAGCCGATCACTGGACCACCGGCTGGTTGACGCGGTCAGAAAATCGCAATGGGGCAGTAAGAGACGCGTGCGCATGTATAGACTCCTCCTGACAACACCCACCGCGGCAATGATGGGGCTGGCCGCGTACTCCAGCCCGATGGCCCGTTGACTCCGCTCTTCCGGAGACACCTAGGGTATCGTCTGCTCTTCTGCGTGGCCGCCGGCGCGGCGCTCGTCGCGCTTCTTGGCGCCCGAAAAACCTCGCCGGCAGATCCCTCCATTCATCCCGTGCAGACTGCCTCCGCCATTTATCCGATCAAACACATCATCATCATCGACAAAGAGAACCGATCGTTTGACACGATGTTCGGACTGTTTCCCGGCGCTGACGGAGCATCCAGGGCGCGGCTGTCCACAGGCGAGAGCGTTGCCCTGCGCCGTACGCCGCAGCAGCCACTCCTGGATGTTGGTCACGCCGGAGCCGCCGCCGTCCTCGCCGTCGACAACGGAAAGATGGACGGCTTTGATCTCCTCCCCGGCGCCATCCAAGACGGAAAGAACATAGCCGACTCCCAGTTCCACGAGGCGGACATCCCGAACTACTGGAAGTATGCGCGTGCCTTTACCCTGGACGACCACTTCTTCTCGACCATCATGGGGCCGAGCTTCCCCAATCACCTCATCACGATTGCCGCGACTTCCGGGAACACGACGGATAACCCCCGCGGCCAGCTCGTCCACGCGTGGGGCTGCGACGGTGGGAAGGAGTCGGTGGTCGCCGGCATTGATCCCACGGGAAAGCGCTTCCTCACGCACCCCTGTTTTGACTTTCCATCCTTCCCCGATCTGTTCCAGAAGTACCACGTCTCATGGAAGTACTATGCTCCTGGCCAATTCGCCTCTGGGTACGTGTGGAGTACGCTCGATGCCATCAAGCACATCCGCTATGGTCCCCTCTGGAAGACCAATGTCCCGAGTGACAAAACGTTCATCCGCGACATCAGAACGGGCCATCTCCCGCAGATCAGCTGGCTCGTCACCAACGCGCGAGAGAGTGACCATCCGCCGGCCTCAATTTGTTTGGGGGAGGACTGGACCGTTCGGCAGATTAACGCGGTGATGAGGAGCTCGTACTGGAAAGACACCGCCGTTTTTCTCACCTGGGACGACTTTGGCGGCTTTTACGACCATGTCGCGCCGCCACGACAGGACTACATCAGCCTTGGCCCTCGGGTGCCAACCATCGTCATCTCTCCCTATGCACGACGTCGCACAATTGACCACACGCAGCTCGAGTTTGATTCCCTCTCGCGCTTCTTCGAGGACGACTTCCACCTGCCGTCACTCACACAGCGCGACCGCAACGCGCCTTCGATCCTGACATCCTTCAACTTCCATCAAAAGCCTCTTGCTCCCCTGGTACTCACGACGCGTGCATGCCCGAAAAGCGCCTACGCCACGTCGTCCTTTGTGTCCGGCGTGGTCGTACACAAGAAGCTGGAAAAAGGTCTACATACGTTGGAGCTCCGGATTGCGGGCGGCACAATCGTGACAATTCTCTTCGGCCCGTCCTACACCCTCCACGACAGCGGCACGGGACGTCTCGTCTTTGACGACATCAGTGTCGGCGATCAGATCCGCACGGATGCGACACCCGACCCGCAGCGTGCACTTGTCTACACCGCCTTCAACCTCCGAGACCGCTCTCTCCGCGCGCTCTACAACACGCGAGGAGTGATCGCAACGGTGGATCAGGACGGTTCGTCATTCGTGACGGTTATCGGCACCAAGCACGTTGAGGTCAACGTGAGCTCAAAGACAAAGATTGTTCGTGCCGATGGATCCGCCGGCTCCGGCGCCGACCTGGTGGGCAGCCAGGCCGTGCGCATCTCAGGTATCCTCAACACCAAGCAGCAGGCGATGATCCGAACGCGCAGTGTCGAGATTCTCGCGACCTCGGTAGTGAGGATCAGCATCAAGGCGCAACACAGAGCGGTGTCCAGCGGTAGCAAACAAAAACTGACGATCAGCGCTCCAAGTAATGCCGCGCTCACGGTCTCCATCCGCTATGCCAGTAAACGGACCAGCCAGACCAAGCTGAAATCGGACAAGCACGGCAAGGCGACATACACCTTCGTGGTGCCCCGGTCTGTGACCAGTCTCTCGTCGCAGACGGCGATTGTTACGCTGCACACGTCGACCGGCACCTCCACGACTCGCTTCTCCGTTAACCGCGCTCCGGTCGAGCTGTATCTCACGCATCGATCCGTTCGACGCGGCGCTCGTCAGACTCTGCTACTCGCCGGCTCGCCGCGGGCGCGTGTTCACATCCGTGTCGTGTGGCCCGACCGCCACTCCTTCACGCATGCGATCCGCCTTGACGGCAAAGGACACGGGACCTATACCTTCCGTGTTCCGAAAAAGGTGGGCAGAGCCAGCAGCCACGTCGTGACGGTCCAAGGCGACGTCCTCTTTCACTCCCGGCACTACGTGACGACGGTGAAGTTCTCACTGGCTTCGTGAGGTAAGATCGAAGGATCGCGGTGGGAGGAAAGCTGGATGGCGACGAGAGTAGGCCGGGAAGTCTTCCCCCTGTGAACAGTCTTGTGGAAGCCGGCAACTATCGGGCTCGCGTCGTGGCAGACGCGGAGGGACGCACCGTCATGAAGTGCCAGGTGCGCGATACCGCCGGTTGGCGGAACAGCTGCGCCGGAACGACCTCGCTCGTCGGCGGTTTTGAGCTGACGGCAGAGCACGCCGAAGCCATCGAAGTCGGGCTCGCGCTGCGGGGCACGGCACGCACCACTCCCCTGGAAGAGGGCCAACCACCCGCACGTTGGCTGGGTCGGATCAAGGCCATCTCTGGCGGATGGATCAAAGTCGAGGTAGAGATGGAATTGTCGGACTCTGCGGCGGCAAGGCCGGAGTTGATTCTCTGGCTCGGGAATCTGGTCACGATGGACGAGCGTCAGACACACACCTTTCGTCAGACGCTGCTGAGCAGCCCGACCGTGAATTGCCAGGGTCTGCGCGGGAACGACCTCCCGATGGCGTATTTCTATGATCCACGGGTCCGCCTGGAGACCGCCGTGTATGTGCCCGCGACGCATCTCACCTGGACCACGCGCCGCTTTCTCGATTACCGCTGCGACCTGCACGTGGACCGTGCCGCCATGCGCTACGGCGTCGGCTTGGTGAGTAATGGAAGCGAGAGCGCGTCGCCGTCAGGGCTTCACCGCTTCGTCTGGTACGTCCGCCAGGGGACGCGTGACATTGCGCCTGGCGAGTGGGAGGCCCAACGCGAAATGGTCGCCGCCATGGAGCAGTTTATTCCGGATGTCGAGGCGCCTCCGCCGTCGTGGGGAAAGGTGTCGTCGGCTACCCTCCAGGATCTGCTGGACGAGCCCATGACACAGATCAGCATCGATGGTCATGTCGGTCATCCGGCATACATACGGGACACGTCGCAGGTGCGGTCTGGAGACCGGCGCCCCAACATTCTGGAGTTGATGACACAGGTCGATATCATACCGCCGCTTTTGCTCTATCTCAAGCTCCATCCCGATCGGGTAGCCGAGCAGCACGTGCGCAAGCTTAAGGCGACGCTGCCACTGTTTCACCTGCCGGCTCAACACTGGGTGGGAAACTTCTACCCGTTTCGGTTCCCGCGGCCAATTGAGGATACCTGGTACTTCCTGGAAAACGCGCTGATCAAGCTTCCATGGGTCGCGGCTATCACCGGCGACGACCAACTGTGGACGATGTTTCTGGACGCGCTATCGGGCGCCGAGGATATGGCGCGGCGCGTGGGCCATCTGTTCCCGCTGTTCGTGGAGATCGCGACCCGAACTCCCGCCAGGGCGGCCACCAACTACAGCGTGGGAGGCCTGTATGCCTATGGCCAGATGTTGGCATATACCCATACCGGGGAAATGCCCCATCTGGAAGAGGCGCACATCACGCTGGCGACGCTTTGCCGGTTGCCGGTCGACCGAATGTGGCACGAGCCACAGCAGCTAGGCTTCGCGGCGGCAGCGGCGACACTGGTGGCTCAAGAAACCGGCGACAGCGCGGCCGAGACCTGGGCGCGGGACCTGCTCGCTGCGCAGCTACGCATGATGTACTGGGATGATCGCTCGACCCGCGGCGCTCCGTTGACCGGAATGTTTCAGGGCTGTGCCTCGCTCCTCTATCCCGCATTCAAGGAAAATGTCGAATCGGTCCTACCCTGGACACATCTGCTGCGAGGGAACCTCGCGCGGCCTGCCCTATTGCTTCGGCTTTTGGATGCGCAGCGGCGCCACAACGCCGCGTTCTTCGACGTACTACGTGGGGAAACGTCGGGGCCGGGACTGTCGATTCCCTATGAGAATCTGGGAACGGTCGAGCTTCCCGAGGAAGGGCGATTAGGTAAGGAGCTATACGGCACCGGCGAAGTCTTCTGGTTGTATCTCTTGCTGGAGGCGCTGGGCAAGTCGGACGACCCGGAGGTCATGGTTTGTTCTCTCGACTTGCCCGGACTGCCGGCACTGGCACACTTTCCGCCCGCGGAACGATCGTTCATGGCGTTTAACGCGACACGGGTGGCACGTAACACGACAATTGAAGTTCCGGCACTCCCTCCGGGAGACTATCGGGTGCGCTGGACGGGACGACAGGAATACCGAGGGACCGTGAAGGGAGGACGACTCGTGCTCGAGACTTCCCTCGCGGCCGGGGAAGTGCAGCGTCTGGACATCGTACCAACATGACTGAGAGGTAGGTGACGAGCTTGCTCGACGCCGTCGCCCGCAGCCTCGAGTGGAAGAGCACCGCTATCTTCCCGCCCCGGGATGATCGACCTGGCCATTACGGTCGTACTACGTATCACGAGTCCCCGCTCGGGTACCAGCCCTGGATTGATCGTTCGGCGTCCTGCCGTTTCCTTGCCGGCGACTCCGCAGGCTGCGCAGCTGCAGGTACTGCATCACGTGGTCGCGGTTGAGCATGCCGACCAGTCGGTCGAGCTCCAGCACCGGCAGCTGGTGGTAGCGATTGTCGGCTAAGACCCCGATCGCATGGCGGAGATCGTCTGCCGGCTCCACGACTCGGAGCTTGGTGACAGGCGTCATGATCTGGCTCACGGGGGTGTTGGCCCAGTCCCCTTGGTCCAAATGGCGCAGATCGGTCAACGTGATCAGACCCAGCAGCGTGCCCTCGGGGCCCTGGACGGGGACCGCGCGGTGATTGCCTTGTAAGAGATGGTCGGAAACCAGGGATTGCACCGGGAGCGCGGGCTGTACGGCCTCGGGAGCATGGTCCATGACATCGCGGACGTCGACACCGCGCAGCACCTGATCCATCACTGCCTGCTGGGAGCCGGAGCTGGCGGCGTTGCTCAGGAACCAGCCTATGAACGCGAGCCAGAGGCCCCCGGCGAACTGGCCCAGGACGAGGGCCTCTACCAGACCGGCGGCGATGAAGAGGTAGCCGATGATCCGCCCGACAGTCGTGGCGATGCGGGTGGCGCCACCCATGCTTCCGGTAATCGTCCAGATAATTGAGCGCAAGACTCGTCCGCCATCGAGGGGAAAAGCGGGGATGAGGTTGAAGATGGCCAGGATCAGATTGACCGATGCCAGGTAGCCCAGCACCGCGCTGACCTCGGAGGAACCACCGCCGGCGAGAGCGTGCAGGACGTAGAAGATCCCGGCCAGAATCAGGCTGGTGAGGGGGCCGGCCATCGTGATCAGGAACTCGATGCGCGGGGTCTTCGGCTCACTCGTGAGGTTGGAGACGCCGCCGAAGATGAAGAG
>QHBP01000405.1:284-12529 GCA_003244175.1 Chloroflexota bacterium | reverse complement strand
ATATGCGAGAGTGCATGGATAGGAGGGAGGCGTGGCAGCAAGCATCGCGGGATCGCACCGCGCAAACAAGATGCGGACTTTTGAGCCCGGGCAAGACTGTCATTGGGTGACCCCGCCGGCGTGCATCCACTCCGTCTCGACGATCGTCCGCGGCGGGCCACCATCCCTGTCCCTCTCCAATGGACGGCCGGCGTCCTCCCAGGCGGTGACTCCGCCGCGCAGGCTCATGACACGCTCGTAGCCCATCTGTTTGAGGAACTGGGCGGAGCGGAGGGAACGCGCTCCGCTTCGACAGATCGTGACCACGGGCAGGTCGTTGGGAATCGCATCAAGACGTGTCGCCAGTTCCGCCTGGGGCAGGCTGGTTGACGCGGCGATGTGACCCTCGGCGAACTCCTCAGGCTCCCGCACATCGATGAGCACGGCGGCCGGCGGGATACCGTCCGCCTCGATCTCGTCGACCAGCTGAGGGGTGGTCAACATGGCCCAGGGAAGATCGGCCGCGCCGCGATTGGTCGCCTCGATGGCGGTGATGTTGAGTGGACGAGCCGCCACGCTTCCAGTGAGCGTGCTGACGAATGGGTCCTTCTCCAGATGCAGGAGCGGGTTGTAGAGCCGCTCGAAGCCGATGGTCGTGTTGGGGCGCCCACACATGCCTTGGCCACACGGACCCTCGAAGTGGCCCGGGAACACGGCAACCCAGTCGGGCAGCCGCAGCAGTCGCGTGACGCTGTCGTACTGGTCGCCCGCGTCGCCACCGCCGAAGTCGGGACGTCCGACGTCACCCACCAAAAGAGAATCCCCCGTCAGCACCATCGAGGGCTCGGGACTGCGGGGTGGATTGATGACGAGGAGCGAGATCAGCTCACCCCGGTGGCCCGGGGTATGGACGGTCCGCAGCCGCAGCGGACCTAGCCCCAGCTCCTCGCCGTCTCGAAGACCGTGAAATGGATATAAAACTTTGGCGGACTCGTGGAGGCAGAGCGTCGCGCCGTGTCGGCCGGCGAGCCGCCGCGCCCCCGAGATATGGTCGGCATGGACGTGGGTGTCGACGACATATCGCAGCGTGAAACCCCGATCGGTGAGAAGGGAGTCATACTGATCAAGATCGATCGAGGGGTCGACGATGGCCGCCTCGTGAGACTGCCGCGAGGCTATGAAGTACGACGCGCAGCCGAGTCTTTCGTCAAGGAATTGCTTGAAGTACATTGCCGTCTCCTTTTCGCCGGCCGGCCGAAGAGGTCATGCCTAGACGCCCTTGACCCACGGACTTAAGCGTAGCACCCCATCGGCTCATACTGCGGTTTGTCGTTCGATCCTTGGCCGCGCACCTTCCAGAGGTGGCTCGGCCGCTATCAGCACTGATGGCGTGACGAGCCTTGCGCAGTCTTCTTGCGTGAGACGCTTGGCCTAAAGGCGCCTAAAGGCCAAAGCTACGGATTCCTCTGGCGGCGTTGCAGTCCCTGCGCGATCATCTGGTGCGATGGGGACCCTCGGCCTTCAACGCTTGGTTTGAATTGGGCCCGGGGGGGGGAGTTGCCAACGAAGGTGCCCTAGGCTGGCATGAACAAAACATCCCCCACTATCGGAGCCCTCTCCATGATCGACCCGGACACCTTCGTCACCTGGTTGTATGTGATCATCAATGAGTATTGCAAGTCGCATACCCGCTGGCATCTTCCTAATGAAAGATTGAGTGCGCGGCCACCAGCGGGGCAATGAGAACGGCCACGATGTTGACGATCTTGATCATGGGGTTGATCGCCGGCCCGGCCGTATCTTTGTAGGGATCGCCGACGGTGTCGCCGGTGACGGAGGCCGCGTGCGTCGGCGTGCCTTTCCCGCCGTACGCTCCTTCCTCGATGTACTTCTTGGCGTTGTCCCACGCTCCCCCTCCAGAGGTCATCTGGATCGCCAGGAAGAGGCCGGTCAGGATGACACCGATGAGCATCGCGCCCAACGCCTTCCAGCCCAGGATGAACCCGACAATGATGGGCGCCCCGACGGGAATGAGACCCGGCAAAGCCATCTCCTTGAGCGCCGACCGCGTCACGATATCCACGGCACGGGCGTAGTCGGGGCGCGAGGTGCCCTCCATGATGCCGGGGTCATCACGGAACTGACGCCGCACTTCCTCGACGACCTGTCCGGCGGCGCGCCCCACCGCCTGCATCGAGAGCGCGGCGAAGAGGAATGGGAGCAGGCCGCCAATGAAGAGACCCGCGATCACGTACGGATCGTCGAGACGGAACACGGGGTTGCGGATGCCCGGCTGATCCTTGAGAACCTGGACGTAGGCCGAGAAAAGTACGATCGCGGCAAGGCCCGCCGAGCCGATCGCGTACCCCTTCGTGATTGCCTTTGTCGTGTTGCCGACCGAGTCGAGCGGGTCGGTAATGGCGCGAACCTCGGCCGGCATGTCGGCCATCTCCGCGATGCCACCCGCGTTGTCAGTCACTGGACCGAAGGCGTCAAGCGCCACGATGAAGCCCGTCAAGGACAGCATCGACGCCGCCGCAACGGCGACACCGTAGAGGCCAAAGCCGGCCGGCGCCAGGCTGAACGAGATGATGACGCCCAAGGCGATGACGAGCGCGGGTGGAGCGGTGGCGAGCATGCCAACCGCCAGTCCCTGGATGACGTTGGTCGCGTGTCCCGTAATGGACGCCTTTGCGATACCACGGACGGGCGCGTAATTGTCAGAGGTGAAGAACTCCGTGATGATAAAGATGAGAACGGTGACAACCAGGCCAACCATGGCGCACCAGTAGTACCGCGCGTTGCCGAGCAGCCCCGCATTCACGGGAATGATCAGCAAGGCCGCCAGGATCGTGGTAGCTCCCATGCCCACGTAGAGACCCCGGATCACGCTTCCTCCGTACGGACGCACCAACAGGCTGCCGGCGATGGAGGCAAAGATGGAAACTGCCCCGATGGCCAGCGGGAAGAGAATGGCATGGAGTTGCGCGCCGCCCGCACTTCCCCGGAACAGAAGAAATCCCAGGAGCATGGCCGCGACGGTGGTGACGACGTACGTTTCGAAGAGGTCGGCCGCCATGCCGGCATCATCGCCGACATTGTCACCGACATTGTCGGCGATGACCGCGGGGTTCCGAGGATCATCCTCGGGGATTCCCGCTTCGACCTTTCCGACCAGGTCCGCGCCCACGTCCGCGGCCTTGGTGTAGATGCCACCGCCGAGCCGGGCAAAGACACTGATAAGGCTCGCGCCGAAGGCCAGGCCAACGAGGGTGCTGGGGCCGGCGCTGCCGGCCGCATGGAATATCGTGTCCAGGGGTGTTGTTTGAACCTGACCGAAGGCCGCGAAGGCCGCTGTGACCGCGAGCAAGGCGAGACCGACAACCATGAATCCGGTGACCGCGCCACCGCGAAAGGCAACACCCATGGCGGACGACAGGCCCACGGTGCCGGCTTGTGCAGTCCGGACGTTCGCTCGTACCGCGACGTTCATGCCTATGTAGCCGGCGGCGGCCGAACAGAGCGCACCGGCGACAAACAGAACGGCAGTCAGGATGTGACCCGGGTCACCCGGGGTTGAGCTTTGAATGAAGATAGCGAGGAGCACAGCGACGATGATCCCGATGACGCCAATCGTCGTGTACTGGCGGTTCAGGTATGCGGAGGCGCCTTCCTGGATGGCGTGAGAGATGTTCTGCATCCGCTCGGTCCCTGGCGGTTGACGCATAATGAACGCGATTAAGGAGAGACCGTAGCCGATTGCAGCCAGCGCTCCCACCAGCGCCAGGATCAGTACCTGTTCTTTGCTCATGTCCTCCCCTATACGTCGATGTTTTTGACACGTAGGCCGACGGCACCGGGTTCCCCGGGCCAGTAGCTGATGCCGAGTGTATTAGGTCGAGCGCGTTCGGACCCAGTGCGCTGGGCGTCGTAGAACTCGCCTCCGCTCCACCGACTCGACCCGCAGGTCGCCGAGATCGGCCAGTGTCGTAAGGTGGCGCTGGGTCGCGGTTCCGAGCTGGGGTGCAACCATGAGGGACGCGAGCGACGCGAGCACCGCGTAGCTGAAGCGGTTCTGACGCGGTTTCAGCTGAGCGGCCGCCGCCGCGGATAGACCCGTCAGGATCGCCGCAACCGCTAAATTCGTCCCACAACGCGGGTGTATGGCCAAATCAACTTCACCAAAGTTGAGACGGCGCAGTGCCTCTTGAACAGCCGATCGCAGCTCGCCGGTATCGATGTCCCCAAAGATGAAAAAGCCCCGGCTGTTCGACCGGCCCTGCAAGAAGACGTGCGGATACCTTTCCGTGATGATCGTGATCGCGGCATGCTCAAGCGCGTGGTTACGCCGCACCCGGTCGGCCCGACTCAGTCTGCCCAGACGTGCAATCAATGCGATCTCTTCGCCAGGTCAAGTGAAGAGCGTAAGCCCCTGAACCTGCGCTGTTGACGCGCTGGTTACTAGTCACTATAGTGCATTCAGCCTAGCTCTTCACAAGAAAAGCGCGGCCAGACGCCAAATCTTGTCGGTTGTCCAAGAACCCCGACTCTTGTTCAACGACGCCTCCCAGGCCGCGGGGTAAAGCAGGGCGCTCGATCGCCCCCCGTGGTACACTCACGACGTCGCCCACGGATGAGGAGCGTCTTGCAGATCGGTACGGTCGTCAAGTCCAACTCGCACATCTCCTATCTGTGCCGCGTATACGGGAAGCTAGAGACGGAGCGAGTGCCGGAGCCGGCCGACTACGCATTCGGGACCTTCGTGACGCTCAGTCCATGGCAAGACTCATCCATCCGCTTGGTTGGGCTGGTGCGTGACACGCTGCTGCTCAATCCCGACTTCGGCAACCTGGGGCCTCGCCTCTCGCACGCCGCCGATCTGGCCGTGCTCTCACCCGACTACCTGAACGAGACGGGGGTTCTGGTGGACGTTCTCGTCGTCGGGTGGCTAGCGGAGGACAGCGTTCATCATACGGTACCGTCCGTCGCGGCCCAGATAGGCACGTACGTCGAAACGATGGAGGAGACGGCGATCGTCGCCTTTCATCGAGACGCGCGGGACCGCTTTTTCATGGGATACTTTCCGCAGCTCATGATGCACAACGACCCCATGATCGCGAGCCTGCTGCTGGCGGTCTTGGATCGTCTGAGCCCACACTTCGAGCAGCAGGGCCGAGTTCTGGCCGTCCTGAAGAACAACCTCGCATGGAAAGCGCGGGTCGTCCCCGCCGGATAGAAAAGCATGGAGTACGTTAAGATCGGCACGGCCAAGGGGCCTGCCGAGCACCCTCACCAGTTCCTCTTCCTTACGCCGGACGATGACGGCCATTGCAAAATCGGTGAGTTCGTCTTCTATATCCTTGGCACAGGTGAAGGGCAGCGCACGGTCCTGGGGCGAATTGTTCGCCGGTCGCCGGTCCGGCTCTTTCCGGACTCTTTCATGGCCTCGCCGGATGTGGCGCCGGCGGAGATCGCGGCAGCGGTCGGATATTTGGACGAGGAGGACGAGCTCTTCGAGGTGACGACGGCCGTCATGGGACATTTTGACCCGTCGTTGCAGGCGTTCGTCAACCCCCGCGTCCTCCCCCGAAGTGGAGGCGCGATCTATCTTGCGCCTGACGAAATGCTGAGGACCGTTCTCAGCAAGCGCCGCCGCGAAGATGCTGGTTCGGCAAACGTCGGATGGTTGCTGAGTCGAGGACAGAACGACGTGCCCATCGTGCTGGACGTCAACGAGTTTGCCAGCACGCATCTCTCCATCATTGCGGGGACGGGCTCGGGCAAGAGCTACCTGGCCGGGGTGACAATCGAAGAGCTGATGAAGCCGCACAACAAAGCCTGCGTCCTCATCGCTGACCCGCATGGAGAGTACGAGACTCTGAGCGACATGATGAACCGACCGGAGTTCTGTGCCGATGGGTACCGCCCCAAGGTGAGCATCCGCAAGGCGGATCAGATCAAGGTACGGGTCTCGAATCTGACCCTCGATGACATCCGCTATCTGCTGCCCTCTCTGGGAGAGCGCATGGAATGGATTCTGACTGAGGCGTATACCCGAGTTCAGCGAGGGTCGGGCAGCGCCTATGACGGGGCGTGGACGGCCAACGATCTTCTGAACGCGATCCGCGAGATCGAAGCGGAGCAGCAGGCGAATGGGGTCGACTACAGCTCCAGTGTCCAGGGACTGATGTGGCGCATCAAGCGGCAGCTTGTCAGCTCGCCCAACTTCGACGATACGGAACACCTGGACCTGAACGAACTGTTTCGGCCAGGTCAGTGTACGGTGTTGCAGCTGAACGAGATCGATCAGCGCGATCAGCAGGTCATCGTGGCGACCCTGCTGCGGCGCCTTCTTCGCGCGCGCATGGATACCGTCAAGGGAAAAACGAGTCCGGAAGACGAACGTTACGTCCCGTACCCGGCCTTCGTCCTCCTGGAGGAGGCGCACCATTTTGCCCCGGCCTCCGCCGACGTGATCAGTACGACCATCCTCAAGCAAGTGCTCTCGGAAGGGCGCAAGTTCGGTGTGGGAGTGGGTCTTATCAGTCAACGTCCCGGCAAGCTTGACCAGGACGTACTCTCACAATGCATGACCCACTTCATCATGCGCATCGTGAACCCGATCGACCAGGCCAGCGTGGCGGGAGCCGTCGAGAGCGTTGGCCGCGACCTTCTCGACGAGCTCCCGGCCCTCTCAAAAGGGCAGGTCGTGATCGCGGGAAGCTCGCTCAATACGCCGGTGATCTGTCAGACCCGTCCGCGACTGACCCGTCACGGCGGCACCAGCGCGGACTCGGTCCGCGAGTGGGAGCAGTACT
Source organism: Chloroflexota bacterium (assembly GCA_003244175.1). Lineage (GTDB taxonomy): Bacteria > Chloroflexota > UBA5177 > UBA5177 > UBA5177 > QHBP01. The sequence goes on along the minus strand of QHBP01000405.1, from coordinate 5,732 downwards.
TCAGAGATCGCGAGAAAAGAGAAAGGGACGCCGGCGTTATAGAGATCTCGACTCGTCGGAGCCAGATCTTTCGCCCTGTCGACTGACGCGGCCGGCGCGCAGGCACGTCGCACCACGAGCGGGTTACACTGACGGCAAGGAGACACAGAATGTCAATCAAGTTCTGGGATGCGTTTCTCCCGGTGGTCTTTGTCGGGATCTTCATCGCGGTTCTCGTGATTCTGGCCAGTAAGGGGCTCTGACTCCCCGACACGCTGCTCCTGCCGAGGTTTCTTGAACGGGACGGCCGGCGCCGCGTTTGAGCCGCGCCGGACGGACTTGCGCCGTCTTCGCCGTCCGAAGCTCCCGGAGTCCATGCGTCCTCGGAAGGGCGCTGGGGACCGACGGAGTGGTGGCATGGAAGTTGCGCCTGCGGAATTCACATGTGCCGATCATACGGCGCACCGAACGGAGGATTGCATGTCCATCCAGGCGGAAGAAGTTCGCGATATCGTTGACTTCGCCCCCCAGGACTTTCTAGTCACCAGCTTCTACCTCGACGTCAACGCCGCCGAGTTTCCAGACCCGGATCACGTGCAGAAGAGCCTTGACTCGCTGCTGCATACGGCGCGAGAGCAGCGTGACGAAATGGCGGCAACGCTATCGCACGGGGCCTCTGAGTCTCTGCGTCAGGACCTTGACGCTATCGAACATTGGGTGCAGGAAGGCTTCGATCGACAGGACACAAACGGGTTGGCGATCTTTTCATGCTCGGCTGTGGACTTCTGGGAGGTCATGCAGATGCCGACGCCGGTTGTGAGCCGTGTAGATTTCGGATCGCACGCGCGCGTTGCTCCTATTGCTACCTTCTTGAGCCACAACAAACCGACGGCGATCCTTCTCGCAGACCGGCAAAATGCTCGCATCTTTACGACCAAGGCAGGCGAGGTGCGCGAGTGGGCGGACATCGAAAGGTACGTGCCGGGGCGCTCCGCCGCCGGAGGGTGGTCGCAAGCACGGTACGCCCGCCACCGCGAGAATTTCGCCAAGCACAACATCGACCACGCCACGGAGCTCATGTTGAGGCTCAAACGAGCCTACCCATTTAACTGGCTGATTCTTGGGGCGGAAGTGCAAGCCGAAACGGAGCTCAAAGCCAGTCTCCACCCGTATCTCAAGGACCTCGTCATCGGCACCATCCATGTCCGCATCGACGCGGAGACGGCGGAGGTGGCCGCGGCCGCCCAGGATATTGAAGAAGAGGCCGAATCACATCTCATCGACAACCTGATGAGCCAAATTCAAGAGTACCGGGGGGCAGGTGGACGAGGCACCATCGGCCTGGACGAGACGTTGCGGGCGCTAAACGAGCAGAAAATCCACATCATGCTCCTTCAAGAGGGCTACAGCCACCGAGGAGCCGTCTGTCAAAATTGCGGGATGCTTTTCGGGACGGAAACGTCGATGTGCCCCGCATGCAATCGGGACGCGATTCCCGTCGAGGACATTGTCGAGCCGGCAGTACAGCGGGCATTCGAGCTGGGCTCGACGGTCGAGGTCGCGACCGAGCAAGATAAGCTCGTGCCTATCGGGTGCATCGGCTCGGTCATGTACTACTAACCGTCCAAAAACTGTAGGGACCGTCCTTTGGGGGCGGTCCCTTCTTGTCAGCCGGTACTACCGACCTGCGACGTCTGATATCGGGCTAACGTTGCCAGCCGTTGATTCGGAGGGCGCCGACCCGTTGTCCTGCGAGGCGGCGGAGAACGTGGCGCCCAGGCTGGCGATGTTCTCGAGCTCCGAGGGCACCACGAAGAGCTTGTTGGCGGTCCCCTCGGCCATCTTGGGCAGGTTCTGGATGTACAGGTATTTCAGGATCTCGGGCGTCGGCTGCTGTCGGTTCAAGGCATTGAACACGAGCTGAATGGATTGGGCCTGTGCCTGTTGCAACGTCACCAGCGCCTGGGCGTCGCCCTCGGCCTGGACGATGGCCGCCTGCCGGCGCCCCTCGGCTTGTAGAATCGCCGATTGTTTGCTGCCCTCGGCCTCGAGAATGGAAGATTGCGTTTGGCCTTCGGCCCGGAGGATCGAAGCGCGTTTCTCACGCTCCGCCTGCATCTGCTTCTCCATCGCCTGCTGCACGTCGCGGGGTGGAATGATGTCCTGCAGCTCGACGCGGTTGATGCGAACGCCCCACTTCTCCGTGACCTCGTCCAGCACGATGCGCATCTTCGAGTTGATTTCCTCGCGGCTGGTCAGAGTTCTGTCCAGCGCCAGACCGCCGATGACGTTACGCAATGTGGTCTGAGTCAAACGCTCAATCGCCCCGGTCAAGTTGACTACCTCGTAGCTCGATCTCTTCGGGTCCACGATCTGGTAGTAAATAACCGTGGCGATCTGAATCGTGACGTTGTCTTCGGTAATCACCGGTTGGGGTTCGAACGGCACCACCTGCTCGCGCAGGTCAATCATCGGCAGAATTTTGTCGACGAACGGAATGACGATCACGGGACCGCTGGCCGCCGTCTTCTTGTAGCGTCCCAGACGCTGAATGATGACCACGCGGGCCTGCGGGACGAGGCGGATGGATTTGATTCCGACGGTCAGAACAAACAGGACCGCCACGATAACGACGATGGCTGGAACCACGATTGAGTCCTTTCTACTGAGAAGCCGGCGAGCCCGATGTCAGTCGCGGGGATTCGACGGGAATGACGAGCGCGGTCACCCCGTCCACGAGCAGGATTTCCACAAGTGCACCCACGTCCATGTGACTCTCGTGGTCATAGGCGCGGGCCGACCAGAATTCGCCCTGTCCGATGCGCACCTGTCCGCCGTGCCCAGTGACGGTCTGAGTCACGATGGCTCGCTTACCTTCGAGGTGCTCCTGCCGTACCGATCCGTCCAGCCCGAGCGAACCCTCGAGTCCGAGGGAGCGCGCCAGTATGGGCCTGACCACGGCGATGCCCAGCAGGGAAACCGCAACAAATGCCAAGGTTTGGACCGCGATGGGCAGGAAGACCAATGCCAGAATGGTGGCCACGACAGCCGCGACGGCAATTGAGGCCAGGTACAACGCCGTCGTGAGGACTTCGCCGACAGCGGCGAGCACCGCGACAGCTATCCAGATCCACATCCACATATGTCAGTTCCTATGCCCCGGTCGCTTCAAGTCACGGCAGCCTGACTGTATCAGGTTTCGGGACGAGCGAAAAGTGTCAGACACTCAGCTCCTGCCACGCGTGCTCCAACCCCCGCCGCAAATCATAGATCGTCCCGGAATTATCGATGGTTCGTGAGACTACGTCGTGCTCGAATGACGGCTGAGCTTCCAGGCGAGCCTTCGCGTCTTCGACCGCCATGCCACGATTCTCCATCAGCCGGCGCATCTGTGTCTCGGCGTTGCAGTCTATGATCCATACTTCTCGGCACAACGTCACGAGCTCGCTCTGCAGGAGCTTGACGGCATCGACGACGACCACGCCGCCTTGACCGGCGAGCGAGGCAAGCCTGTTACGAATCACCCGGCACACGGCGGGATGAGCGATCGCTTCGAGCGTCTCGAGCGCGGCATGGTCCTCGAAGACGACACTCGCGAGATGTCCCCGATTGACATTGCCGTCAGGCTGCATGACATCGTCTCCAAAGCGCTCGCGTATGGCTTCCGACGTTTCCGTTCCCGCCAGCATCAGCTCGTGTGTGACGATATCCGCGTCGATGCGCTCGCCGGCCCCAAGCTCCAGCAGGATATCGCCTGCCGTCGTCTTTCCGCAGGCGATCGGGCCGGTCAGTCCGAGAACGAACGTATCGCGTGCCTCACGGCGTGGATCCACGTGCGCTGAGCCTCCTCGAGCTCCTCCACAACGTGTGCGTATTCGGTGGCCGCATCCGACAGCTGGGAGATCGATCCGGTGAGACCGGAATCGGCGAGACGACCCGCAAGATCCTCGGCTCGTGCACTCAGCTCGTGCACGCGCTCCTCGGCGGAGACATACGTGACGCCTCTCCCATCCCACTGTGCCTCCACGGAGTCATGATGAGCGACGGCCTCGGATGCGTGGTCGGAGTGGTTGCCGCCGTAACACACGAGGCGTCCAGTCTGGATCAGGGACATGGAGGCGCCTTCTGGCATCGCGGACAGATATGCGTTCCCCGGCCGGCCACCACCAGCTTGATAATTGAGGTTCCGCAGATTAGACACGGGGCGCCGGTGCGGTGGAACACGCGCAAGGCGACCTGAAACTGGCCCCTGTGGCCGTCCACGTCCAGATAGCTGTTGAAGGTCGTGCCGCGGCCCGCCACGGCTGCGGACAGCACCTCCACGATGGCGGCATGCAGTCGCTTGACTTCCCGCCGGGCGAGGGTATTTGCCCGTCTCGATGGGTGCAGCCGGGCGTGGTGAAGTGCCTCGTCGACGTAGATGTTCCCGAGGCCCGCCACTATCTGTTGATTCAGTAGCAGTGCCTTTATGGACGCTGTGCGGCCCTGCAGTGACTGCACGAGGGTGGCCACGATGAAGGACTCATGCAGCGGCTCGGGCCCCATGCGTGCCCACGGCAGAGCCCGTTCGTTCCCACCGGCCTCCATCACATAAACGCGGCCAAACTTGCGCGCATCATCGAGTCGGAGCTGCTCGCCATTGTCCAGGTGAAAGAGGAGCCGCACGTATCGCTCCATGGGCGCTTCTCGCGGCCGCAGCAGAAGCGAGCCGCTCATGCCGCGGTGGATGATGAGGGCATCTCCCGACTCCAGTGACAGAATCGCGTATTTACCCCTCCGCTGAACGCTGCTTATCCTCTGGTCTCGAACCCGTCGCTCGAATGCCTCGTACAGCGGCCAGCGAACAATGCCCGGGAAGGACGCCTCGACCGAGGTGATGACCCGCCCGGTGATTCGCGGCAGAAGGTCGCGCACCATCGTTTCGACTTCGGGTAGTTCGGGCATGGGAAGACTTCAAATTCTACCAGCGCATCTCGAAATTATGGCCGCCGTTGCTGAGTTGCTGGGGAGTGGGGGTTGCCGGGGGCAGCGCCCCCTGTCGGGAGCGAGTCGGGAGTGGGGGTTGACGGGGGCAAAGCCCCCTGTCGGGAGCGAGTCGGGAGTGGGGGTTGCCGGGGGCAGCGCCCCCTGTCGGGAGCGAGTCGGGAGTGGGGGTTGACGGGGCAGAGCCCCCTGTCGGGAGCGAGTCGGGAGTGGGGGTTGACGGGGGCAGAGCCCCCGTCGGGTGATAGACTCGGGTCAATCGAACATTGGGGACACACCGGATGACGGAAATCCTGGTGATTGAGGACGACGAAGCGATCAGTGATCTGCTGCGCCGCGGGCTCTCATACGAGGGCTACAAGGTATCGGTCGCTCATGACGGCACGTCCGGATTGCTGATGGCGCGAGACGCTCCGCCGGACCTGGTGGTGCTCGATCTTATGTTGCCCGGCTTGGATGGTCTCGAGGTCTGCCGCCGCCTGCGAG
>QHBP01000405.1:0-181 GCA_003244175.1 Chloroflexota bacterium | reverse complement strand
TGGAAACGCGAGCGCATGAGGTCCGTCGAGGTGAGAGGCTTATCCATCTCACGGCGAAGCAGTACGATCTCCTTGAGTTCTTCTTGAGACACCCTCGTCAGGTTCTTTCCGCGGAGACGATCTACGCGCACGTGTGGGGAAGTACGTACGACTCCAACGTGGTCCAGGTCTTCATCCGGAA
>QHBP01000316.1 GCA_003244175.1 Chloroflexota bacterium | reverse complement strand
GGGTGCTTCTGGCGCGTCGCGAGTGTTTTAGTGGGAGACTTGACGGCCTGAAGGCCTGAACTACGGCCCTGACCTACCCCCAACCGATGGTCCGGATCTACGGCCCCTTTTCTGGGTAGCTCCTGCGGGCGCAGCGGATAGAAGATTGCCGGCGACACATGGAAGAGCTGGGCGAGTCGTGCCACGTAGTGACACGTGAGGCCACACCTTCCCGCAAGCACCCCGGAGACGATTCCCTTTCCCTTGATATCGAAAATCGTCAATGGCATTCGAGGAGGACTGCTTGACATTCTTCGTGCGGATCGGGACCACCCGCCGCGAAGTGGCAATACCGGGTATACTGCGACATGGTCAAGGTAATGGTATCGCTGCCCGACGATCTGCTCCGGGCCGTCGACATCGAGGCGCGTCGCCAAGGTACCACCCGCAGCGGCCTTTTGCGGCAGCTTGCAGAAGAGACGCTACGGCGGCGGAGCATTCGACGCGCTGAGCGCATGGCCGAGATCAACGACATGGATGGCCCTCTCGTGGGCCACGGGGGCGGGGTGGCCGAGCTTGTCAAGGCAACCCGGCCCGGACATTGAACCTCTGGTTCGCCGACGCAAGTGTGTTGCTGGCGAGCGAGGATCCCGACGACGTGAACCATGGAGATGCCAAACGACTGCTCGAGGGTGGTAATCCGGTGGCGACCCTCGATCTCGCCTTCTACGAGGTGACCAACGTGGCGGTGCGCTCATGGCGGGACCACGCGGCGGCGCATCGCTTGCGCGAACGTGTCGTCGCGGTGGCCGATGACGGGGGATTGGTCCGCGTCGAGGCGTCACTCCTCGCCGGCGCAGCTCTCATCGCCGAAGAGCACGGCATCTCGGCATACGACGCCTCCTACGTGGCGGCAGCTCGCACTTTGGACGGTCAGCTCGTGAGCTGTGACCTGCGTGACCTGGTGTCGCAGGGACTTGCGCGTCTTCCGGGCGACGCCGTCTCGGGACAAGTTGGCTCCGGGCGGCCACTTGGCGGTTCATAGTCTGTTCGCCCGATCTCGCATTTGCGGCAACGGCCCAGCCAGGGTACCTTGTTTACGGACTCGCCCTACGGTTGCCGTGCCACCTCGAGCAGATAGGCCACATTGACCTCCTGTTCCCCCAGCACGACATGATAGGCGTCGGACAGCTTCTCGACGCGCTGGATCTGCTCCGCGTGCTCTTGAAAGACCGGAGAAAAGGGCAGAAATCCAAAGTCAACGACTCGAACCCGGAGTCCGGCTTGTTCGGCGAGCTGGCTCGTCCGTATCTGGCTAAGGATGGAGAGCTGCATGATGTAGGCCACCCCGTCCTGCGCCAGCAGTCGAGGCAGCTGACGAAGCAGGTGATCGAGCATGTTGCGCCCCCAGTAATCGACGGGGCGATGACTCGAAACCCGCGCGAAGGGATCGACGGGCATTTGGTACAGGCTGGCGACGATCAGGTCATACACGTCGTCCGGCTGCCACGCGTACAGATTCACGGCCTCTCCACTCATCCGGTTCGCGACCGAATTGCGGAAGGCGTTGGCCAGCGTATTGGCCACCGCCTCGCGGTCGATGTCGATGGCGTGAACGTGCTCCGCCTCGTTCAGGGCGAGCTGAATGCCCAGAATGCCGGTACCGCAGCCCACGTCCAGGCAGCGTTTTCCCTTTCCCGCGCCCGTGTGAAACAGATGTCTCCACACGAGGAAGCTGCCCTGCGTCGGCAGGAACACCCCCGGCTCGCACACCAGCTTCGGCAGAGGAAGAGGGTAGAGCGTGCGGCCGCGCTCGTCGGTCCATGGCTCGAGGGAGCTCTCGGACGCCGGTAGCTCGCGCTCGCGTCCTGCTTCAGCGCTCTCTGGGTCGAGTCTCGTGTCCCCGGGCCGTCCCGATTTGGTACCCGCGACCGCTCGCCGCACGGCGGCAATGTGCTGGGGCGTGACGCCACAGCAGCCACCGACGATCTGCGCTCCTTCCGCGCGCCAGCGCAAAGCCAGACGCGCATAGTCCTCGGCTCCGAGCGCCGGATCGAAATGCCAGCCGGCTTCCGTTTCGTAGCCAAGGTTGGGGTATACACCCAGGGGGAGATCGGTGAAGTCGCGCAGCCAGGGAAGCATGCCGGACACGTGATCGGGCGGAAGGCAGTTGATGAGTAGCGCGCCGGCACCCATCTCTTCGAACCGGCGCGCGGCACGTCCGAAGAGGTCACCTTCGGGACCACCCCAATGCTCCCCATGGATGCCGCAAACGCCGTGACGGCAGCGCCGAAAGCTGAGCCACACCGGAAGACCCGTTTGCAGCAGCAGCTCGACCGCGCTGAATGTCACTTCGCCGCGGATCAGAGAGAGGGTTTCGAGCAGGATGAGGTCCGGGGGATTCTCCGCGAAGACCCGAGTGAGCAAGCCGATCGTCTCCAGGCGTTCCGGACTATCGACATCCTCGCCGATGGCGAAGGCCAGCGCGCAGCTGTCGGTCTTGCCCGCCTCGTCGATGGCCTGGCGTCCCAACCGGATGCCCAACCGCGCCATGTCCATCCAATGAGGCGAGCCGGCGAGAGCCAGCCACCCCTCCGCTTCCATCTCCGGCGCGCTCAGAATACCCCAGGTATTAGTTGAAATGACGTCGCACCCGGCCTCGACATAACTTTGATGAACTTGGAGCACAGCGTAGGGAGCCGCGTAGAGGGCGGCCGTGCCCCACAGGCCTTGGTCAGGATTGCGGTATCCGCTGGGACCGACGCGTTCCAGCTCCGTGCCCACCCCCCCGTCGAGAATCACACACTCATCGTCCGCGAAGAGTTGCTGAATACGCGAATACGCCGTCGAGTTTGACTTGTCCTGGCCCTTCACCGTGATCACCGTCCACTTGCCTCGCACCGGCCGAAGAACCGACCGTGAAGTGGGCAGGGCGCTCCGACGCGGTGTAGGCGGGTCGCTCCGTCGCCCGCCCGTCTCCGGCTACGGCCGACGCGACGCACGAAATGTACGCCGACGGGCGTAGGGTGGGAACGGAGCGACCGGCCTACATCATGTGGGAGCGACCGGCCCACGCGCTCGTGATACACCGCGATCACGGTACATCCACCTCTTCTTAGAAAGTGCCCTACCCCCGCCCGCAGCACGTCCGTAGTCGCGCGCTTCACAAGGGATGCGACTACTGGGGAATTTGAGCGGGGGCGACGATCGCGATGGCAAACGATGTAGCGACGTCGGTAGACCGTCTCGTCCACTAAATACATCTCCCGTAGGGTCAGCCCCGCCATAGAAAGCGCCTCACTTTCATACAGCCTGGTGCCGCGCCGTGGCGTGGGGAACTTCTGGATCGAAGAACCGGGCCAGCTCCTGTGCGACAAGATCGGGTGCGTCCTAGAGCTTGCTGGCGAACTCGCGGTTCTCCTGCTTGAGTCGGGAATCCGTCCCCAGAAACGCATGTTTGGACATATCCGCGCTGTATCGACTGGCCGGCGGATTCAGCCCGAGTGCCTCTGCCACCGCGCGAATGTGGTGGGGCGCGGCTCCGCAGCACACGCCGAGATAGGTGACTCCCATGTCGTAGGCTTCGCGGGCAAACTCTCCCAGCTCATACCGGTTGCAGGTGAAGGGATCGAGCGCGGTTGGGAAGGGTCTGTCATCCGGAATGACCGTGCAATCCGGGTCTCTTAGGGACTGGAAGGTGGGCTGTGCCCCGTGGGTCCGGTACGGGACCGGCAGGGCCGCTACGTAAACTGAGACGGCGTCCCGAATGCTCTTCAGCAGAGGCAGCATGGTTTCGGGCCCGCGTATGCAATTCACTCCCACGACATCGGCGCCGGTCTGTTGCAACCGCTTGCACGCCTCCGCGGGCGTCCATCCCTCCCGCGTCGTTCCGTCGTGGTGAACCGCGAGGGTCACCACCGAGGGCAGTCCCGTCCCCTTGATCACGTCCAGCGCGATCAGTGCTTCCTCGCCGTACGAAAAGGTCTCGGCGATGATGAAGTCGACCCCGGCGTCCACCGCCCAGCCCGTTTGCTCTTCGAACATGGTCCGCACTCGCCGTCGTGATTCGTCGTCGCCGACAAAGACGTTGGTGTTGGACAGGTCGCCGGCAAAGAGTGCGTCAGTTTCCACCGCCACATCTTTGGCGATTTGAAGGGCTTGGCGATTTATCTCTTCGAGAAGGTGCTCCTTGTCCACCATGCGCAGCTTTTCGCGGTGTGCATAGTACGTGAAGGCCTCGACGACGTCGGAGCCGGCATGCACAAACTCACGGTGCAGCTGGGCTATGACCTCGGGATGCTCGAGCACAACTTCGGGGACGAAGGCTCCGGCTTGCAGATAGCCACGCCGCTCGCACTCGAAGAGATAGCCCTCGGCACAGAGAACAGGACCACGTTCCAGTCGATCGAGAAGGCCGAGCTTGCCTTGGGGGTCGTTTCCATGGTCATTCATGGCTGTTCTCCTCCTGGATGTGCGGTTATTCGAGAGAGGATACGGCGACGGGGCTTGTCACAGTTCACCGCGGTCATCAGTTCCAGGGATATGGACTGTGAGAGGTTGGATGCAACGCGCCGTCCGCGTAACGGGAGAAGGGGAACGGCTTGAGCGCCGCGCTCGTGCCTCCGGTGAGCAGATTGGCAACCTCCTTGCCCACACCGAGCATCTTGAAACCGTGGTTCGAATCGGCCACGAAGTAGAGGTTCGGGAGCATGAAGTCGAAGACGGGGAAATTGTCCGGGGTGAAGGCGCCGATACCGCCGTTTGGGCGTTGCTTGTAGGAATGACTTCGCCCCTTGAAACGATCGAGTGTTCGTGCCAGGCCGGCAGTGAAGTAGTCGGCAAAAGACTCGTCCACCACATGTTCCGGGTTCTCGTGGCCATAGGGCTCGAGGTTGACCTGCGTGCCCAGGTTGATCGGGACCGCCCCGCCCTGGACGCCGCCCGCGTCGCGCTTGAAGTAGATGCCCCAGGGCTCGGTCGTGATCACCTCTCCCGTCATGTCTGAGACCAGTGGGACATTGTGGTCGACGTGAATCACGGGTGGCTCGCCGCCGCCGGCCGTGGCGTAGTCGACGTTCGTCTGAACCTCACCCTCCTGCAGTTTCATGTAGGTGAACATCGGGCGACGCGCTGCGCCGTCCGGCGTTTGCACATCGACGGTCATCGGCAAGCCCAGCATTTGCCAGAATCCAGCAGCCCAGGGACCTGGGGCGACGATCACCATCTCGGCGCCGATGTGGCCACCGGATGTTTCAACCCCACGAACGCGGCCTCCCTGGATGTCGAAGCCGGTCACCTCGACGCCCTCGAGCACCGACACGCCCTCACCGCGCGCCAGCTGAGCCAGGCCGGCCACCGTCTTATCTCGTTCGGCCCAGCCGCCCTGCTTCTCGTGGAGTACCGCCTCCACATCTTCGGACTGAAAATCGGGCAGAATCGCCGTCATGTGGCGATCGCAGTCCTTCTGCCCGGTGACGATCTCGGAGTTGTACCCGATCTTGGCGTGACAATCGGCGATAGATACCAGATCCCCCGCCTGCGTCCCTGGTACCGCTGCGATGTAGCCGACGGGGTGGTAGCCCAATACGTCGGGATGCTCCTCCCAGACGCCGACCGAAATTCGCATGATCTCGTTCATCGCGGGCTGGTAATAGAAATTGCGTACGACCCCGCAGGCGATGCCGGAGGCTCCGGCGCCCACTCGCTTCTTCTCCAGCACGACGACATCCGCGCCGCTGCCCTGTCCTTCTTCGCGAAGTCTGCGGCCGAGATGATACGCGGTGCTCAAGCCGTGAACGCCGGCGCCGATCACCAAGTAGCGCGCCGATCGAGGAATCGTCACGATTATCCTCCTTTATTGCCTATTGAGCGAAAGACTTGTACATTGGACTACAACCATCATAGACGCCGAAGGGCATGACATCAATGGGCAGAACAAACCGCCCGGCAAAACGCACATTGCAATCCGTCGACAAGGCGCTTGGCCTGCTGTGGGCGTTTGACGGAAGCCGGGCGGAGCTGGGAGTGGTCGAGCTGGCGCGCAAGGCCGGATTGAGCCCCAGCAATGTATCGCGCCTGCTCAGCTCGCTAGTGCAGGGGGACGTCGTCGAGTACAATGAGGCCACGGGCCGATACCGACTCGGTATGGGTCTGGTGCGTCTGGCATCGCTCGTCACTGACCGGCTTGATCTGCGCACCCTCTCTCGCGCGCACCTGGCCGCTCTCGTGGAGAGCACCCAGGAGACCGCCAGCCTGAACATCTTCACCGGGGATCAGGCGGTCACCATCGATTTCGTGCCCAGCCCACGTGCAGTCGTGAGCCTGGTACACCTCGGCCGCCGCGGACTCGTCCATTGCACCTCCGTCGGCAAGCTGCTACTGGCTTGTCAGCGACCGGATGTGTGGGACCGGGCGCTGAGCAGACCTATGCTCCGATTCACCCCTCGCACCATCGTCGATCCCGAGATACTGCGGGCGGATCTCTGCGGCATCCGCGAACAGGGTTACGCCCTCGCAGAGGAGGAGCGTGAGCCGGAGCTCAACGCCATCGCGGTTCCGGTGCACGGCCTCCATGGTGAGGTGGTGGCGGCAATCGGGCTGCAGGGCCCCGCACATCGTTTTAACCGCGGGGCCATGCTTCACGCCCTGCCGGCGTTACGCTCCGAAGCCGAGAAGCTGTCGCGCGAGCTCGGAGCCCGGCCAGAGGCCTAGTCGAGTCCTACGATGCGCCCATCCGCCTCGACGCCGATACGCTCGGCCGCCGGCGTCTTGCCTAGACCGGGCATGGTCATGATGTCTCCCGTCAACGCGACCACGAACCCGGCGCCGGCCGACAAACGGGCCGATCGCACGGATATGCGGAAGCCTTCGGGTACGTTCAGCTTGGTCGGGTCGTCGGAGAAGGAGTACTGCGTCTTGGCCATGCAAATCGGGAGATCGCCGTATCCGAGCTTCTCATACCGATCCAAATCTCGTGGCGCCGTTCCCACGAAGTCGACGCCGCCGGCGCCGTAGATGCACGAGGCGATGGTCTCGATCTTCTGGCGTAACGGCGTGTCCTCCTCGTACAGAGGGCGGAAACGAGTATGTTCGCGCGCGAGGAGATCGTCCAGTGCCAGCGCCATCTCACGGCCGCCCTCTCCGCCGTCGGCATGGATAGAGGAACGAGCCGCGGTTATCCCGGCGTCTCGTAGCTCCTCTTCAACGGCGGCAAGCTCCGGCTCGGTATCGGTGGGGAACACGTTGATGGCCACAAGGGCCGGCACGCCGAACTTGTCTACGTTGGCGACGTGGCGCCGCAGGTTGGGCATGCCGGCTCGCACCGCGTCCACATTTTCGGAGGCGAGGTCCTTCTTATTCACGCCTCCATGCAGCTTCAGCGCTCGCACGGAGGCGATGATGACGGCGGCATCCGGCTGGAGACCAGTCTGGGGCGCGACAATGTCACAAAACTTTTCGAACCCCAGGTCCGCGCCGAAGCCGGTCTCTACCAGCGCGTAGTCGCCCAGCTTGCGACCGAGGCGTGTAGCCCGGATGGTATTGGTCCCGTGGGCGATGTTGCCGAAAGGACCACCGTGGATCAGGGCGGGACCTCCTTCAAGGGTCTGCACCAAGTTGGGACTGAGCGCATCTCTTAGCAGTGCCGTCAGCGCGCCTTCCGCTTTCAGGTCCGAGACTCGAATCGGCTCCCGCGCGCGTGTGTACCCAATGACGATGCGGCCGACCCGCCGCGTAAGGTCTGCGAGATCCTCGGAGAGGCAGAAGACCGCCATGACCTCGGATGCCGGGGTTATATCAAAGCCGGTCTCTCGCGGCAAACCCTCCGTCGGTCCACCTAGGCCGATGATGACCTGACGCAGGGAGCGATCGTTCACGTCGAGGCACCGCCTCCACGTAATGCGCCGCGGATCGATGCCGAGCGCGTTCCCCTGCTGGAGGTGGTTATCGATCACGGCGGCGAGCAGATTATTGGCCGCGGTGATGGCATGCATGTCGCCGGTGAAATGAAGATTAATGTCTTCCATAGGGATGACCTGGGAGTAGCCGCCACCGGCCGCGCCGCCCTTGACGCCAAAGACGGGTCCCATCGCGGCCTCACGAATAGTCGCGACGGCGCGTTTGCCGATCTTGCATAGCGCTTGAGCCAGCCCCACGGTGGTCGTCGTCTTCCCCTCGCCCGCGACGGTCGGAGTCATCGCGGTGACGAGAACCAGCTTGCCGTCCGGCTGCGAGCGCAGCCGGTCAAATGCGTACGGGAGAACCTTCGCCTTGTAGCGGCCGTACAGTTCCAGCTCGTCTTCGTGAAGGCCCGCTTCCGTGCCGACGTCCATGATGGGGCGGAGCGTGGCCGCCTGTGCGATCTCGATATCACTTTTCATGCATTGTCCTTTGGCGAGTCTGGTAATGGGCCTGGCGGCCGGCACCAATGAAGGCATGGAGTCCGCAAAGGGACGAGGGTGTAATCGGAGTAGCATCGGGCGCGAGGGGTGTGGGAGTGCAACTATGGTAGGCGATCAAACGATAGATCACTTCCTGGAGGAGTTGGCCGGGGGTACGGCGGAGCCCGGGGGCGGCGCCGCTACCGCGCTCATGGCCGCAACCGGGGCGGCGTTGGTCTCGATGGCGTGTGGACTGACGATCGGACGCGAGAAGTATCGCCAACAGGAAGCTGCGATGATCCGGGCGCGGCGCGATGCGGAGGCATTACGTACGCAGGCATTGTCCCTGGTGGCGGATGACATCCAGGCCTTTCGTGAGGTGACTGCAGCATACGGGCTGCCTCGCGGCACCGGGGCCGAGAAGGACGAACGGACCGCGTGTGTCCAGGCGGCGCTGAAAGGCGCAACCGAGGTGCCGCTCCATATCGCAATCCTCGCCTCGCGGGTCGTCGAGCTTTGTTCCGACGTGGTAGCGGACGTCAATCCCAATGCGGCCGGCGACCTGGCCGTGGGCGCCTTGGCGGCGCGCGGCGCGGTGGACGGCGCCGTCCTCAGTGTCAAGATCAACCTACGTCTCATTCGAGACTCCACGTTCCAGACAAGAGTGGACGAGCAGCTGCAAGACAAATCTGCGATGGCGCGGGCATCCGCGGACCATGTGATCCGAACCGTGGAAGCGCGCACCTGACGCCAAAAAACGCACTCACCTCCACCGACCCTGCGACCCGACAGCAAGTCTACACCCAACCCCCGAGGGTGGGGGTACTCGG
>QHBP01000353.1:3394-4071 GCA_003244175.1 Chloroflexota bacterium | reverse complement strand
CTCCGGCTCCGTCAGCGCGAAGGCGCCGAGAATCTCGCCACTGGCGAGCGCCGGCAAGTAGGTTTTTTTCTGGTCCTCGGTTCCGAAGTCCAGAATCGGCTCGGTCCCCACAGAGGTATGAACGTCGAGAATGACGGCCAGAGTGCCGGAGTAGGCAGCGATCTCCTCGACGAAGAGTGCGAAACAGATGTGGTCGAGACCGGCGCCGCCATACTCCTCCGGCACCACGATACCCATCAGGTCCAGCTCCGCCGCCTGGCGCACCAGGTCGTGCGGAAACTCAGACGTGCGGTCTATCTCCGCCGCTCGGGGCGCGACCGCGCCCTGTGCGAATTCACGCACGCCATCCCGGATCATGACCTGCTCTTCGGTCAGCTCGAATATCACGACTTGCCCATCACCTGCCGCGCCACCACCATGCGCTGAATCTGCTGGGTCCCCTCATAGATTTGCGTGATTTTGGCGTCGCGCATGTGACGCTCGACCGGGTATTCCTTCATATAGCCGTAGCCTCCGAAAACCTGGACGGCGTCGGTCGTGACGCGCATCGCCATGTCCCCGGCGAACAGCTTGGCCATGGCGGATTCACGCGCGCAGGGAATATTGCGGTCACGCAGCGACGCGGCCCGGAGCATAAGCGTCCGGGCCCCCTGGATGTCGGTGGCCATGTCCGCCAG
>QHBP01000353.1:0-3329 GCA_003244175.1 Chloroflexota bacterium | reverse complement strand
TAGGTGATGCAGTCCTCCAGAGCCGCTCGAGCGATTCCGACGGCTTGAGCCGCGATCCCGATGCGGCCGGCATCCAGCGTGTCCATCGTCACCTTGAACCCGTTGCCTGCGCCGCCGAGGACGTTCGCCTCGGGAACCTGGACGTTCTCGAGCACCACGTCGGTTGTCGGTGAGCCACGAATGCCCATCTTCTCATAGTGCGTGGTGAAGGAAACGCCCGGCATCGACTTCTCGACTATGAAGTCGGTGATCCCGGCCGAGCCCTTATCCCTGTCGGTCTTCGCGGTCACGACGTAGGTGTCCGCCTTCTCGCCGTTGGTAATGAAGATCTTCCGTCCATTGAGGACGTAGTGGCCGTCCTGTCGAACGGCGGTCGTTCTGATCGCGGCGGCGTCGGACCCGGCCTCCGGCTCCGTCATGGCAAGCGCGCCGAGCTTCTCCCCGGTGGCCAGCGGCGTCAGATATTTTGTCTTCTGCTCCTCAGTCCCGAACATGAGGATGGGCTCGCCGCACAGAGAGATATTGACGTCCAGGATCAAGCCGGTGGAGGCACAGGCGCGGCAGATCTCCTCGACGACCAGGGCGAACACCACGTAGCTCTGTGCTGCCCCTCCGTACTTCTCGGGGAACGGCACTCCCATCAGTCCCAGTTCGGCCATCGTGGCTACAAGCTCCGCGGGGTACTCCGCACTCTCGTCGATGTCCGCGGCGCGCGGCAGCACCTCCTTGGTGGCGAAATCCTTCACCATCCTCAGGATGTCGCGCTCGTCCTCGGTCAGCCAATGGTCCACGAGCCACCCCCTGGCGAGCCTGCATCCGGTACTATGCGCCGGCGCGTGAGTCATTGTTGCACCATTGTTTGGGGCTAACAAAGAGGCTCGCGCATCACGGCACGGCTCATGCATTGTGTGGTGTAGACTCGCTAAGAAATGGCGTTAATCGCGGGTTAATGTTCTCATCAGGAGGGTAGGCTCATGGACCTGGCAGTGTTTGCGGTGCTCGGCATCGGCAGCATCATCTGGTGGTTGATTGTTGGTGCCATCGCGGGAGCCCTGGCGGGGCGGGTGATGAGTGGCGGCGGCTACGGCATCGTCGGCGACATCGTCGTCGGTCTCGTCGGCGCCTTGATCGGAGGCTTCATCATGAATGCAATATTTGGCGGTAAGTCGTTCGGCCTCATCGGCTCCATCATTGTGGCGTTCATCGGCGCGTGCATTCTCCTCGCTATCTTGCACATGGTTATGGGCGATCGAGCGCGCGTGTAGCTGACACGATTCCCGGGGGCCCGAACGCAGTTCGCTGCGTTCGGGTCTTTGTCTTCTCGTCGATTCCGGCAGCCCTACGAACGTGGAACACGTGTGATTCCCTCACTGGAGCTTCTCCTCGTTTCTCCGGTCTCATTCGCGCGTCGATTCCCGAATGGACGGGCTGTGGTTCAAGGCGCAGTTTGAGCTAAGTAGGTCAGTCCAGTAGGTCGGCCCAGTCAGCCCAGTAGGTCAGGCCTTCAGGCGGTCAAGTCTCCAATCAACACGTCGGCCTCCGAAAGAACGCGACCGTCCGCCCGTGGCCAGCCGGACTGTCCCCCGCAATGATGACATTTTGGCAGAGCTTCGCTCCCCTCCGGTAGACGGTGAGCCGACGGGACAATGATGATCCTCACAAGGGACGCATCTTGCGTGTGGCGACGTCTTAATGGGCGACTTGACGGCCTGAAGGCCTGATCTACAAACCTCATCTACGGGCGCCCGTAAAGATCGCGTCCGACCTACCGCGGCCCAACCGGAGATTGTCCCCCGTTTCTACGGCGTCATGGAAACACTATCACGTTGCGCAGAGCATCGCCACGCTCCACATCTTCGATGGCCTCATTGATGCGCTCCAATGGATAACGCCCGCTGATGAGCTCGTCCAGCTTGAGCCGGCCCTGGCGGTAGAGGTCGCCGAGCCAGGGGACGTCGACGGCGAGGCGAGTTGATCCCATGCAGCTTCCCAGAATGCGCTGTCCCGACCACCCGATGTCGCGGATGACGATAGGGAGCGTGACGCCCGGTGCGGGTAGACCCACCAGGACGAGGGTTCCCGCCGTGCGTGTCATTGCCAGCCCCTGCTGGGCCGCGCCGGCGCTGCCGGCGGTCACGAACACGGCGTCGGCGCCGCGTCCCTCGGTCAGGGCCCGCACCTCTCGGACCGGGTCGCCCCGGCGCACATTCAGGACGTGGGTGGCGCCGAAGGTGCGGGCGGCTTCGAGCTTACTATCGCGTGTGTCCAATGCGATGATACGCGGCGCTCCGGCCAGCGCCGCTCCCTGGACCGCATTGAGCCCGACGCCACCGATGCCGATCACCGCGACATTGCTGCTCGGACGGATGCGAGCCGTGTTGACGACGGCGCCGAGTCCGGTGATGACTCCGCACGCCAGCAGTGCCGCCCGGTCCATCGGCATGCCGACCGGGATCGCCACCACCTGAGATTGATCCACGATGGCTTCTTCGGCGAAGGCCGAGACCCCGAGCCCTCCGTCTCCGAGCGGCTCTCCGCGCGCATTGCGCAGCCGGCTTTCGGAGCTGAGCGCGAACGAGCCCTCGCAGTGATACGGCTGACCCTGAAGGCAGAAGAAACAACGGCCGCAGGACCGGAGCAGGGAGACAATGACCTCGTCGCCGGGCCGAGCCAGGTTGACACCCTCTCCGACCTCCACGACGGTACCGGCAGCCTCATGGCCGACGACCAAAGGAGGCTGAGCATCGCGCTCTCCGCGAATGTAGTGGATGTCGCTGTGGCAGATCGCCGTCGCCGAGAGCCGGACTCTGACCTCACCCCTTTGGGGAGGGTCAATCTCCACGTCCTCTATTGAGAGAGGTTCGTTGAACGCGTAGCAGACCGCGGCTTTCATGGGTGTGAGTGTCCTGCAGGGGGGATAGATGAATGATTATGCGACGAGGGTGAGTGAAGCCGACGATGGCCGGGGAATTCGTGATCTCGCGAAATCGGGACACCGCCGAGAAGCACGCGCCGGACAGACACGTCGGCCGTCACCGGCACCGCCTCCGTGGAGGGTCTTGCCCGTAGCGTCAGCTACGGGCGAGGTGTGGATGGGAGGGGCGGACAAATTCGGGCGCTGATCCTGCGCTATTGCCATTGTCCCGTCGCGTTGGGTTCGGACGTAGCGTCATCCCCTCCTTAGAAAACGCCCCCGTTCATGGGGCGTGGTGCCGCGTGCGACATGGGTGACTTGGGCGTGCGAACATTCCGTAGCTTTGGCCTGTAGGCCAAGTTTTCGCGACTGCATCAGATACCCTCATCGACGGTCTCCCGCGGGTCACTCCAAG
>QHBP01000213.1:9884-13450 GCA_003244175.1 Chloroflexota bacterium | reverse complement strand
ACCCTACAATCAGCACTTCCCGATTCGGGACATCCTGGGCGCGGTGCACGGTTACGTCGAAAAGACACGGCGCCGCGTCAGCTTCGAATATGTCCTGCTGCATGGAGTCAACGACCGGCCTCAGCTCGCGCTGGAGCTTGCTCGGCTTCTGCGTCCGCTAAGGGGATTGGCGCACGTCAATGTCATTCCCTGGAACCCATTTGTCGGGGGAAGGTTCGTCCGCAGCGAGGGACCGGATGCCGAGACGTTCGTCGGTGTCCTTCGTGAAGCCGGGATAAAAGCGACGATCCGCTACTCCAAAGGTCTGGACATCAGCGCGGCGTGCGGCCAGCTGCGCGAGCGCGAGGAACCCGCGACGCGAAGTCTCGTTCCGAGCTAGACCTTCTGGAGCGTTCGCATACAGCGCGTGCAGAGTTGCGCGGACCGCATGACCCCGTTCACGGGGATCTTTGTCTTTTGAATATTGGGTTTGAACACACGATTTTTGCGGGGGGCACGCCGTGCCCACGCGCCACTGTGCGGATGGCGGATGTAGTGCCCGAACATCTTTGACTTGCCGCACATCTCACATTGAGCCAAGAAAGTGCTCCTGATCCAGCTTTACCACGCTCCCTGACAACACACCGGGGGTCTCGGGAGCGAAGCCCCTGAGGGGATTTACGTACAACAGTATCACAAGCTCTTCGCCTCTTCGAGAACCGGGAGTTGGTAGCTTCAGGACTCGCAATGGGCTTAACACTACGGTTTGCGCGCGAACCAGAGCTCCTCGGAGGGCCAGTGGCGCGCCCACTCCAGAGTGACGTATGGGTAGCGCGTGGTGGCGTTCGGTCCCGGGCGTAGCTCCACCAGATTTTCGACGTCGAAATGGTGGCGCCGAAGCAGTCTGATCCACTCTCCGTATCCTAGATGGAACTCCACCGACTCATCCTCGGGCCACTCGAAGTGGTGCATCCCGAAGTACGGACGCAAGAGCCGGCGCCCTGCCGGGAGATCCTCCTCGTCGGGAACGCACAGCATGAGTATCGTGCCATTGACAAGGAAGATGAGCTCGCCTCCGGTCCGCAGCACGCGCGCCGCTTCGGGGATCCATCGATAGGGATCGCACCAGATGCTGGCTCCGTATTCGCTGATCGCGAGGTCGAAGGACGCATCGGGGAAGGGCAGGTTCTCGGCATCGCCGTGGATGAGCGGAAAGCTCATACCGAATTTCTCTTGCAGCGACCGCGCCGTCGCCAATTGAGCCGGGGAGTTGTCGATTCCGGTGACTCGCGCGCCCCTCCGGGCGAGCCAGGCGGAGACGTATGCCGTGCCGCATCCAAGTTCGATGACGTCGAGTCCCTCAACATCCGGAAGCAGGCGCGCCTCCGATTCAGGGATACCCCCCCGAGTCCCCAGCGGGTTCTCCCTCCCAGTTTCGCAGGCCCGGCTCGGCGTACTCGCCGGCCGAGCATTCCATGCTTCGCGGTTGCGGAGGACATGTTGCTCAGGTGCCTTGTCTTCGGTCATGAGGCGGTGTCCTCCAGACTTCATTTTCTATGCGGGCATCGATGTGCGCGGCTAGTCGAGACCCGAAACTTGGCCTAATAAAGGCCAAAACTACGTGTGCTCATCCAAAGCTACGTGTGCCCAGACTGCACAGATCTTACTCGCGGCCGCCCTACGGTAGCTCTGGCGTTTACGCCAGGCCTCATGCTTGGGTGAGGTGCTCGGAGCTTGGAGTGACCCGCCTGCAGCCTCTCGATGAGGGTATCTCATGCAGCCGCGGAAACTTGGCCTAAAGGCCAAAGCTACTTAATGTTCGTTACACGGAATGTTCGCTACACCGGAATGTTCGCGCTCGCAAAAGGGGCGGAAGGCATCACGCCGATGGTCGCCGCCGTGGACGCACGTACATCGACGCGTCTAATCCGGAGGCACGAGCTCAAAGTACCGTTCCACGAGAGACACATCGCCTTCGATCGCAAGATGGCCCCCCGGAATACGGTGCCAGAGAAACAGCATCAGTTCGGAACCGCTTCCCCGGAGGGTGACTTCCGCCGGCTCTCCATCTCGAGAGACTTGCATATCCTCTTCCTCGAGACGCACCGTCCACTTACTGGGTCCGTCGGTCTGTTCGAAGCGAAAAGTCTCGCCCTGTCCCTTGACCTTCGACTCCGGCCGGCAGTTGCGAGGCTGGTACACGGTCAGTGCTTCGTCCACGCCGTCGGAGGCCAGATCCGAACCGACCGCCTGTGCCTTGCCCTTTGCCGTTTCCACATCCCAGCGATGGATGATCGTCTCGTGCGTCATGCGGCGCAGCCAAAACTCTGCCGTCTGGTTCGATGGCAACCACGTCCACGTGCGCTGGGCAGGGTCGGTCGCGGCGAACGTCTCTTCGAGATTGCCGGCCGACTCCCGATACCAGTCGACGACGGACAAGGGCAGCTGCTCCAGGCCCGAACCGCTCCGAAACCACTCCTCAAACTCGGGAGCAAGCTCCAAGTCCTCGAGCTCGTTCACGATGTCCTCGCCCGTGCCGTCGCGGACGTACTTGTTGACGGCAACATAGATGCTGCCGAGGTGTCCCAGCAGGTGGGCGACGGTCCAGCCTGGGCAGCAGGGAAGTGGAGTCCTGACGTCCATTCCGCTGTGGCTGCGAGCCCGAACCATGCGTCGTGAATTCCGCGAATATAAGTCCCCTTGTCCATCCTCATTACCTCCTGACCGCGGTGCCGAACCGACCCGACGCGGAAATCGCGTGTGGCGATTACGGGCCGGCAGGACTCCCCAGATGGAGCGAGATGTGGTCGCCAACCTTGATGCCATTCTGCGAGAAAAATCCCTGATTCACCTCAATGGCGTACAGGTACGAATCCCGGGGCGTATGCAGATCCGTCGTCAGCGGCTGCATGTCCTGGATCTCCTGTACGACGCCGCTCGATGACAAGAAAGCGATGCTCAGGGGAACATAGGTATTTTCCATCCAGAACGACTCGTGCACGGCCTGCTTCCATACAAAGATCATTCCCGAGTCGGGATCGAGGGTGTGGATATTCATCAGGCCCGTCTCCTGCTGCGCCTCCGTCGCCGCCACCGCGAGCTTGATGAGGACGACATCACCTGCGGCCATGCGAAACGTCCCATTGGGAACGGGGACGTTGTCCGTCGAGTAGTCGGGCATGCGGTGCGTCCAGTGCAGCGCTAGAGTCCCGTGCCTCCAGACGTATCGGGAGGCAGTGCGATAGGCGACGCTCCCTACATGGGACTTGTCACGACGAAGGATCGTCGCCCGCTCCCCATTTACACGAACCCCCTCATCGCCCTTGAGACAACCGGAGGCCGATCCGGCATCCGGTATGAGGACGGATTGAGTGACGGAGAAAGCGCAAAGAAACTGTGTCTGATTCCCGCGCTCGGTCGTTACAACCTGCACGGCACGGGCCTGAGGCGCGCCGAGGGAGAGAAATGAAGCGGGGAGCGTGTGTTTCGACAACAGATCACTGCCGGACTTGCTGTCCCTAAGAAGTGCAACGACGTCACGAGTCTCCCGATACACGACGACATCCAACCCCGGATCGCCTGTGACA
>QHBP01000213.1:0-9845 GCA_003244175.1 Chloroflexota bacterium | reverse complement strand
GCCTGTGACACGTACGGACGCCAGTTGCCTCGCACCGGCTGGAATCCCTGGGGCACTGGCGGCGCCAGCGGCGCGCGGGTGGAGTGAGGTGAAACACGCTGCCAGGAGCAGACCAGAGATCACATTGCGTTTCATCGAACACCCGCCGAGAGCAGCGCCTCGCGAGCAAACCCCACGAGGTAGAGAGAGCCGGCGATCACCACTGCGTCGGCCGGCGAGGTCATTTTGAGGGCGCGCTCGAGGGCTGTGGTTGGATCCGGTTCCACGATGGTCGCAACGGTGCCCGAATCGAACAGGGACGCGATGAACGTGGGGTCGGCGCTCCTATCGGTCCCCGGCACTGACGTGACGACCGCGACGTCCACGGCGGAGCCCAGGCTGCTCGCCATCTCCGCAAGATTCTTGTCCTGCATGGCAGAGAATACCAGCACGCGCCTCTCTGTGGTGGCCATCGATCTCAGGGATTGGCTCAACGCTTCGGCTCCTGCCGCATTGTGCGCTCCATCGAGGATCACGAGAGGCTCCCGCGATATGACCTCGAATCGACCGGGTATGCGTGCCTCTCTCAGACCCCGCTGTACGGCATCATCGGGGAGAATGAGGCCTCGCTGCCGCAGTGCGATGCAGGTAGCATACGCCGTGGCCGCGTTGATCGCCTGATAGCTGCCCCCAGACGGTAGCGATGCGGTCAGGTGCCCCTCTGGGCAGCACAATTCTACCGTCTGTGCGTCTGTAGAACGCGTCATGATTCGCACATTTACGTGGCGCGGCACCTCCAGGAGCTCCACGCGCACCTCACGTGCTCGCCGGCGCACCACGTCCAGAGCCACACCTTCGGCGCCGGTAACGGCCACGGCTTCGGATCGAATGATTGCCGCCTTTTCGTGCGCAATTTCCTGCACGGTCGTTCCCAGAACATGCGTGTGTTCCAGGCTGACGTTTGTGACCACCGCGACCCGTGGCACAGCCGTCGATGTCGCATCCAGGCGGCCTCCCATTCCGGCCTCCAGCACGACCCATTCAAGGTCCGCCTCCACAAAGTAGAGGGCGCTGACTGCGAACACTACTTCGAAGAACGAAGGTCTGCCGAACGCGCCCTCAGGCGTCGATGGGTCGCACATCCTTTCGACAATCGGCCAGAGTCGATTGAAGTAGCTGGCCCAGTCGTGGCGCGAGATGTCATCGCCGTCGATGCGCATGCGTTCCGTGTACGCGGACAGGTGCGGAGAGCGAAAAAGGCCGATGTGCAAGCCTGATTGTTGAAGCACCGAGGCAATCATGGTGGCCGTCGATCCTTTGCCGCTGCTGCCCGCGACCTGAACGGCGCGCAAGCCGAGGTGAGGATTCCCGACTCCGGAAAGGAGCGTCCGCGCGCGCGCCAGGCCGACCGTCTGCGCCGGCTCGATGGGCAACCGGGAGAGAGCCTCGAGCGCCTCGACGCTCTCCTCATAGCGCAAGGAGGTTACGGCTCGCACTCGGTTGCCCTGTCCTGCCCTTCTCCGGACGGCTCGAAGTACTGCTTCCCCTCGAGCTCGGCTGGAAGGTACTGTTGGTTCACACGGTGAGCCGCAAAGTCGTGAGGGTTCTTGTAGCCCTTGCCAAAACCCTCAGCGCGACCGAGCGCCGTCACCGCATTGCGAAGGTGTAGGGGCACCGGGCTATTGAGTGTCTCAAACACGTCACTCAGCGCCGCGTTATAGGCCTTGTAGGCGCTGTTGCTTTTGCGGGCTCGGGCCAGATAGAGAACGCACTCGGCGAGCGGCAGATAGGACTCGGGCATGCCGATCGCGTGTACCGCCTGCTGACAGGCGACTGAGACGACCAGGCTCTGAGGATCCGCCAGGCCCACGTCTTCGGCGGCAAGGATCACCATCCTGCGCGCCACGAACATTGGATCTTCGCCGGCCTCGAGCATGCGTGCCAGCCAGTAGATCGAGGCGTCGGCGTCGGAGCCACGCACACTCTTGATGAGCGCGGAGATGAGATCGTAATGCATGTCGCCGCCCTTGTCGTACAAGAGGGCCGGCTGTTGCATGACATCCTCGACGAGGGCGGCGTTGACGTGGGCCACGTCCGCGCCTTCGGCATTGGCGATCTGCACCGCCATCTCTAAACCCGTCAGAGCGATACGTGCGTCGCCACCGGACAGACGCACCAGGTGCTCAACAGCGGCGTCGTCGATGTTGACCGGAAATGCACCAAGTCCCCGCCGGGCATCGCTCACAGCGCGACGGAGCAGCACCATGATGTCTTCCGGTGACAACGCATGAAGGCGAAAAACGCGGCAGCGAGACAAGAGCGCCGCATTAACCTCAAAGCTCGGGTTCTCCGTCGTCGCCCCGATCAACGTGATGGTTCCATTCTCGACAGAAGGAAGGATTGCGTCCTGCTGGGCTTTGTTGAAGCGATGGATCTCGTCAATGAAGAGAATCGTGCGCTGACCGCTGAAAGATGCAAGTTTGCCCGCGGCTTCCACTGTACGTCGCAGGTCAGCCACGCCGGCGGAGACGGCGCTGATCGGCGAGTATCGCGATTTGGTGACGCGGGCGATCACGCTGGCCAGCGTGGTCTTGCCGCTGCCGGGCGGCCCGAAAAGAATCATCGAAGGAAGGCGATCGGCCTCGATGGCTCGACGCAAGGCGCTGTTTTGTCCCAGCAAGTGCTCCTGCCCGACGAACTCGTCTAGCGCGCGTGGACGCATGCGGGCGGCGAGCGGCACGGAACGTGAGCCGTCGAGGTCCCGCTCATCGGACGCCGGTTCGAGAGTCACATCCGAGTCAAACAGTTTTTACGTCCTTCGCAACGGGAACTTCTTTTCGAGTCCCAAGGCGATAATGTGCTCATTGACAACCGTGGCGGGGGCGTTATTGATGAACGTCTCGAAGATGACGACCGATAGGGTGAAATCCCAGAATGGTCCGACGACGGGTATGTAATTGACGACGTCTATGGGGGCCATGACCAGCCCCAAGGCCGCCACGACCGATCCCTTTTGCCACATCGGTACTCGCGCGTCTCGCAGGAGCGATAGCGCGAGTCGGAGAAGGGTCGGCAATCGCATCAAGGCTTGCATACGGCCCGGCTTTTGATATTTTCCTTTTCCAACCTTGCTCAAGAGTGCCCGAAGAACCAAGCCGCGAAATATCATCGCTGTAACCCCTTGTGTACTGACCTGCTCCCAGGACTCGCGGGACGCACCTGCGGGCGTTGGGAGCCGACGCCCCATCACTGCCATCTTCCATAATCGGATCAGCATTCCCCAAGGAGCGCATGTGAACAATGCCGACGTGGCGGCGACGTTGAGCGAGGTCGCGGCCCTGCTCGATCTCAAGAACGAAAGTGGTTTCAAGGTCCGCGCGTACTACAACGCAGCTCGGGCGGTGGATGGCCTCGCGGAGGAGATCCGGGACGTCGCGGCTCGCGGCAGCCTAAAGAACATCAAGGGCGTCGGCTCCAGCACTGCCGAAAGAATCGACGAGCTGTTGCAAACGGGGTCGATGAAATATCTGGAATCGCTGCGGTCCGAGTTTCCCTCCGGTGTCCGGGATCTCTTGGGTGTGCCGGGAGTCGGTCCATCTCTGGCTCGTCGGGTGTACCAGGAGCTGGGCGTGGAGAGCGTGGAGCAATTGCGTGAGGCCTCGGAAGACGGACGGTTGGCCGCGCTTTCCGGCCTGGGCGAGAAGACCGCTCAGAACGTACTTCGAAACTTGTCCCGCGCGAACAAGCGAGAGAGTCGAATCTCCCTCGGCAAGGCGCTGCCAGTCGTCGAGGAGCTGATGCAAGCGCTCGAAAACAAGGCGCCTCTCCGACAACTGACGACGGCCGGTAGCTTGCGGCGTTGGGCGCCGACGATTGGAGACATCGACCTGATGGCGACGTCCGTCGACCCGGATCGAGTCATGGAAGTCTTCGTGAGTCTTCCGCAGGTCTCGCAGGTCCTGGCGCACGGATCGACCAAGAGTGCCATTCTTACCGACAACGGTCTGCAAGTGGATCTGCGCATCGTGCCGGATGAGTCTTTTGGAGCGCTCCTACAGCACTTCACGGGGAGCAAGGACCACAATATCGAGCTACGAGAGTACAGCTTGCATCGCGGTCTCAGCTTGAACGAGTACGGCATTGCGGAGGTTGAGACGGGCCAGAGACGCACGTTCGACGACGAGCACGCGTTCTATGAGGCCCTGGAGATGGCGTACATCGAGCCGGAGCTGCGGCAAGGTGCCGGCGAGATCGCGGCGGCGCGTGCCCGTTCGCTCCCGGACCTGGTGACAACGAGGGACATTCGCGGAGATTTGCACGCGCACTCCGAATGGAGCGACGGATCGGTGCCGATCGAGTCGATGGTGGAAGCGGCGCGGGCTCGCGGCTACGAGTACATGGCGATCACCGACCACTCGGGCGGCATAGGGCTCGCGGGTGGGCTGAACCCGGAGCGACTCCTGGAACAGATTGGGTACATCCGTCGCCTCGACGCGAGTCTAGAGGGCTTCCGTCTCCTTTCGGGGTCCGAGGTCGATATCAAACGCGACGGCAGCCTGGACTTTCCCGACGAGCTGTTGGCGCAGCTGGATTGGGTCATTGCCTCCGTGCACTCCGGATTCACCCAAACCCGCGAGCAGATGACCGACAGGATTATTCGGGCGATCGAGAATCCTCACGTGGACGCGATTGCCCATCCTACGGGACGGCTTATCGGAAGACGTGAGCCGTACGAGGTTGATCTCGAGAGAGTCTTCGAGACCGCCGCGCGCACGGGCACGGCTCTCGAGATCAACTCCTTTCCGGACCGTCTCGACCTCGTCGACACGCACGCACGGCGTGCACGGGAACTGGGCGTGATGCTGGTGGTGAATACGGACGCGCACTCACCGCTGCACCTCGACAACATCATCTACGGAATCGCGATGGCACGTCGTGCATGGGTAGAACCGGAGGGCGTCCTCAACACGCTCCCGTTTTCCGAACTGCGCGCGCAGATCAGCTGCGTCGAGAGATAGCCTTTAGGGCGGCGATCAGCACCTTGCGCGTGGCGTCGTTCTCCAGCAGCGTGATAAATGTGCGGAGCCCAATCTTGCGGCCCAAGCCCTTGCTCGGCTTGACCTTGCTGACCTTGTCCGACAGCGACTCGTCCTGGTTCGTCAACGCGTATGCGGCTGCCGCCAGTCCCAATAGGACCGCCGCCGCAATCGCGGCGAGCGGAACGCTCACCGATAGCTTCTGTTCCGGGCCGTCGTTCATGTCTATCCCCCCTCCATGTGTCGTCTGCGGCTGCCGTCCCCGGGACGGCTCCCGCGTCTGAGGCTACTCTGTGCCTGCGGCCATTGTAACGGAGCCCCTCATTTATAATCGCCCATAGGAAACACTGATGCGCTTCGCCGTTCTCGCCAATATCCAGGCAAACCTGTTCGCACTCCGCGCCATCCTGGCGGACATCGAGCGGCTGGATGACGAAGTCGATCGCATCATCAGCCTGGGGGATCTCATCGGACGTGGGCCGTTTCCCAACGAAGTCCTAGAGACGTGCCGGGAACGGGATGTCGAGATGCTTCTAGGCAACTACGATGATGCCGTGGCATTCGAGCGTTTGGGTTCAGGAGCGGACTTCCCAAGCGGCCAGGAAGAGCAGGAAGACAGAGCGGCAGTGACGTGGACACGGAGGAAGCTGACACCCGAGAATCTGGAAACTCTTCAGCACCTGCCGCGAGACGTCCGGATTTACGCGGCTCGACGTGGAAGTAGACTCAAGCGCAATGCCGGTGACGTTCGACCCGCTGAAATGCAGCGGACGTTTTTGACCCGCCTCGCGTTTGGATCTCTCTTGCGCGACCGACCAAACCCGACGGCCAAACGGATCAAGGAGGTTCTTCTCGTGCACGGAAGCCCGCGGGCTTTGAACGAGTTTTTGCGCGAGGATACGGCCGACTCGATTGCCGCGAAGGTTGCCGAGGAAGCGCGCGCCGATCTTATTGTCAGCGGTCACAACGGTACCTGCTTCCGGAAGATCGTAGGCCAGACGACTTTTGTCGGGCCCGGCAGTGTCAGCGGATCGTACGGCACCCCGGGGCGCGCCGAATACGCGATTCTCGAAGTTGGAGGGGACCTGGATGTCGACTTTCGATCGACGCGATATGATTCCGGCCTCATGCTCGCGGCCATGCACAAGCATGCGCTTCCACTGCATCCCGCGGGTCTGTGAGCGAGTCTCGGGCGGCGCGGCGGTAATGGGTCGGCGCGCTACCTCTTTCTTAGCGCCGGACCCCTCTCCCTGAGCAGGGACACAAGCAGATTCAACTCCTGACTCCGGAGCACGGCATGTGACCCGAGGTACGCGATGACCGCCGCGCACATGGGAAGTGCCACGTCCACGAGACGAAAGGCCGGCCCGTTGTGCGTCGTCAACACGCCTCCTACTCCCGAGAGCGCTCCCCATGCGGCTATCCACATGACTGCCGTTGCGGCGAGACTCCTCCCGACGCTCGGTAGAATGTCGCGCGCGCCAAGTCCTCCGATTGCACCGACGAGGATGACCAGCAAGATCAGGGCGTGGAGAGAATTCTGCAGGGTATTGGCCAGAGCCAACCCCAGGATTTGCAGGCGCGGCAGCAGGATGAACGCACTAACCACGTACACACAGACCCCGAGCACACCGACCAGCATTGGCGTCACCGTGTTCCGCCGCGCGTAGAAAGCGAAGATGAGCAGCTGGTCTACACCGACGAACGGGATCTGAATGGCGTATCCCGCCAACGCCGTCGCCGCGTGCTGCGTATCTGAGGCGTGGAATTGGCCGTGCTGGTTCAGAAGCGCGATGATGGGCGAACCGAGCGCGATGTATCCGGCAGCGGCGGGAAGGGTCAGAAAAAGTACGAAGCGTATGCCCAGGGCCAACGTCTTCTTGAATTCCTGCGGACGATGAAAAGCTGCGTGCGAGGACAGAGTTGGCAGCACGGCAAAGCTCAACGCCGCCACCGCAATGCCAATAGGGAACTGCGTGTAGGTTGTGGCGAATTGCATAGCGACCAACCCACCCGCACGCAAGTGCAGTTTGAACTGCACGTCGATGATCTGACCGACGATGCTGACGATAAGCCCGGCCGCGACCGGCAGATAGAGCCGCAGAATTCTGCGAACTTCCGGCGTGAGTGTGGGTCGGATTCGCATGGTTGGGCGCAGACGTAGCACTGCTCCCGCTTGCACCACCGCCTGGGCCGCCGAGCCGGCCAATGCCCCGATAGGGAGGGCCACGATGCCGAACGAACGTGCCAATCCGAGTGCCCCCGCAATAATGCCGAGGTGGTACAGACCGGGGGCGAAGGCCGGGACCGCGAATCGCCGCAGGGAGTAGAGCGTCGATAGGAAAATCGCTGACGTTCCCAAAAAAAACAGTGTGGGAACAAGAAGGCGAACAAGCTCGACGATCAAGCTCTCCTCCACTCCCCGCGCCGATGGTTGCACACCGATGACTAGCAGCGAAACGAAGGGACGGGCTACCAGCAGGAGAGCGACAACGACCGCGAGTAGCACCAACCAGGCAATCGCGAGCACGTTGCCCAGGAGCCGCCACAATGCGTCCCGACCGTCCCTCTCCACGATTTCGGTGAAAGTTGGGATGAGAGCGGCGCTGATCGCGGCTCCTATCGTGAGATCGTAAAACATCTGCGGCACAATCGATGCCGCATAGAACGCGTCCGTTCGATGATTTGCGCCGAACGCGGCGCCAATGACCGCCTGTCGAATGAACCCGAGAACGCTGCCGCTCAGATTGCCGAGCGTCAAGATCAGCGCGGCTCCGCCCACCGCTCTCCCCACGTCCAAGGAGTGGCCCTTGGGCCGACCGGGTTCGTCCCCCACAGGCCCTCGCTCGAATGTTGTCACCGTCACGCGGGCGTGGATCCGCGGAGTTCAGCGGAATGCGAGTCGGTGACGACACCCCATCGCGAATAGAGTCTCGGGACTCTTGGTAAAAGCGATGTGAGTACCTCGTAGCTGATGGTACCGGCCTGCGCGGCGACATCGTCGGCGGTTTGGTCAATGCCTGCCTGGGAGCCAATGAGCACCACCTCGTCGCCTACCTGGACATCGCCGATGTCCGTCACGTCCACGGTGATCTGGTCCATCGAGACACGGCCGACGATGGGTACCCGCTTCCCACCGATCAGGACCTCGCCACGCCCGTTACCGAGGGTTCGGTGCAACCCATCGGCATAACCAACCGGTATGAGAGCGACGGTCGAGTCCCTCTCACAGCGGAAGGTGTCTCCGTAGCCGACGCCCGTTCCGGCGGCAACGTGGGAAACCCTGCTCACACCGGACAGAAGGGAAAGGGCGGGCTTCAAGGGGGGGCAGACGTCGCCGGCGACGTGGGGATGATACCCGTAGAGAGCGATGCCGGCGCGCACCATGGCAAAACGTGCCTCCGGAAAGTGAAGGGCCGCGCTGCTGTTGGCCGCGTGCACGACCGGAATGGCAATTCGCTGGGAGCGAATGTTCTCGACGACCTCACGGAAAACGGCGAGCTGCTGGCCCGCGGATGGCTCATCCGGGTAGTCCGCTCCCGCGAAGTGGGTGTAGACCCCTTCCAGCTCGAGCTCGTCTCGACCATCTAGTCGCCGAACCAGTGGAATCACACTCTCGACGCTCACGCCTCCCCTGGTCATTCCGGTGTCCACTTCGACGTGAAACGGAAGAGACCGGCCGTGGGCGCAGCCGAGAACGAGCTCGGCCATCGCCATCGAGGATATCGTGGGGGTCAGCCGGTTCGTGAAGAGAGCGTCGACCTCCGCTGGATAGATCGGACCGAATACCAGGATCGGCGCGTGTATGCCCGCCGCTCGCAGGGCGCAACCCTCCGAGACGGTGAACACTCCCAGGGATGTTGCGCCGCTTTCCAGGGCGACCTGCGCCACGGCGCCGGCCCCATGGCCGTAGGCGTCACCCTTCACTACCGCCATCAACCGCGCGGGAGACACCGCTCGCAAGAGCGTGAACACGTTGGACGCGATGCAGTCGAGGTCGATCAGCGCTCTGGTGGCGCGACCATCCCATGTACCCGGTGATCGTGCAGTATCACACGTTGCGGGCGTCCTGGTCTCCATCCTCCTCCTCAGCCAGGACGAGCCGCAAAATATCGGTCCGGCTAATGATTCCGACGAGCGTCTCGTTCTCGACCACCGGCAGCGGATTCGCGTGCTTGTCCACCATTGCAGTTGCCGCCTCGTCGACATCGCGATCCGGTGCTATCGTCACGAACCGATCCGTCATCAAGTCCGCCGCCGTCACCGCCAGGATGCGCCGAATGTCGTCGTCCGAGTCCTGCGAGGTAAACGGGAGGGCGTAGCCGAGGATGCCGAGATATGTGGGGACGTGCACCTTCGCGTGTTTGGCTACCACGTCCTCCTGCGTCACCAGGCCCACCAACGCTCCGTCCTCATCGATCACCGGGAGTCCACTGGCGTGATTCTCTACCATCAGCTTCGCGACCTCGGCCACGCGGGCCGTCGGTGGCACCGTGATCACAGGAGTTCTCATGAGATCGCGCACCTTCATTGTTTTCCTCCCAATTCATTCCGGATTTCCTTTCGCGCCACAGGAATCGCTTCCGTCAGATCGCCGGCGAGCGTCCCCGCGTCTCCCAGTCGCGCGGCGACCAGGTCACCGGCGCGCCCGTGCAGGTAGACCCCGGCGACCGCGGCATCCCAGGTGTCGCAGCCTTGCGCCAGTAAAGCCCCCACCACACCAGAGAGAACGTCACCGGCTCCGGCAGTCGCCAGGTTTGGTCCGCCGGTTGCGTTGATCGCGAAGCGTCCATCCGGGCCCGCGATGACCGTACCCGCACCCTTGAGAAT
>QHBP01000039.1 GCA_003244175.1 Chloroflexota bacterium | reverse complement strand
GTTCGACGCTGACCACCTCCGCCACTCGGCGGGAGAACCAGACCGTGGAATTTCCGCTTCCGAACTCGAAGACCCGCTCGGACCCTGTCACTACCGCGTCAAGCCACGCCAGGGCCGGGTACGAGAACCACGGGATGGCTTCCCCGTCCGGCCCTACCGGAAGGCCAGTCCGCACCGACCGCTGCCATCCGACCTTTCGATACATGCCCAACATGATGAGCGATTGCCTCAGCTCTCGCAATGTCCTCGGTACGCCCCGAACGATATCTGCGAGCCGCTCAGGCCGGGAGGTTGGGCGCGCCCGTTGCTGGCCCGGGAGGATTCTTGGCACCTGTCGAGGTTACCAGCGCTGGGTCTGGACGTTGAGGGGGCTAAATGACCGCCGATCTTTCAGGCTCCTACGACCGTTGGCACAACCAGTTCGGAACCGACGACGGTGACGACCCGCCTTGGCACCAACTCGTCAAGCGCCATTTGGACAACGTCCTAGGCGCCGCGGTTCTCGAGATCGGTTGCGGGCGGGGAGGCTTTGCGCGGTGGCTGGAGGGCAAACAGCCAAGCTCGTTCGTAGCCGCCGACCTTTCGCGGTCAGCATTGGAGAAGGCGAGGTCCATAACTCATCAACGGGTTACCTACGAACTAGCTGACATCCAGCAACTCCCCCACCCCGATGCAAGCTTCGACCTTGTTATCTCATGCGAGACGATCGAGCACGTCCCGGACCCGAGACAAGCAGTGTCAGAGTTGGCACGAGTGTTGAGCCCTGGTGGGAGGCTATTCCTGACGACTCCCAACTATCTGAATCTCATGGGCTGCTATCGCGCGTACCGCCGCGTCGTCGGCCGCCCGTTCACCGAAGAAGGGCAGCCGATCAACAATCTGACGATGGTTCCTCGGACCTTCTCTTGGATGCGGTCTGCCGGTTTACGCTCATGTCTGGTCGACGCCTGCGGTCACTACATCCCGATTCCCGGACGCAACCCGCCGAACTGGACCGCGTTGGATGGGCCGAAACCAGGCCTGAAGTGGTTCGCTTCCAACCAACTTCTCGTCGCCACGAAAGGCCCGTCCCGAGGACGGTCATGAGGGTCATGAGGATCGCAGACGTGGCGCAATCCTCGACAGCGGGAATGAGCGGTGTGATGGTGCGAACAGGCTCGGAACTCGAGCTCCTGGGCCACAGCGTCGAGTATCTCTTTCGCCCGGATCTGCTCAGCGCACGCTGCCCACCGCGCTTGCGGCGATTCGCCGTTCCCCTCGCAGTCTGTCTTATGGTCTATCGCCACCAGCGCCGACGACGACTCGACCTGGTTGAGGTCCATGAGCCGATCGCCGGACCATACGCACTCCTTGCCCGGACCCGGTGGGGGCGACGACGATTGCCGACCTGTGTCGTGATGTCTCATGGTCTGGAGGAACGGTGCTGGAAGGCGTTGCTGCAATGCCGGGGCAAGGCTGGGATCCGGACGTCGGCTTGGTCTCGAATCTCTGTACCCTTGACCCTGCTAAGCCAGGCAAATCTCGCGCTGCGCCATGCGGGTCACGTGATCGTCCTCAATCAAGCGGATTATGTTTACCTGGTGGGCAACATGGGGCTCCCCCTCGAGCGGGTAAGCCTGATACCGAACGGGGTAGACGAGTGCTTGCTTGCGATCGAACGGCAACCGGCTTCACATCTCCGGGTCCTGTTCCTCGGATCGTGGCTCGAGCGTAAGGGCGTAAACGAACTGTCTCGATCGTGGCCCGAAGTTCTTAATAAGTTTCCTTCGGCCCAGCTCACCCTCGCCGGAGTGGGAACACAATCTGTGCTCGATGCCTTTCCTGTTTCTTGCAGAGCCTCAGTTGCGGCGATACCGACCGTCGCCCGGGATCAGCTGCCCGCCATCCTCGCTAACCACGACGTCCTGGTCCTCCCNNGCAGTAGTGGCAACCGAGATCCCAGGGGTTATCGACATATTCCGAAGGTCCGATCCGGCGCTCGATGGAGCCATCCTCGTCAGCTGTGTTCGTCCCGAGGCACTGTCGTCCGCTCTCTGTTGCCTCGCTGCTGAGCCGGCTCTGCTTGTCCAGTTGCAGGAAGCTGCCCGCAGGAGGGCATCAGAGTTCACCTGGGCCGCGTCGGGGATCGGTTACGCCGACGCCTACCGGAAGGCGTTGGCCGATGCGTCGTCGTGATCCGACACCACTAACAACACGTCAGCTG
Source organism: Chloroflexota bacterium (assembly GCA_003244175.1). GTDB lineage: Bacteria > Chloroflexota > UBA5177 > UBA5177 > UBA5177 > QHBP01. Next base: position 1,198 of record QHBP01000039.1, on the reverse strand, counting down.
TCTTCGACAGATCCATTGAACGACGGCCCGGCCTCGACTGTTCACGAGTCGGGAAATGGACATTTTGAACTAATCTAATACCACCGTCAGGGTACCGACGACGCCACACTATCGACCGGAACGTCATTGCGTTCAACGGCGAGAGCGCTATCGCCACCTCGTTCCTGCTCACCATCACCCTTGCTACTGCCACTTGGAGAGTCCCATCCGCGGCCGGATCAGTTGGCCTGACTAGCAACACCAGTCGGCTTCCTCCGTGAACTCAGGCAAGTCCGAAAACATGGCTAATACTATCCGTTTCGCCGGTGACGACGTCATAGACAGGCATGTCGGCGATGACGCGCAGGCGCTCGGCGTTAAGCAGTCCGGGGGGAAGATAGTGATCAGGATCGGTGGGCATGCGATGCTGACCCGGCATCCAGCCCTGCTCTGGGGTCAATGACGGTAGACCCGGATCAAGATCGCACCGGACGAAGAACGCGTTCACCCCGCCCCGGTTGGCTCCGACGAACCGGTAGCCCCTGTCGGCAGCGAGGTGGCACAGCGCGGCAAGGGACGCACCGAAATATAGTCGTGAAGGGTGTGCTCGGTCATCCACAAACTCAGGATCGTACGGTACCGTGACTGTCTGCCGTGAGCCGAACACACTGTTGTACTCCATAACAAGGACCCGAGGGCTAACCGTCTCGATGGCCTTCATGATCCAGAAGTCGTTTCCATCCACATCGATTGAGAGTAAGCCGATATCACCGGTGACTCCCGACTCGTCGATCACCGTATTTACATTCTCGGCGGTGAGGAAGGCTGACCGCACGATTACCCGGTGCCTCCAGAACAAGTGCGGCATCTTCAAGAAGTCTATGTGGCTGGTTCCACCATCGACAACGAGGCCTGACCACCCGCCGTATTGCAAGAGGAACCGGGTGTTTGACTCGCGGTAGTCGTCGACGCCGAGCTCAATGAACACTCGATTAGGAACGGCGATCCGAGACGTGAGCAACTGGATGATCCCGTCCTCGCCTCCTTGGGAGAAGACGGAAAACTCAGCATCATGGGTGCTCAAAATGGGAAGGGATCGCTGAACGCTGCTCTGAAGCCCACCCACGCCGAGCCGCACCGCCTCGAAATCTGCTTTGAGCGCACTCCTCACGAGGGGCGTGACCATCCGGTCGATCGCCAGTTCTCGCAGCGACCGTCG
>QHBP01000057.1:3352-3584 GCA_003244175.1 Chloroflexota bacterium | reverse complement strand
GAACGAAATCCTGCGCTCCGAGAGATCCGAGACCATCCGCTTGACGTATTCGCGCAAGATAGTCAGCATCGAAATCAGCGTTTGCCGGTACGGTTATGACAGCACGGTTGCACGGTTCGTGACAATGGGCTTCATAGCACTGCCTCAGATAGCCGACAAAACGTCTAGTCAGATCGACTGGATCAACCGGACCGATACCCGCAATCTCAATCGGCGCGTTGTCCCGAAGCAT
>QHBP01000057.1:0-3313 GCA_003244175.1 Chloroflexota bacterium | reverse complement strand
TTCTGCCCAAAGTACCAACTATTATCGGTATCGATGAACACAGCGCTACCGATATCCCGGTTTCCGGCGGTGTCACTCGCATGCGCGAACTGGTGTGCGCCGCTCGAGGTATCAAGCCGACAGACCGCCGAGTTTGATGTGCCCAGGTCGATGCCTATACCGATGAGACGATCAGTCACGTTGTTCCGCTCCGTTCTGCTCGGTGGGCACGGCGACCGTGGCGGGCGGGTTCACCTGTGCCTTGACGCTGATGGTTCCACTGGAAAGCTCCTGGAGGCCAGGACGCATGATGACCACATCGGATTGTGCGTCCACTGGCTGAAACGAGACGTGCATCGCCGGGTCGAACGGGACGATGTCGCCCCCTGCGCCGACCCATCGGTATCCGAGTGACTGCAGAACCTGGCTGAGGTGGTCTCGAATCACCTTGAATGAGTTTTTTCTAGGGAGGCGTCCTTTGGGACGCTTCAGTTCCGCGTCAATGACTTCCGCGGTACGTAAGAATGGTTCTGCAACCAGATCTAGGACATCGCGCCGGAGCTGGGAATCGTCGGAGCGTTGCCCGATCCTCTCGGCTACGAAGGTTTCCGGAAACCGCAGGAATAGCCGAGGTCGCAGCCTGCGGATCCTGGAGTTCAACAAGACCGAAGCCGCTAGCCCCACAACGTCCTGTTGGAAGGGACGAATCAGTTCCTGGGCATAGTCGGCGGCGGCCCGGGTATCCCACATCTGGTCATCGACAAACAGCGCTTCAGCGAACGCCGGCGGGATCAGAACCTTGCTCGCGGTCATTTCATGTATCAGCCTAATGTCGCCAGCAGCACGATCGTCCCCGGGCAGTGCTTCACGCCGATCCAACCAATCCTGTGAAGCCGAAGCCAGAAGCCCCAAGGTCGAGCCAACGTCTGCAGCTGAAGCACTATCGCTGCTGATCGGCAACTCCATGCATCCTGCGCGGGCGCCAACAATTTGGTTGCCCGACACGGAAGGGTACTCGACAATCGGTGAGTTGTCGCGGGTCAGAAAGCTCGGGCCGCCAGGTCCGATGATGGATAAGCGTCTTCGAACAACGTCGAGAGCTGAGCTCTCCCAAACATCATTACGATGGGAAAGCGCGCGCAGCTCAGGAGCGAACTCGTCGATCTGATCGAGCTGTGACAAAACCAAGGCGAGCGGATACAACAGCTTCAGGGCGTCAATGCGGGTGAACTGGCCTGGCCCAGCCTCAACGCATGCGACCAGGACGCGGCGGACGGCCTTGGGCCAATACACGTCGTCGGTTGGGAGGTCGCCTTTACGTACCGCTTGCAGTGTCAAGGCCGCGATCCCAATATCGCTTCGCAGCGAGGCGTCGTCGACCGAGGCAAGCCATACTAGTGATGGCGTGGCGCTAGGCATGGGGGTACACCGGCGTGTTGAGCTGGCGGGACCAGGTGAGCGAATTATTGTGGTCGATCTGAAATCCCAACCGAGCAGCCGGCCAAAATTGGTTCAGCGACGGATATGTTCCCTCCCACTGCTTGTACCGATCACACGTCACGACCCATGTTTGCTCCGGAGCCTCCAAGAATGCTTCGATGACCTTAGGGTCGGCTGATCCACTGCTCACGATGCATATCTTCCCAGTGGCGTGGAGCCGGGCAAGCTCGCCCGCTTCCGACGTCGTTAGATAGTGGCGGGTGGAAGCGTCGAACCACATTATGATCTGCTCAAATCCGGCCTTTTGCAACATATAGCGCGCCTCGTTCAGGTATCGAAGCGAAGCTTGACCTCCCGCTCGACGATCTTTACCGCCGAAGATGAGGTTCGTACCGTCAATTACGGCACGCCACACACCGCCGCGCTCAAGCATCATCTGTTTTGGAGCACTCAGGTTAGAGGTCACGTCTCCCAGGCGATGCCAGAGATCGTCGCCGACAACCGCGGATAGCTCGCTCGGCCCGCACGCCTCGATAACACGGATACACGCGGCCGCGATGACTGGATCGTTTGGAATGGCCTTGAGTGCAACGGCCAATAGGTTTAGCGCCAAACGACGGTCGTCCAAGTGTTCGCACGCCGTGGCAAACTCCTGAACTCGGCCTAACCATGGCCAACACGATGCGTCTTCGGGGCGCTTGACCGTGGCCAGGAGTACCTGTCCAAGCTCATTGCACACATGTCCCGGGCGGCAGCTCACGAAGTATGCAAAGGTCGTCCAGCCGGTCGCGACGATGTCGTCTTTCACCCGCATGAAGTCGGCGTGCTTGTTCTTGTCGACGATGATTCGGAACGCCGCCCCGGCCCGCTCGGCTGGATCCCCGGCCCGGTTGAGCGTCCAAGCGGGCGCCGGCAGTGCTTGTTCCCATTCCGCGTACCGGTGGCCCGCCAGAGGCGAGTAGAGGGTCGCGAGTCGCGCAATACGGTCAGGTGCCCAGGCTGGGATCCGTTGGGCCCGTGTTATCCGGCGAACACGCAGACATGCCTCGTTGACTGAACCCTGGACCAGGTCGACAACCGCCTCAAGGAGCGGGTACTCCCATGAACCCTCCTCGTCAGGCCCGCACTTCACCGAGGGATGTCTGGCTACCATCAAGTACTCAGGACGGCGCCACGAAAGCCAAGCATCGATCGCCGCCCACGCCAACCAGCGGCGCAGCTCACGCCCCAGCGTGATCGCCAGCTGCGCCGGCACCGACCAACGGCCCGACAGGATCTCGCGGGCGTCGGCGAGCCCCGGATCCTCGATGAAGTTCAGGGCGGGATCATCGGTGGGACATATCGAAGCCACAACCCTCATCAGCATTGCTCGCCGCTCTATTGTCGAGCCGAGAATTGTCAGGTCAGCGAACCATTCCAATGCCTCGCTGACCTCAGGAATGGTGGCACCCCGGAGTCGCTGCAGCCCACTTTGGAAGATCCGTCGATCGTCCGTAGCTGCTCCGCCGACAACCTCAACGTTGGCGATAAGCGTTCTTTCGTGAGCATTTCGGGCCAAGGTGTTCAGCCGACAGATCGTCTTCTCAAGCTCACCGCCCGACATGTACGCGGCCTTCTGACGCGCTTCGGCGCAGGCATTGAAGAAGTCCGAGCTCAATGGCCTGACCCGAGCCAAGTGGGGACCGTCAACGCGCTGTGAATCGGTTTGACCCGTTTCCCCTCAGGCCTCGACTTGTACTACCAGGGCCGAGAATTGTCCTCTTCGCACCGGAAGTCGGCGCTTCGAACTGGGCGACTGATGCCTGTGAAGTTGAGCCCGCGCCAAGGCGGAGGGAAAAGCCGAACCACGGGCACGAGATTTTAGCGGCCGTCGGAATCGTCGGGCACGGAACGC
>QHBP01000244.1:464-3100 GCA_003244175.1 Chloroflexota bacterium | reverse complement strand
AGCCGTCTCCAACCTGTTACGCAAGCGCGGTTGGGCCAAGCCAGTACTGACTGACAGCTGGATCCTCGCGGGGCGAACCGTCGTGGTCCTCCTCGTCGACGACGCCCGAGGCCTGGAATTTGACGGGGTAGTCGTGACCGAACCGGCCGACTTCCCCGAAAACGTCGGCCGGCAAGGAGTCCTTTACACGAGCCTCACCCGCGCCACCCAAGATCTCGCAGTCATCCACTCAAAGCCGCTTCCCCGCGGGATACGCCCGTCTAGTCGGTGACCGCCGACCAACCGCCCCGCCCTTGCTGTGTGAGCCAAATGCCAGCCATTAGCCCCTCGTCGTGCCTGCGGTAGAGGGCGTCGATGGGTCACGGGTGGATACCGTGGCAGGGCAATAGCGGTCTTCTTGGATACCAGCCGCATTCATGACAGTTTTTAACAACTGCCAAGAGTCGGTGCCGAGGTGACGGTCTCTGAACCCCGGTTTCGGGGACGTCCGGACCACCAGTCACCTTCGGTTCGGCCATCGGTATGCAGCCGGGTCCGAAACCGCCTCTCGTCTCCTTCATGTGTATCCTGCCCGCTCAAGTGCATTATTGTCCGGACCCACCATTGAGAAGGCTCTCCCGCCGAACGGACCCTCCAAGGATGGGCCATCGTCACGCAGGATCAGGTCTGGGTCACGCCTTAGCTTAATCGCCTCCGTCGGTTGGGAAAGAAGCGGCCAGTCTCTGGTCGATTCGGTCCAGGAAGAAGTTGGTTGCTTCCTGGGCGGTGCCCGGATGTTCCGGATCGGCCAGAAATGCGATCGCTCCCTCCCAGGCAGACCGGATATAAAGCTGCTCTCCGAAGATGACGATCCAATCCGTCAATACGTCGATCCAGTATCCGACCGGGTCGTTGGCGGATTCTGGGGGTGGCTCAGAACGAGCTTCGTTGGACTCCATCCGACCCCAAGGGTTCATTGCACAGCGGAGCAGCAGGGCCCCCTCCTCGGCCCACTCTCGGTTGGGGAGGTCTGGGGCAGAGGCCCACAACCGAAGGCCCCGAATAACCGCCTCCCGGTATCGCTCTTGAAATACATTCATCCACTCGGGGCCGCTTCCGAGTACTCCGTCGTCCACTTGGGACATACTTGTCACGATCAGTTCGGCCATGTGGCCTTCACTTCCCGCATCACCGAGGTGCTCAATGGTTGGTCCAAAGGGATGGCGCAGCACGAAGTACAGCGACATAACCAGATTGTCGTCTTCGTCAGACGCGTAGCCGATCTCGAGACTACTGACGGTCGGCCCGGACGGGTTGAAGATGCCGAAGCTGCACACAGGTACATGCTTAGGTGCCATCCAGAGTGCTTCTTCCGGGTCGATCTCGTCCGACTCGTGGTCTGCCAGATATGACATGTTGACAGGGTCAGGGCCAATGTCGATCCAAAGCGACGACAACGACTCAAGGTCCTCTCGGGAGGGTACGGGATGCACATTGAAGCCATTACGGGAACCGACTACCCGAAGCTCTTGGGCGTCGTGGATCCGCTCGTTTGGCTGAGCCATCAATGCCAGCATGTTCCCGACGGTCTCACCTGCCTCGCCTACCGCCTTCTCCACCTCAATGCCCGGAATATAGGCGTGGTGAACGAGCCCCAGCCGTTCTGTGACGATCCAGCATCCGGCCACTACCCCGGGAAGATCACCACGCTTCGCCAGGTGCTCATTCAAACTTGCGGCGAGACCGAACAGGGGTCCGAGGTCATCAGAGTCTGGGGCAAAGATCCCCGGGACTGTGGCGATCTGAGCGCCCCAGCCGATTTCGGGGTGCCAAACCTGCCGAAGCACGACCGTCGGATTCTCGTCGTCATCGTGCACGACGATTGCGAGCGGCTCGAACGACTCGATCTTCGGTGACTCGCGCGGTGGTTGAGGGTCCGAACAGAGTATGGCGAGCGCAGTACCGAGTTGGGCTAACTCATGAGGCAGAATGGGGAACCCCAGCGACGCCGTGGGCTCGCGCGACCCCAAGCGGCAACCAATGATCCATCCGTCCGGTGACAGACGTTCTCCCCGCTCCGGATGCGCGGAAACCGCCAACGTGCCGCCACAACTCGCGGACACGATTGGGCCCATAGAGTCGATCGAGGTTACGTACAACGGAACCAGTTCCACCAGAAATAGGCTCCACCACCAAGCCTCTGGCAGTACCAGGTAGCGCATCGAGGCCACGATGCGGTCGGAGTCGGAGTCGAGCCACCAGAACCACCCAGCCCCGTGGGCGTTGAGTTGGTTGAGGAGCCCGATCGCTCGCCCGTGATCTTCGACGTTCTCAACGACGACGGAGTCGACAAGGCAGACGCCATAATTGTCATCGTGGGAGAAGCAAAAACGGGTTGCGTGACGTCCGGGCAGCCACCATCGCCCGTCACTGTCGCTCCAGGTCCAGCCTTCGCCCTGATCCATATTGTTGAGTAGCGCGTCGATCAAGGTTTCGCATCGCTCGGCTGATGTTCCGAGAGCGAGAGCGGTTCCCATGGTGCCGCCCAACGGCCGCGTCGTGTGGATCTCGCGGCTATCTGGCGACGTCCCCCCGAAATCCTCGGCGCGCACGGCCGCGGGAATGTCGTCCGGCGCTACCCCGGAGTCGAGCAGACG
>QHBP01000244.1:0-453 GCA_003244175.1 Chloroflexota bacterium | reverse complement strand
CTGGCAGACGCCGAGCGACAGCTTGGCGGCCGTCCACCCAACGACGTGCTCCACGCCCGCCCCCGAGGCCAGCAGCCCGATGGCATCGCTCAGTGCGATGCCCGCGGCGTGCAGTGCCGACCACTGATGAGTCGTGATCCCGATGCGCACGCCGCCGGCGATTTCGTCGAGCATGGCGCCGTGACGACGCCACGCGGCCATCTCGTCGAGCGAAATGCCCCATTGCGCCGCCAGCCTGATATCGGTGCTGGAGAGACCGCGGGCGTGAAGTTCGCAGGCGTCGGCGGGCCCGTATCCCGCCTCGCGCCATGACACCGCGGCGAAATGGCCGAACCCGGCGTTGGCCCACGCCAACGCCTCTTGGGGCGAGAGGCCCAGGCGGCGAAAGGCAAGGCGCTCGTAGGCGCTGACCGGACGGCCATCGTCTTGCACGAGCTCGCCGTCGGCGAGCTG
>QHBP01000333.1 GCA_003244175.1 Chloroflexota bacterium | reverse complement strand
CCGGCGCACGGCGTGCCAGGCCAAGGTGCTACTGATCACGGCAGGCCCGACCGGATGCGCGAGCCTCGATCCAATCGCGTAGACATGCGCCTCGGACCGCACGGGCCAGGCAGAAGTGACATGGCAAACTTGCCACCGTGCGCGGGATGAACCTGTGAAACGAGAACACGGGAGGGCGGGGACAAGCCCTGGACAAGCCCGCGCCCCTACGGGGGCAACTCAAGCGATCGCTGCGCGTAGGAGGGTCCCGGCGGCGGGCTTTGTATTAGCCACGAGGAACATCTCCAGCGGCCGCAAGATTGAGATGGTGTCGACCAATCGGCGCAGTCACCGGCCGAGGGAGAGACCGACTCAGGTCGCGGCCCGAACCGCGGCTCTTCTCTAGTGGGCCGTCGTCCGCTTTCGCACGGCCGAGCGCGCCACGAGGAACAGGACGTAAAGAAGGCCCAGGAAGAAAACCAGGGTGACCAGCTTCCACAGCAGGAAAGTCACGACGGCCAGGATCTTCAGGGCAATCACGGCCATGACGATGGCCGCGGCAACGATGGCGATGAGCCTCAGAGTGTGGTTCATGGTAGTTTGCTCTCTATTTCTCTTCGGGACGTGGGTGTTGTACAACATGGTCCAGCACTTCGCTGTCGCGCGGTGCCTTGGGTGTGGCCAGCTTCGTTTGCTTGGGCTTCCTCTTCTCTTTTCCGGGTTTGTCGCGTCCGTGAGCCACGGCAGCCTCCTTCTGTTCAACGGCTGATCGGGCCTCGTCGTCACACGCGGTCCCCGCTCAATCTATGAGATCGGCCGGGCGGTGTCAAATCGGGGTACAACCTCATGTACTGTAAAGGGAAATGGTGACCGGCGACTCAATGGATGGGATGGGTGACGCCATCATCCTGGATGGCGTGAGTAAGCGGCTGACGGGTGCGCACACGGTACGCGTCGCGTCGCTGCGTGTCCGCCGGGGCACGATTCAGGGACTCCTCGGCCGTGCCGGCGCCGAAACGACAGCCCTGCTACGGATGATCGCGGGCCTGGACCGCCCGGACCAAGGAAAAATCGTGGTCGAAGGGTTCGACGCCTGGGCGGATCGCGCCGTTCTGCGCCACCGGCTTGCCTACATGCCCCAATCCTTCGGCGCTTATCCCGATCTCACGGTGGAGGCATACCTGGACTTTTTCGAGGCCGGCTACGGCGCGGCGACCATTCAGCGTCCGCTGCTCACGGCCGAGCTATTGGAGCTGGTGGGACTTGAAGATCGGCGTCAGGTGCTGGTGGATGATCTGGACCCAGATGCTCGGCAATGGCTGGCTCTTGCGCGCTGCCTCATCCACGACCCCGACGTCCTGCTGCTGGATATGCCTCTCCAAGGCATGTCGTCCGCAGCGTGTGCGGAGTTCACTGCCATGCTGCGGGAGATGCAACATCTGGGAAAAACTGTTGTAATCACGTCCTCTCATGCGTTGGAACTAGAGGGGATATGCGCCCAGATCAGCCACATGCGACAGGGGATGACCGTCGATGAGGGAGCGACTGACGGGATGGTAGGGGAGTGAGTCTCGGCGAATTGGTCGCCGCGCCCGTTTTGCGCCGCGAGTTGCGCGCCCGCATGCTCGATTGGCGGACCTTTGGCGTCCTCACCGCGTACCTCACGGTCCTGGGCGCCGTGGAAGCAGTCTTCCTGCTCCTGAACGGGCCCGCGAGCTCGGTCAGCGGAGGTCGCCTCTTTGAGAGATTGGTTGTTGCGCAGCTTGCCCTTGCACTGGTCCTTACGCCCCTGGTCACTACGGGCGCGGTGAGTGGCGAGAGGCAAAGGGGAACGTGGGATCTCTTACTGCTCACGCCTGTCTCCCCCTTTGCGATCGTTTGCAACAAGCTGGTCTCTCGCATGGCCTTTCTGCTGCTGCTGCAGGTCGTCGCCCTGCCGTTCATCGCGGTCGCATTTCTCTTTGGCGACCTCAACCTCGCTGATGCGCTGCCGGCGCAGATCGTCCTCCTGGGAACGACACTCTTGTTTGCCGCCGTCACGCTCACGGCGTCCGTGCTGGCGCCGCGGACTCTTCTCGCGGCCGCGGGTGCTCTCAGCCTCGTGCTCCTCCTCAGCGGAGTCCTGACGCTGATACTGTCGGGTGGCGTAAGGGGATGGCAGCCGCTTGCGGCCGGCGGAACGCAAACGTCCGTGATCTTACCCGTCGTGGCCGCGCTCGATCCGGTGGCAGCTCTGGACAGCGCTCTCCCTGGACGATCCATAACGACTTCGATACCGGGCGTGCGCCACAGCGTGGGCCCAGATGTTTGGAAGTCCTTTCTGACACTTGCCGTCGTGCTGTCAACGCTATGCGTCGCCGGAGCCACGCTGCTCGTCCGCTCCCGGCCCGAGAAATGGACGGGGGGATGATCGCCGCACGAGCGGCGTCGCTTGCGCTCTGCCTCTTGCTGGCCGCGCTTGTGGCGCCGCTGCCGGGCCCGCCCAGTGCCATCGCGTCCCAGTGCACGCACGGCTGTTTTCTTCGCATGCAAACCACCCACGCCCCGCTGGAGGCCTGGACACTCACGTCGACGTCGAGCTCTGATCATGGTGGCGGAGGGTCAGTCATGCCGCATGAGATGCTGGCGGCCCCGACTCTCCCACTGAGAGATCCCGCACGAACGCCTTCTTCGCGCGTGAGCATGTCCGTCGCCATCGGTTGGAACAATAGGTATCGGTCCGAAGACGCGTTGGCGCCCGTACGGGCCACTCTGCGCAACCCGGGCAACGCCGGCGTGCGGGGGTTGGTGGAGATTCCCACTTCGAGTGCAAGGGACGCGCCTGAGGGCGCGTTCGACACGGACTCGATATATTCCGCGTCCGTCGTGCTGCCCCCCGGCGCTACCAAGCAGGTGACACTCTTCTTGCCCGGATCATCGGTTTCCAACCTTGTGGATGTCTTTTTCCGTTCTTCCGGACGCATCCTGGCATCGAGCATCCTTTTCCCGATCCCGTACGACCACCGCGACATCACGGTGGGTGTGCTGACCTCGGATCCGGCGACGACAAGCTGGATTTCCCACACATTGGTCCCGGGAGGCAGCATCGTGCCGGTCGAGCTGAATGTCGCGGAGATTGATCCGACGCCCGAAGCTCTTTCCGGCTTGGACATCATCGTGCTGTCCAATCTCAATACCGCGCAGCTCGACCTGGACCAGTTGATGGCTCTAGACCGTTACGTGCGCGACGGCGGCACATTGCTGGAGGTTGGCGGCCCGGACTGGGAGGAGACGCTGCGTCCCCTGCCGGCGGCGCTGATTCCAGGGCAGCTCATGGGGTCGATGCGCGTGAGCGATCTCTCTGGACTGCGCTACTTCGGCGCGGGCATCCCACCCCAGCGGGCCACGACCATCAGCATGCTCGCACGGCCCCTCGGCTCGGCGATCGCGTCAGCGACCGGCGGACCGCTCGTCGTCCGCCATGAGCTGGGTGTCGGCCGGCTGGAGTATCTGGCTTTCGACCCGTCGCAAGACCCTATCGCGAGCTGGAGGGGAGGGCCGGCCCTGCTGTCACGCCTGCTGACCGCGGCTTCCCCATGGGCCATGCGACGACTTGCTCTGCCGCCGGGCTTCGATACCCTGTCGTTTCTCGGCCCCGGACCCGGAAGACTCGTGCCCTCGCGCGCCGCGCTCGACGTCCCGGGTCCCCGGTTGCCGTCCCTGCCCCTCCCGGCCACTATTTTGGCGGCGCTCATCGTGCTGTATGTCCTGTGTTTGGGCCCGCTCGGCTACCTGATACTGCGACGCCGAGACAGAGGGCGTCTCGCGTGGACCGCTCCTGCCCTGCTGTCGGTTGTGGTGGCAGGCTCCCTCGTTGCCATTGGGCCTCGCCACGGCCTTCGAACGGTGTCATTGAGCTCGGTCGGCCTGCTGCGGATGGACGGCGGCACGGCCGGCGACCCGCTGGACGCATTCGTCCGGCTCCATACCCTAAACGCGGGCACGCATGTGCTTAGTCTCATGGCGCGCTCGGTGCCCGCCGGGGTCTCCGATCCGTCGTCCGTATCCGCGGGTCGAACCCGTTGGGCTTTTGGGGAGGGCGCGCGGACGACGATATCCTTGCCGGCGTTGCCTGCGCTGGGGAGTCGGGCCGTGAATCTCCAAGCGGCGCCGGTCATTCCTGGGCAGTTTGAAGAACATTTGAGTCTCGATCGTTCGGGAGATATCGTGGGCTCTATCCACGACGGCACCTCCTTTTCTCTGATGCGACCGATCATCATCGCCGGCCAGGCAACGGTTCAGCTGCCCGATATCCACTCGGGTCAGACGGTGCACGTTCGGGTGCGGCCGCGCGCCAATGTCATGGACAATAACTATGATCAGCCGCTGTACCATCTATACGATTCATCCGGGGTGAGGCTGCGAGACGCCGTCGACGTCCTGCCTGACGTCAACGCGATCTCCATGCTGGGGGAGATACTGCTCGTGGGCTGGGAGGACAAGTCCCTGGACATGTTGCGGATCGACGGGACGCAGCCGGCGCAAAACGACCTCGCACTCGTCGTCAAGGGTCTATCGGTGAGATTTCCAACCGGCACGTTTCGCCTGCGCACGGGAACACTTGGCGCCTATCCGCTGGAGGTTACTCCCGTGACACCGCAGTATGCGTGTTGCGACCCCAGCGTGCAGGGGATTTTCATGGGACGGGGCGGATCCGCTGTCTTCGAATTCGACCTGCCGAATGCCGGCCATGTGCACCCGCGCAATCTCGCCCTATCCGCCTTCGCGGGTGGTGCGGACACCACCTACAACGGATACTCTGATATGCCGGCACATGCTACGAGTGTGTACGATTGGCGCTCAGGCCGGTGGGAGGGTCTGGTCTTTGTCCACGGCGCCACGACGCTGCCGCACCCAGACCGCTTGGTCTCGCCATC
>QHBP01000375.1 GCA_003244175.1 Chloroflexota bacterium | reverse complement strand
ACGACATCCTGGACTTCTCGAAGCTGGAGGCCGACAAACTTGTACTCGACAGCACGGACTTTGAGCTGGTGAGCGTCGTGGAGGGCGCCGCGGAGCTGCTCGGAGCGCGCGCCCGAGACAAGGGCCTGTCGCTGATGACGTACGTCGACCCAACTATGCCGGGCACCTTACGCGGTGATCCGGGCCGGCTTCGCCAGGTTCTTCTGAACCTGCTGGGCAACGCCGTGAAATTCACGCAGCGAGGCGAAATCGTCGTCACGGTCGCACCCGAGTCCGCCGCCGGCGACCGCATGACTCTCCGATTCGCGGTCGAAGACACGGGCATCGGACTCTCTCAGTCCGCCCGCGAGCGCCTCTTTCAGCCATTCGTTCAAGCGGACGGTTCGACGACACGCAAGTACGGCGGGACCGGGCTGGGACTCGTGATCTGCAAGCGCCTCGCCGAGGCAATGGGAGGCACGATCGGAGTCGATAGCACGGAAGGTCATGGTTCCACCTTCTGGTTCACGGCTCGAGTCGGAGTGGCATCTGCCGCCTCATATCCGATGCGTGCGGAGCTGCACGGGTTGCGTGTCCTGCTCGTGGACGAGAGCCCGAGGAACCGAGCGCTGGTGCGGCGAAGCGCCGAGGCGTGGGGAATGGCCGTGACCGAAGTATCCACCGGTGGGGAAGCGCTGCTTCGGCTGAAAGCGTCTCACGGGTCGCCATACGATCTCGTCATCACTGAATTCGCCCTGCGAGACGTCGACGGCCTCCAGCTCGGACGCACCATCCGTCAGGAACTCTCGACGGGTCGTTCCAAAATGATCATGCTGACGGCAGCCGATCGACGCGGCCGGGGCGAGAGCGCCGTCGAGGCCGGATTCGACGCCTATTTGACCAAGCCGGCGCGGCAGACGCAGCTTCTCGAGGCCGTGACCAACGCCGTCGCTCCGCGCACTACCTCGGCGACGGGCGAGCCGCAGACTATCACGGTGGATGTCCAGACGGTGGAAATGCCGGCTCTTCCACGTGCCACCGTGACCGCCGAGGACCCGCGCGACACCGCGCAGCCCGCGCGGCGCGCCCTGATCCTACTGGTGGAGGACAATAGCACCAACCAACTGATGGCGCTGCGCCAGCTCGAGAAGCTGGGTCACGATGTGCGCATCGTCAGCAACGGGGTGCAAGCCGTCAAAGCGCTCACCTTCACCAATCGCTACGAGCTCGTGTTCATGGATTGCATGATGCCGGAGATGGATGGGTACGACGCCACGCGTGCGGTGCGCCGAGCCGAGGTAACCAGTGGCCGCCACGTTCCTATCATCGCCATGACCGCCAACGCCATGGGCGGCGACCGCGAGTCCTGCATCGCCGCGGGCATGGACGACTACATCCCCAAGCCCGTGACGCGCGAGATTCTACGCGATTCTCTGGGCCGCTGGTTGCCGAAGGTGGATCCTGAGGAGTCTGCCCTGGCGAGTTAGGTGCCGAGGCATCGCTGGGAACATTGTGGTGCTGCGGCCACGTTTGTTGGAGGGAAGGCGGGATCGTCAAAACATGACCCCAGCGAGCACACCGTGTGGGGCTTTGTACCCACGGTCAACAGTGATTCCTCACAGTCAGGGAACAGGCGTATCAGCGTCTCCGAAACTGATTCTTGCATTCGTTAGTTAGTGAGTGTATACTAACTTCGTGAAGACGGTGACACGAACCCGGATGTCGGCGGACGAGCGGCGCGAGGAGATCCTCGACGCGGCGGTGACCGAGTTTGCCCTCAAAGGGCTGCACGGCACCTCCACCGAGGTCATCGCGCGAAGAGTCGGGATATCTCAGCCCTACCTCTTTCGCCTGTACGGTACCAAGAAGGACCTGTTCCTAGCGGCGGTCGAACGAGGATTCGATCGGGTCGCCGAATCTTTCCGAGTCGCGGTGGAATCGAATCCCGAGTTTCCACTGGCGGCCATGGGCACCGCGTACAGGCGACTGTTGTCACATCGCGAGGAGCTGTTACTCCAGATGCAGTCGTATGTCGCGTGTGCGGATCCCGACATCCAGGTCGTCGTGCGCCAGCGCTTCGGGGATCTGTATCGATTCGTCGAGCAGGTCTCCGGCGCGAATGAGGAACAGGTCCGTAAGTTCTTTGCTCACGGCATGCTGCTGAATGTCGCGGCCGCGATGGACCTTCCCACGTCGATCGACGGAGAGGACTGGGCAGAGCGCTGCCTCTGCGACGAGACCTAGACCACCCCTTTTTTCTCGCGCTTAGTTAGTGATTAGTCACAAGTAAGGAACTCGACCTGCGTACTCAGACCAAATGGTGGACCTTCGCGATCGTTTCGATCGCGCTTTTCATGTCCATGCTGGACAATCTTGTTGTCATCACCGCTCTACCCGCGATCCGGAAAGCACTCGGGGCAACCGTTGGGGACCTCGAGTGGACGGTCAACGCCTACACCCTCGCTTTCGCCGTCCTCATGATGACGGGATCCGCCCTGGGCGACCGATTCGGACGAAAGCGCGTGTTCCTCATTGGTGTCGGCATCTTCACCGCGGGATCCGCCGCGGCTGCCCTCAGTGACACCGCCGCACATCTTCTGCTGGCACGCGCCATTCAGGGAACCGGTGCCGCTTTCCTTACGCCGCTGACCCTCACGCTGCTGGCCCGTGTGTTCCCTCCCGAGCAGCGAGCCGCGGTTATCGGCCTCTGGGCCGGTGTCTCCGGGCTCGGCCTGGCAATTGGGCCGCTCGTCGGGGGTAGCTACTGTGGTGACTGGGAAAGCCCGGTGATGTTACCGTCTGCGTCTTTCACCCGTGCAATCAGTATACCCCCGCCGACATCCTTGACCTCTTGCTGTGTTTGTGCGCCGGCGTCTAGGAGTCCTAGCAGACTTTTCCTGATGTCCTCAACCTCCCAGTAACCGACGGGCCCCGTCATTCCCTGGTTGTGGCCATATCCTCAGCGACTGAATCGTCCTTATCTCGTCTACCGGGAGCGCTCATAGTCCGCGAACGGATCCCCGATTTCGAGAATTCCCACCGCCGAGTCGGACACACCGCAGAGGAGCTCGCCACGCTCTCGGTCAAGCGAGGCTGGAAAGACCACATCGACGAGGTCTTCGCGCTTGGGTGCATAGGGCGGAAAGCGCGACCGGTCCGCCACGATTCGGGGTCCATCGACTATTTCGTGCTCGCGTGGGTCGAAGACGAAGGCGACGGCGTAGTAGTGACGGCCTCCGTCGCTGATTTTTGCGATGTGGCCGATGACGCCGATGGCGCCGTCGGCCAGCAGGTGCACGTCGTTTGCGCCCCACCACTGATTCTCTACAGGTTGGGTCGGAAACAATCTCGCCTGCTGCATGCCCTTTGCCGAGATCTGCTCCAGGCCATCCACCTCGAGATACCCGATCCGTCCCCGCCCACCATCGCCGCCCAATGGCCGCGTGAAGATGCCGATGCGTCCATTCTCCAGAGGCAGCAAACGCACGTCCTTCATGTTCAACGGACTTCGAGCAAACGTCGCGAGGGAGGCCGGGGATTCGCCTTGCAGCAGGATCGTCTCGAAAAACACGTGGCTGTTCGTCTTGCCCAGAACGCTCACGCCACCGACGACGAGCGTGCCATCCACAGTGGCGACAAAGGGGTCTTGAAAGTGAAGCATCGGGAGAGCGGGCTCCATCTCCCAGCGACTTCCGTCCAGTCGCCGAAATGGCACGGACCAGTAGGCAAACTCGTCGTGTCGGGGCTCCATGCGCACATAGTGGTAAGTCTCGCCCTCGTAGCGAACCGCCTGCGACGGGTTGTAGCCGTCGCAGCCGTCAGTCCCTTCCAGGTGAATGAGACGGCCATTCGCCGGCGGCCATTCCTTTGTATAGGCGTGCAACAGCTGGTCGATGTCGTAGACCATGCGAAATGAAGCCACATTCGTCCCCACGCTCAGATTGTCGTGAGGATAATAGCAGGGAAACGTCTTTCTGTCTGCACTCAGGTTTGAGTCCTGTGATTTGGCCACCCTGCGTTCGAAATCATCTCCATGTCACTGGGAATATGCCTTCCAAGTCGACCCGTCTCATCGATCCTATGGGTCCACTTGGTAAGGCGACGGATGCTTCTCACCTCTACAATTCCGACAGATGAGCAAAGAGACAACCCTTCGGAAAATCGACGAGGCGACCGCGGCGGGAGACCACGGAGCTGCTCGGGACCGGCTTCAGGGTCTGCTGGCGACTTACCCCGCTGATCTCTCCATCCGGAAAAGGCTGGGAGAGGTTTACTGGCGTCTGGGAAACCCCTCGATGGCGGGACGATACTGGTACCTGGAAGAGGGCGGCTCTGACGCGATGGTGTCCGCTCGGGCCGCGTTCGAGCGGTCGTGCGGCAACAACGCGCAGCGGATGCTGCGAATGCTCAAGTTCAAGGGCGATATTGAGACGCCGGCCGGCAGCTACGCCGCTCGGACTCTCCGCGAGCTGCGGCAGCGAGCCGAGGCGGAGCGACCCCAGCCGTCCCCCGAGGAGATAGCCCGCTGGCGGGAATGGCGGTACAAGAGCGCAATCACCTTCTACAGCTGTTCTGCTATCGCGGTCTCCGCGGTTCTGCTCCTTGTCGTGGGACTGATCTTCGTTTTGTCCAAATACCTGTAGAGACACCCGCACAACGACTCGCCGGGCGGCACCTCTTCCAGACGGACGAAGACTTCTGACTGCGGGAGGAAACCGCGTCTACATACCGGCACTCTAACGGAAATGGCAGACATGTTTCGCTCGGGCGTGGTACGCCAATCATCCGGCATAACTCTTGCACGTCCGGCAGTGTTCCACAGCATGCGGCTGTTGAGGGGAGATAAAGCACAAGGAGGAGGCACGACCATGCGCAAGCTTTTCATAGTGATCAGCGTCGTCGGGGGCGCGTTCTATTTCCTGCACCCAGCAAAGGGCAAGCGACGCCGGCAGGACGCGCTCGATCGTTTTGGGTCGTCACTCGGCGGGGGCTCTCAAAGCGGCGGTTTCGCCAGCCAGGCTCAGAGCATCGCGAGTAGCGTTGCCGGACAGGCGCAGAGCGTGGCCAGCAAAGTATCCAGCCAGACGCCCGCTGTGGTGCGAGAGACGGTCCAGCGCGGCCACCCCGACAACCCAAACCCCGACGACAACACGTTGCGTGACCGCGTCGAGACTGAGCTGTTCCGGGACTCGGAGATCCCCAAGGGTGAGCTGAACATCTTTGTCGTCGACGGAGTGGTGGACCTCCGCGGCGAGCTTCCCTCACAGACGATGATCGACAAGGTCATACAGCGTGCGGAGAGCGTCGAGCATGTCCGAGGGGTCCGCAGCTATCTGCACCTACCCCATACGGACGCCCCGAACAAGGAAGAAGCCATCGAAGCCGGCGAGGGTAATGTCTGATGCTCAGTGCGCAAGCCGGCTTGTCACAAAGGCCGCGTCCCTGACGAACGCCTGGTTGCTTGGATCGCTCTCGGCAGGGGAACCCACGAACCACCCACGGTTCACAATCGACAAAAACTCACGACAAGGAAAAGCGCCGTGTCCGATGCATCATCGAAAACCACAACCAACCACGAAGAGATCCGTGCGTGGGCCGACGTGAGTCGGGCATTGGGAAAGTTGAAGTAAACGCCGCATGGCCGACGGTGTTGTCGAGGAGGAGTATCGGGCGCCTCGCATCGATCTCGAGGGAAAGACTATTCCCAGCGTTGCGGGAGGACCGTCTAGAGGGGAAGACGAGCGGTCAGGCGTGTCGGAATCGGTCCTCGAGGCGCTGGACCTGGAGGGAAGCGCAAAAGACGAGTCGACAGCCCGCGAAGGTGACACCGCACTTGGCGTGTGGCTGTACCGGCAGGATGCAGTCCCCTGCGAGGTCCAATTGTCCGAGGTGTCGGAGCTCATCTCGCACGATGAAAACTTCGTCTGGATCGATCTCTGCGGCTACCAAGAGCGCGATTTGGAGAAGCTCGGGAGGATCCTTGATCTGCACAGGCTAGGCGTGCTTTCCGCCTGGCAGCGGCCTCAACTTGACGTCTTCCAACGGAGCTTTTTCACCTCCGCGACCATTGCCCGTCTCGACTCGTCGGCATTCAAGGTTCATGCGAGCCAGCTCGACCTGTTTTTGGGGGAGAACTACCTCCTCAGCGCGCACAAGCTCCCGCTGCCGTTTGCCGACAAGATCATGGCGCGGACGTATCAGAACCCCCAGGTCGTCCAGCACGACTCCGCATTCATGCTGTACATAGTCCTCGACGAGCTGCTGGGGTACTACGAGGGTCTGGACGAGGACATAGAAGAGCAGATCGAAAAGATGGAGCAGCGAGCGTTGACCGACGCGTCCGACGATCTTCTCCAGGACCTTGTCCAGGTCAAGCGCTGCACATTTGCACTGCGGCAGCTGGCCGACCAACACCAGAATGTCTTTCAGGCCTTCCTTCGCCCCGATTTTCCATACCTGTCAGGAGAGGGAGTCGACGTCTATTACCGGGACCTGGAGACTCGTCTTCAGCGCCTTCTCGACTCCCTCGCGGCCGCCCGCGAAGCGGTCAACGGGACCTTCGACATTTACGTGTCCCACGTCTCACACCGGACCAACAACACAATCAAGGTGCTGACCCTCGTTTCCACGGTACTCCTGCCGAACTGGCTGATTTTGTCCTTCTTCAGCACGGCGTTCCACCAGATTGTGCCGTCCTTCTACAACGAGACCGGCTTCGTCGTCATGCTCGTCACCATGGCTGTGGTGACGGTCGGGGTGTTGTACGCCTTCCATCGGCAACGTTGGATTTAGATGGCCGGCTGTCGGCGGCGACTCAGCGCCAGGCGGATGGCCGTATACAGGTCATCGATATCGAACGGCTTGAGTAACGTCGCGACACCATGATCGGACAGCCACTGTTCGCGCAGACGCAGGTCGTCCACAGCCGCGGAGCAGACGATGATTGGAATGTCCTGGGTCTCGGGGTCAAGCTTGACCAATTCGAGGATCTTCCAGCCCTCATCTGGCTGTTCGAGCCGTAGATCGAGGATCATCACGTCCGGATGTTCGCGCTTCACGTGCTCGTAGGCCGAGCTCCCCTCCCGCAGGCTGAGGGCTTCCCATCCTTCATCCTCGATCAGCTGCCCCATGAGCGTGAGAAATGCCGTGTCGTCGTTGACGACCGCTATGCGAGCCACATCCCCACCACCACCTTGCTCTCGCGTCGGTATCCCAGTGCCGTCATCGTACTTCATCGGACGGCGCGGTGAGCCATCAAGAGAGTCGAAGTCTGACCTGTCATAATAGGCGGTATCCGCCGGGAGGTATTGATGCCTGAGGAACGACCAGTCGCGCAGCTCATTCCTACCGTCATTGAGAACACAAACCGAGGCGAGCGCGGCTTCGACATTTACTCCCGCCTGCTCCGCGAGCGCATTGTCTTCGTCAATCATCAAGTTGATGACACCCTCGCAAGTCTCATCGTCGCGCAGCTGCTGTTCCTGCAGTCCGAGGACCCGGAACGTGACATCAATATGTATATAACCAGTGGAGGCGGCTCGATCACGGCGGGTTTTGCCATCCACGACACGATGAAGAACATCAGTCCTGAGGTGGCGACGATCGCTATGGGCATGACCGGGAGCATGGCGACCTTTCTGCTCTGCTCCGGCAAGCCGGGCAAGCGCTTTGCCCTCCCCAATTCCACAGTCCACTTCCACCCAGCCGGCGGCTACGGCCTGGGAGGGTATGCACCGGACATCGAGATCCATGTGCGCTACCTGTTGGACCTCCAGGAGCGCGGCAATCGCTTGATGGCAGAGTACACCGGCCAGACGCTGGAACAGATTACCAAGGACTTCTCACGCGATCGGTTTTTCACGGCCCTGGAGGCCAAAGACTACGGTCTTGTGGACGAGGTCTTAATCGCGGAAGGCATGGCGGACGCGCAGATCCCCGTCACGGCCGCGGAGTCCAACCGGCTCTAGGGCGAGTCTCAGGCTCACTCCTCAGCGACAAGGACGTCCGGCTCCACAACCCACTCGACGTGCTCGTCTCCGGTGCCCAGAACCGTACCGCAGTTCGCACAGCGCCAGATCGTGACGTAGGCGGCGAGATACTCAGCCCCCTGTGCCTCGGCAAAGGTGTGCCAGGTGTCGGTCACGTCGGTCATTTCAACGGCGCAACGGGGGCAATCCATTCGGGAGTTCCCTGTGAGGATGGCGTAGGCTACCACACGCGTTCGACGTACCGGAATGAAGAGTGGGACTTTCGACCCCCTCTCTTTGTGACTGCAGCCCGTTCTCCTCCCTGCGGTGCTGGAGTACGGTGGACATACCGATTGCGGAGCCGCGGTCCTGGCGCTCCGCGGGCAGAATCGAGAGGCGCGCGATGTGGGCAGATTCGACGACGGTAGATGCGAACGCGTCGCATGATGCCGGTCAAAATCACTGGTGTAGAACGGGAATGACGCCTGTCGGTGAGGAGATCTGGGAGAGCCAGGGCTTCGACGCGTACCTGGTAACGGTCCTGTGCGATCCGAAGACCCGCGCTGTGCGCACCTTCTATGCAGTGCGCGCCCCCACGGTAGACCGGCTTCCGCGGATCCCGTCGAATGTCCGACGGGGCGTCGAGTCCTTCGTACGGGGGTTGGTAGATTCTTCGACGAAATTTGCATAGACGACTCGCGAAGATAGCGGTAATTCAAACAAAGCCGCGCGCTAGCATAAAGAGGGAGTTTTTTGGACCCTCGCTTTTGCTTTTTGGGGGCATCTGTGCACCGCGCGAGCTCGTACGCGGGGTTTCTGATTCGTCATTTCCGCGAGGACGACATTCCTTCCGTCGTCCGTTTACTGGCGGCCGTGGAGCTCATCGATCGGGATGGCGAGGAGACAACCGAAAAGGATTTGCACGCTCAGCTCGGGTGGGCCAACCACGATCCCTTCCTGGATCGATGGGTGGTTAAGTCGCCGCACGATGGCGGCATCACCATCGGGTACGCCCTCGTCTGGGCCAAGACCCAGCACTACGCCGGTGTCTTTGTGGCGACCCATCCCAGCTATCGTAGGCGAGGCCTCGGCACCGAGCTCGCAGGCCGTGCTCTGGATCGCGCCGCGGCTCTGGGTGCCGGGAATGCCGGCGCCTACGCTAGCACGATGAACGCCGCGGCTTCCGCCTTTCTCTACACCCTCGGCTTCAGGGCCGTCTCCTCGTACTGGGACCTGCTCGTTCCGTCCGAGATGTCTATCCCCGACCCAACCTGGCCCGACGGGTATACGGTCCGTACTTTCGAAGAGGTGGGCGAAGAGGTGGGCGCCAACGTCCTGCTGGTACGCGTCCTCAACCACAGCTACCAGGACCTCTGGGGTCATGGCTTATGGATGGAGGATGCGGCGGACGGCTTGCTCTCCGATCTTTCGTCGCACCGCATTTTCATGGTGTTTGCACCGGATGGCAAGCCGGCCGCGATCTGTCGTTTTGCGAGCAGGGGGAGCGAGAAGTCTGCGGGACATATCGATGCGCCAGGGGTAGCGCCGGAGCACCGCGCCGCGGGCTTGCACGTTCCCTTGCTGCTCACCGCGCTGCAGACTCTGAGGCAGGACCGCGCCGTGCCGGTGCGACTGGAATCGTGGGGAGACGACCCGGCAGTCGTGACCGCCTACCGCGACCTTGGCTTGTCCACCCTCCGTCACGCAATTGCCTTTGGAATACAATTGCCTCGGAATACACTTGCCTTCGGCATACAGGTAGAGCAGCGTAGAGGACCGCGTTAGCCGGCGCCTCTATACTGCGGTTAATGCGCTCCTCAACTTCTACACCGCCGCCACTGGACGCCGCTCCCATTCCACTCGACTCCTCTCGGGGTCGCTGGATCCTTGCTGCCACCATCATCGGCTCCGGAATGGTTTTCCTCGATGGCAGCGTTGTCAATGTGGTACTGCCTCTCATTCAATCCGACCTCTCCGCGCCGCTCTCCAGCTTGCAGTGGATCCTGGATGCGTACGCTCTCCTACTTGCCGCACTCCTTCTGGTGGGTGGGGCACTGGGAGACCTCTATGGAAGGAGAGAAGTATTTGTCGCGGGTCTGGTGGTTTTTACCGTGGCGTCCGTCGCCTGTGGAATCGCCCCGACGGCGACCGTGCTCATTGTCGCGAGAGCAATTCAGGGCGCCGGCGGGGCGCTGCTGGTTCCCGGCAGTCTCGCCATGATCAAAGCCGTCATCAAGTCCGAAGACAGCGCACGGGCCATTGGGTTGTGGACCGGACTCTCGGGGGTCACGGCCGCCATCGGTCCCCTTGTCGGAGGCTACCTCGCAGGGGCGGTCTCGTGGCGCACGATATTCTTCATCAACGTGCCCCTGGCGGTAGCGGGTGTCGCGATGACTCTCCGTTTCATTCCACCGAATCGAGACACCGAGGCTTCGCGCAACCTGGATTGGCAGGGAGCATGTTTGGCGGTTGCCGGCCTGGGCGGCGTGACCTACGGGCTAATCGAGGGGCCGGCCAAAGGGTGGAACACGGCGATGATCCTCGGGGTCCTTGCGCTCGGAATCGCCTGCTGTATGCTCTTTCTCCTTTGGGAGTGGCGAGCCGACCATCCCATGGTTCCGCTTGGGCTTTTTCGTTCTCGGAACTTTAGCGGATCGAATGCCGTCACCCTCGGCGTGTACTTCTGTTTCAATGGAGCTCTGCTGTTCCTCGTGCTCAATCTTCAGCAGGTCCAGGGGTGCAGTCCCCTGCAGGCCGGTCTTTCCCTGTTCCCGATCACTCTGCTCTTGCTGCTCTTGTCCCCGCGCATGGGGCGGATAATGAATCGCAGTGGGGCGCGGCTTCCCATGACGGTTGGACCGCTGATCATTGCTCTAGCTTTCGTCCTCTTCATGCGTCCCGGTCAGCACATCAGCTATCTGGTAGATGTCTTTCCCGCCGTGTTTCTGCTTGGGATCGGAATGTCCATCTTCATTACTCCGCTTACCGCTACCGTGATGTCCTCGGTTCCGTCCCACTCCGTGGGGGTTGCTTCTGGAGTCAACAATGCGGTATCCCGGGTTGCTGCACTTCTGGCCATCGCGATCCTGGGAGGGGTGGTCGCCAACCGCTTTGACGCCACGCTGACCACGAATCTAGCGCGCGTGCCCGTATCGGCGCCAGCGCGCGCGTCCCTGGTCTCTCATCGGGACCGGCTGGCAGACATCCCTGTCCCAACGATGCTTCCGCCCAACGTACGGATACAGACGCGCGTCGCAATACACGATGCCTTTCTCAATGGCTTCCGGTGGGCTATGGGATCCTGTGCCGTTATATGCCTTGTCTGTGCGGCCCTCGCGGCGGCATTCGTTCGGGACGAGCCTGTCCACCCGGTGATGTAGCCGAACCTCCATAGGTGTGGAACGCTTTTTGCGGTGCGACCGGTATCACCCGGTGCGGACGTGGGGACATACGGACATGTCGAAGTTTGTTTTGGTCGCTGAGGATGACCCCGATATCCTCAGTCTGGTTCTGGCGGTGCTTGAAGAAGAGGGTTTTAGGGTTGGTTCCACAGCCGGCGCGGATACCCTTGCGGAGGTGGAACGCAACCGGCCCGACATCGTTCTCCTCGACTATCAGATGCCAGGGATGGACGGCATCGAAATCGCGCGGAGACTCAAGGCAAACTCGGCCACGGCGGACATTCCAATCATTGCCATGACGGCGGCGGGCCGCGCGGCCTTTGTATGTCGCGAGATGGATGCGAGTGGGTGTCTCGGTAAGCCGTTCGATATCGACGAGCTCGTGTCAGTCGTGGACCAGATGGTGCATACAGCACACTGACTGGTCACCCGACGGGAGCCCACGGCTCATTTGGCATCGTTATCCGTGCACATCTTGACACCTTGTCCCAGACACACCCTCGGGTGGGTGCTCGTGATACTCGGGGCTTTACTGTACTTGGGAAGTATATACAGTGGCGGAGGGGGTGGGATTCGAACCCACGAGACCCTCATCGGGCCTGCTCGCTTTCGAGGCGAGTGCACTAAACCGGACTATGCGACCCCTCCCCGCGGCAAAAGTGTAGCACAGGCAATCGGCGTCTAGGACCGAATTTCGACCTCATCTCGGACTCGCTCGCGTACGCACGTCTCAATTCTTTCGACCACCTGGTCAACCGACAACGTCGTCGTATCGAGCACCATATGGAAAGGCGAGAAGTCATGGGACTCAATGCCGTACAGCGTGCGGTAACGGCGATTGTCGCTGGCCTCGCGTCGCAAGAGGTTCTCCGCGGATCGAGGATGGTGCTCACGGTCCTCAACGCGCCGGAGTCGCTCTTCCAGATCGCACGTCAGCCAGATCCGTATGGCGCGGACATCTCGGGGGAATATCCAGCCGACTGTGCGTGATTCGATGAGAACATCGTCGCGGCTTCCTTCGCGAATCAGTCTATTGTCGATTTCCCGCTCGAGGTCCTGATTCTGTTCCAGCGACTCAGCCAGCTCTTCGAGAGTGACACCTCGCTCCATTGCTAGATTCCGAAAAATCTGGCCACCATAGACGTAGTCCAGGCCCAGGTCGGCGGCTATGCGCCTCGCAGCCGTGCTACTACCCGTTCCCGATAATCCACTCAGCAGAACTCGCACTGACTCCTCCTGGATTTCTCTCATTATTCAGGTGAGGGCACGGCACGTCAATGACCGCGCTCAAAGTAAATTAGAGCCTGCCGAGGCAGCAGCAGTCCGCACGATTACCGATAATTGTTGACATGCTTACGTCTTCGTATTTTCCCAAGGTGTGCATGTATTTCGTAGTCGTCGTTAGTAGGGACTGTGGATACGTTGAAAACAGCCATTACACGAATCGCGGCGTCAGAATTCATGTTGAAAGACAGGGAGTGAAGCGCGATGAAAGGCTGTGGAGAATGATGAAAATCCCGAGAAGTCACCCGCGAGTGAGGCCACGTCACGTAGTTTTGAACATGTTGCCGTGAGTTATCGACAGGGTTTTGAACATAGGACTAACGCGCGGAAGAGAGGGCGGAAATGAGCCCACTCGTCGTCGTCCTAGCCCTGACGGCTGCGGTGATGCATGCTTTGTGGAATGTGCGGCTGAAGACCAGCGGGGATCCGTTGGCGGTGGCCTCCCGCGCCTCGGTCGCCTCCGCAGTAGCAACGGCGCCTATCGTGGGGATCGCGTGGGTTCTGGTAGGGAGGCCGGAATTTCACAGCTGGTTCCTCTGCTCCGCATCCGCTATCGCCGAGCTCGCATACTTCGTGCTGCTCTCCGCCGCTTACCGGCGCGGAGACATCTCCGTGGTGTACCCGGTGGCTCGCGGTACTGCCCCGTTGCTGGCGGTGGGATCCGGAGTTTTTGTGCTGGGAGAGAAAGTCGGCGGACTTCAGATGCTTGGCGTCGTCTGTCTGCTGGGGGGAATATGGTGCGTTCGGCGGCCGATTGCCGGCAGGAACGCATTCATTCTCGCGGTGCTCACCGGATTCGCGATCGCAACCTACTCGACGGTCGACGCGGTCGCGGTGTATCGTGACGCGCCCTGGCTGTATGGCTGGATCCTGTCGGCCGAGACAGCGGTCCTGCTGGCGGCGTGGGTGCATGAGCGCGATCGGCGCAGCCCAGACTCAGTGGAGCCACGCGTATCGTGGGGAGAAGCGACGGCCGTCGGCGCCGTGATGACCGCGGCCTACCTCCTGATTCTGATCGCGTTTCGACTGGCGCCTCTCGCCCTGGTCGCTCCTCTTCGGGAGTCAGCCGTCGTCTTCGTGGCCGTGTGGGGGATATGGCGGCTGGAGGAATCGCGTGGGAGAATCCTTCGCTTGACAGGAGCAGCCGCGATCCTCGTAGGCTCGGCGCTGCTCACGCTCGCGAGCTGACGAGATCGGGCCGCGCACGCGCGTACAATCATGATGACGCCCAGTGGTGACAAGACTCGTGTCCGATGGACCGTGTGTGAACAGAGCGGTTCTCTCATAGGAGAGGTCCATGGCGCTGCGCATAGCGAGCGTGACGATCGACTGCCACGACACGCAATTGTTGGCCAATTTTTGGACGGCCGCGCTTGGGTACGACCAGAGCGAGGCCACAACGGAGGCAGCAACGGCTGAAGATCCGCGCGACCGAGACGTCGAGCTCGTCTTCGTCCGCGTCCCCGAGGCGAAGACCGTGAAAAATCGTGTCCATATCGATATTGGGGCCGACGACATGGAGGCCGAGGTGGAGCGGGTTCGTGGACTGGGAGCCGAGCGCGTGGAGACGTTCAAGAACTGGACGGTGATGCGGGATCCCGAAGGCAATGAGTTTTGCATAGTTCAGGTCCCAGAAAGTGACCCGATCGAGTCCTGGAGGACGTGAGTATCCTGAGTTTTCAAAGCGAGTAAGACGTCTGCCACCTGGATGTGCTCCATGCAGTGGGGGTCGTGGCATACCCGGATTTGCCCCTGTACGTGCGCCCGAGCCGTGCACGCACGCAGCACATGGACGCTTCCCAGTGGCGCCCACGACGCGGGGTCGCTTGGGCCGAAGAGGGCAACGGTTGGGACGCCCGCCATCGCTGCTAAATGTGTGACACCGGAATCATTCCCCACAAAAGCGGAGCTCTCGGCCAGGATTGCCGCCAGGATGCGAGTCGAACCCACTCGGAGCGTCGGAAGATTGGAACGCGCGAGAGATCGCACCGCCGCGGTTATCTCTGCATCCGCCGGCCCCTCGGCCAGCACAACGGAATGGCCGTCCCGCGACAACGAGTCCGCCACGTGCGCGAACCCTTCGAGTGACCAGCGCTTCCACCCCGCTCCCGCTCCTGGATGCACAACGACAGGGCGACCGACGGCGAGATTATCCAGGATCTGACGGCCACGGGCACGCTCGTCCGGGGAGACCTGAACAAGAGCGTCTGACAGATGAGGTCGCTCGATCTCCTCCCCGAGGCTCCTCACCAACCAGGCCGCGGCGTGAACGCCGGGGGGCGGGTAGGGGGAGTCATGAATGACCGGGGTCAATGGAACTTGCGGCACACGCGAGGTCCACGACACGAGCAGGTCCACCCGTTCGAACCATCTCTCGAGATCGGAGGAGTGAGCGCCGGTGAACAGCGGTGCGAACAGAGGCAGGTCGATGCTCGTAACCTCGTCCACGAGGGCCCCCACCGCCGCCCAGGACTGTTCGTAGCCGATAGCCTCGATACCCTGGTGAGGAAAGCGATCGCGAAGCACATACAGCGCCGGCACGGTGAGAAGAACATCCCCGAGCCCGCCGGCGCGCAGAACCACAATCCGCTTGTGCATGGACCCTCGCACCCAAGTGTAGTGCGACACCGAACTATGGAGGCAGAGGAGCGCGAGTCAGACGGCGCGTTGACACAAGGACTGTTTATATCTAAACTTTAACCGTGAATGCTTCCAGCAGGGGTGTACGACGCTTTTCCGTCTTGTCGTGGCTTCGGCTGGCAAGGGTAGTCCAGAGGGTCGAACGACGTCTCGAGGAAGACTGCCGCCTGCAAGGGTTGAGTATGGCGCAGTCCGACGTGCTGGCGCATGTGGGGGCTGCGGAGGGGATGACGCAGCAGCAGCTGGCGGATTCCTTGCTGGTGACAAAGGGGAATGTGTGCCAGCTTCTCGATCGCATGGAACGCTTGGAGTTGCTCCAGAGGCGGCAGGAAGGCCGGGCCAATCGTCTGTACCTAACGCCCCAAGGACGAGCGCTGTTCGATGAGGTCGTTCCCGGTCATGAAGCATCGCTGCACGTGATCTTCGACGTGCTTTCGGTAGAGGAACAGCGGCATCTGCTGTGGCTGCTGAAAAGGCTCGACCGCTCCCTGGCTTAGATGTGATAAGAACAATCGGCGTCGTCATAGTCGCTCGAATGCCGCCGTCGCTGCTACCTTAGAGCACCATGGCTTTCACGCAGCGACAGCTTGATGAAGTGGTGAGCTGGGTAGCGGATGCACCGTCGCTTGCGCTTCATCGCAAATTTGCCAGGCGTCACTACTTCGGCGAGGATGATCCGCGGCCTGTGGAGTATTGGGGCGGCGCGGGTGATCCTACATCGCGGCGGCGACGTTTTCTCGGGTATTTTCTTTTTGCGTACCGGCTCCCCGATGGCCGGAATCCGGCTGAGGCGGGCATCGAGGAGCTTTACCGTGACTCGGAGCGCGAGGTCCCGATGCGAGCCGTGCGGGGCGCACGCTATGTCATGGCGGCGGTGCGCTCTGTCTTGCCCGGACGGGCGGTCTACCTGGAAGTGGAGAAGGAACGGTTTGAGCTGCGCCATCATGCTTGGTCATCGCAGATACCAGCGAAATCCACGATTTTCGCGCACCTCGTGCCCAGCCGGCGGGGTCTCTGGGTCCTGGGACCTGGCTGGCTCGAGATGCCGATGCGCCTTGGTCCCGGCGTGCGTTCGAATCTCTCCAACTTGCAACCAGATCCGATCTTTTTGGAGCGACTACTTCAGGGCCGGATTGCCCTGGATGAGGAGGAACGTCCCGCGCCACCACAAGATGCAACCCTCCGGGAGGCCGCGTCCAGAATGAGTGCGGAGGCGCGGCTCAAGGGGAAGGATGAGCTCATCCTGTCCGCGGAAGCGTGGGAGGCGCTGGTATGGCCATATCTGATGCACGCCGACATCACGTCCTTGAGCGAGGAGATCATGCGGCGAGCGGGGAACGAGACAGATATTGACGAGCTGAACATGTGGATGGCGCTTGCGAACAATATCTGGAACACGACCCCTCAGCCCGACCGGGGCGGCAAGACCGCGAATGAGCTCGTGCGTGAGAGGTGGAACTGAGACTGAAGCGATGGGCAAACTTTGCGCGAGAGCTTCGGCATGGGCATCTTCTCGCGATCGGATGGTACGCCCCTCGGCGTTAGTACGTAAAGAACCGGCTTTGGCGCATCTCCCCACTGCACCCGGCGGGCGGGCAGTTGCGCGCGTAGAGCATCACCTTGGCGGACAATGAGTACCAGCCGCGATGCACATGACGCACCGTCGGCGTGAAGCTCAGACGAAAGGTGCCGGTTTGAAGCGGCGCCTTGACGGTTTGATTGCGGTGCGTGACGTGCCGGCTGCTGAGCGGTAGCAAGCTGAGGTCTCGCTGGTAGCCCCGATACACGTCCCAACGAATCGCGAGGTGGGCCTTGCGTAAGTCCCCTCTCAAGGCGAGGTGCCATGCCGCCAGGAGGTGAATGGCGGTATGGGAATCGAAGGTTATCGTCGGGTGACCGCTGCCGTCCGCACTCGTCCACACACACACGATTCTGGGCCACTTCTTATGAGCGGGGGATGTGGTTGACGCTTCCAGGTGGGAGGTCGAGATGCTGAGAGCCGGGGGCGTGCCGAGCACCGTGGGCGTACCGAGCACGGTGGGAGCGGGCGTGATGGTTGGCCTGGGAGTGCGTGTGGGCCGCGGAGTTGGCGTAGACGTATCTCTTGGCGTAGGAATGTCTGTCGGGGTCGAGGTCGGTTTTGGCGTACGGGTAGGACGTGGCGTCGGCGTATCGGACGGCGTGCCTGTCGGCACTGCCGTATCCGTTGGTTCGGGCACATCGGTTGGCTCGGGCGTATCCGTCGGCACATCCGTATCCGTCGGCGCAGGCGTATCCGTGGGTATGGGCGTGTCGCTGAGTGCGAGGGTAACGGTTGGCCCCGGTGTGTCCGGCACCACTGGAGTATCGGTGGGCATGGGCGTATCAATCCGCGTCAAAGGCGCCGAGCCGGGAGCGTTCCCACTCCTGGTACCCGAGATGTTCACCGGAGGAGGCGTGTCGGTGGGTACCGGCGTGTTGGTCGGTGCGGTCGCCGGCGGGTTGAACGGGACGACGGCCGCTGTCGGCGTCGCGCCGGCAGGCGGTCCCCCCGGCGTTGCCGTGGGAGCGCTCGTTGCGGTTGGGTTCAGGGGTGGCGGCTTCGGTGGAATGGGCGTGGACGCCGGCTTCGATCCGGACGGCGGAGGTGCTTCCTGACCGACGACAGCCGCGCCGCACGGACCCGGATTAATAACCGGGCGGTGAAGGGGAGCGGTGCGGGCTCTACCCTCTCCAGGCGCAACCAGCGCGCTCGTCAAAGACAGCACAACACAGAGTAGGGAGACAAGGTGGCGATGCGGCATGGTGGGGTCAGTGGCTGCCGGCGTTCCGACAACGCCGGGCCTCCTGTCCTGGGATTGTCGCACATGCGACGCGCGGAATACACTCTTTCGCAGACGGAGCCGAAGCCGTTCGGAAGTGGCCCACCGGATTGGAAGGGATGGCGCGCGCAAGGCACCCCGGTCAGACGCCAAGGGAGCCTCTACGAATGACGAAGGCAGTTGGGAACACGCTCATCGCAGCTGCGGTCAGTCGGAAAGCTGTTAGATCTGACGCACGTCGTCCGCGGATCCGGCAAGCCCGGTCATGCGCACGCTGATGTCCCAGAGGTAACCCGCGAGATCTTCGTCATACGAGGCCGGATCCGAAGGCGTCTGCTGGCACTTATAGAAGTACTCGCCCGTCACCCCCTCCATCTCGGGTGAGGAGGCGAGGTAGATCGACGTCTCGGCGCCGCGCGCCGGCTTGGTCAGAAAGGGTCTGGTCAGCCGCATACCCCACCGCAAGAAGCCGGAGTTGTTGCGCCCGAATCCGGTGGCCACGACCCCGGGATGCAGGCAGTTCGCGGTGACGCTCGTGTTCTCGAGCCGGCGTGCGAGCTCGTAGGTAAACAGAACATTCGCCAGCTTCGATTGAGAGTACGCCTGATAGCCGCGATACTCACTTTTTCGTCCCAGATCAGCAAATCGGATCTCGCCGCCACGATGCGCGTCCGAGCTGACGTTGACGATTCTGGAGGGAGCGGAGGCCCCGAGGACGGGCAGCAGCAGGTTCGTCAACAGGAAGTAGGCAAGGTGATTGACGGCGAAGGTTGTTTCGATTCCATCGATCGTCGTTCCGTACTGCGTGTTGATCGCGCCTGCGTTGTTCACGAGCACGTGGAGCCGGTCGTACCGTTGCATGAAGTCGCGAGCGAGGTCCCGGACGGCCGCCTGTGACGACAGGTCGGCCAGCATGAGATGCACGTCGTGACTACCGGTCTCCGCGCGGATGCCCTCCACCGCCGCCTCGCCGCGTACGGAGTCGCGAGCTACGGCGATGACCGTCGTTCCCAATCTGGCAAGACCGGCCACCGTTTCACGGCCGATGCCCTGGTTGGCTCCCGTGACCATGCATATCTTCCCGCGCATGTCGTGGTGGGCACCATGGCTGGTCCTGGTCACCATACAGATCGTCCCATGCATGTCGGGTGTCTTATGAACGGGCATACGCTGGGCCTCCCGGGAGGCCCAGCGAGTGGAAGTCCTTCACAGCGCTGCGTCTGAACCGGGCAATTCCGCCGATCGTCCTCGAGTGCAGTGCAAGCTCGCGGCGTGTCGATCGCGACGTGCGATTCCAAGCTCCGCGCGTTTACGGAGGAGGCAATTCTGGGCTGTCCGGTTCTATCGGATTCTCCGCGTCCGGATTGATTCCCGTCGAGAATCTGGCTGTTGCTGTGCCCATTGGGCGACCCGATTCCGTCGTGCCGGTGTCCTCGCGTCCGGCCTCTTGATCCTGTCCTTCCGACATCTCTTCACCCTTGCGAGTGCCGGTGTCGTGGGAGCTGCTCGTGCCCTGGTCAGTATGATCCTCGTCCATCCTATCGCCTCCTGGCTCTACCTAATTGCCTCCGTGCTCTACATGGAGCGCATTTTCAGATATCTCTTTATGTCCGGCAGCTGCGTCGCTACCAATGCCGCCACGGCCGCCACCACGACCATGAACACCGCTCCGCTTGAGCGCATAAGCCGTCACCTCCTTTCTTCGACTTGATTAGACACGTCCGAGGGCATGTACTCCATCGTCCGTCGGGGTTCCGGTAGCAGCCGCGCCGTCCGCGATCGCCCGGCGAATCTCACCCTCGTCTTCCCTATTTGAAGTCGTGCAGAGCTGTACCACCAGCGATTCCACCATGTTCACGGCCTCACCCACCGCCCCCTGGACCGGTCCGCTGAGCCCAACCACCACGTCCTCATCTTCTTCGCCGCTGAGGATGACCAGAGGTTCGCAGCCCACGACATAGGTGGGGCAAGGCATAGCTCCGAGCTCCCGAGCGAGGGCGAGGACCTTCACCGGATCCATGCCGTGCGCGTCGATCGTCACCTGTGACTCCGAGCTCAAGCGTGTTTCGATAACGGACAGTGTTCCGGGCCGTTCTCCTCTCGGAGCCGTGTCTACGAAGATCACCGCGTCATAATTCTCAAGCAGCGCGTACACCAGATCAAGACCGCGAATGCCAAAATCCACGACCCGCACGTCCCCGGGGAGTGGACGCACGCTCAGCCGCGCCGCGACCTCCACTCCGAATCCATCGTCCCCCAGAAAAACGTTCCCGATTCCGGCAATCAGGATCTTGACAGTCGGGGGCTCTGCCCCCGTCGACCCCCGTGTTGTTGGCATGGTTGCTGGTGGTGCAGCATTCGGGGTCACGGCGCCTCCTCGGGATTCGGCTCGAGGGGCTCGACCTCGGGAATGGAAAAGAAGAATCGGTGTCCCGGCTGGCGCGCTTTCCCAAGATCTCGGCCGGGATCGTCTTCCACGATCACCACTATGTGCACGGCGTCCTCGAAATCCTGTTCAATCGATTCGACCAGGGCTGTCTTGCCGGCGAGGGCGAGGTCCATAATGTCTCCACCCGAGCGCGGGTGGAGGCGGACCCGGCTCCCTTTGGCGATCTCGATGCCGTCGATGATGACGCGAGGTTCCGGCCGGACGTCTTCCCAGAAGGAGTTCATCATTCCTCCCTCCGAAGCGTTTGCAAGCTGCGGATGGATCCGTGCAGGCTCATAAGCTCTTCCGGTGAAAGCGACTCGGTCCTCTCCAGAATCTCGCGGGATCGAGGGTCCGTCTCGCGCATCTCCCGTTTCTCGTCGTCCGTCAGCGTCAAGACGCTCAGAGCCATCAGCTCATCGATCTCGGTCGTGTCAAAGAAGTTACCATGGCTCTCGGGTGCGATCTGCGGGTAATCGTAGAGAATGATGGGTGAGGACAGAATCGTATCCCTTTCCCCGTGGTCCCCGACAAGGACGGGCCAGGTCTTGACGTTCTCGCAACGCGCCGCCTCCGCCGCGTGCTCGGGCGGCGGCTCCAGCAACGACACGAAGTCTCCGTTCCGGACACGGAGGATGGTGTGTGTCGAGATCAACGACCGTCGCACGATTCCGTCCCGTCCCGAGCCCTCCCATGTTGTATCGAGCGGCGTGGTATTTGTGATTCTGACGGTAAACCGGAAGAGATCGGCGCCGGCGGACTCGGCCCGCATTTCGACCCGTCCCCTCAGCGCACTCCACTCGCGAATGATCGAGCCAACCCGGGATCCCGAGGGATCCAATACCGGCTCCTGGTCGCTCCCTTCCGGCACGTCGATCTCGACAGTGCGATTCTCGATCGTGAGATCGGCCATTGTCACGCCGCCTGGCACCCCGTCGACTACAATCTCCCGCTCGATGGCCTCTTCCCATGGCCGGTGGACCTCGTCGCCAACCCGAAGCTCGTCGACAAAGCATGGCTCACCTCCCGCGTGTTCCGCTACTTTTCGGTCCACCACATGGAGAAAGCGCACTTTGACGGCGACCTCAGTCTGCGCATTGCCGGAGACCAAACACTGCGTCTGCATCAGCCATGGGTCGTCGCCGCCACTGGCTTCACTGTACTCTCTCGGGTATACTCCCCCGAACGTCCACCGCTGCTGGTTCTTCATGGTGGAACGTGTGTACGGATACAACAAGAAGCCTTCGTAAAGTACGACCTCCGCGATCCTTTCTACTGTTTCCATGCTTAATGCTCTACCTCTGCCTCTCGTGCCGGCAAAAGGGTCTCGATCGCCTCTTCCCACGTGGGAAACGTTCCCCGAGATTTATATGCATAAAGCCGGTCGAACACGTCCTTCCGGATGCGCAGCCACGCGGTATTTGGAAAGTAGTGCTCCATCATTTCCTTATATACGTGCACCGGTAAGCGAAAGTCCGCTTCCTTCTCCCACGGGATCTGCGCGATCTGTACGCGGCCCTCGACGTCCGTGTAAAAAACGGTTCCGCTGAACAGGAAAATCATCGGGGCGTAGCCGTCTTCCAGCGCGTAAAGGTACTTCGCCGCTGCCACATCGAAGTCATAGGTGCAGGTGAGAGGAACTTCGGCCACGGTGGTCCCGGTGAAGCGCGGCACGATGGCGGAGACGTGAGTCCACAGAAGACTCCGCAGGGTTTCGCCCCAGCGACGCGGTTCGCCGAACAGCTCCAGAAGCCGTCCCTCCGTGTCTGAGTCATAGTGCCTCCGCGTAACCTCGAGGCGAACCTGCGCCCGCAGCATGATGGAATGGATGTGCTCCTCCTCGACCGCGTTCGCGATCTGGACCTTGAAAAGCATGGTGGGAGACGCGGCATAGGGCAGCATCTCCGCGTCCATCACACCGAAGCTGAGGTCAGGCATTGGGACCTCTGGCTGTGCCCGACCGCGCGGCCAGCTCCGCGAAAAACTTGTCGATCTGCAGTCGCACCTCCGGCCCTCCGCTCAGGCCCTTCCAGGTCGTTCGAATGAGGCCGACGAGCTTGTAACACTCATCGATTGGGACGAGGTAATAATGCCGGGCGTCTCGCACCCGACTGATCAGCAGGGCCTCGACGTCGGGCTCCATCTGTTTCAGCGCGGGGTTGTGCACCTCCAGGTCCTCCCAAGTCTCCATGTGCAGCAGCGACTCGGTGGGACCTGCCGGACTCGGATACATGGCGACTACGCGGCCGGCGGCTGAATTATGCGAGAAAAAGGCCATGTGCACGGGAATGCGCAGGCTCTCCCACTCCGCGTCGCTCATGCGGAACTCCGAGAGGTGCAGGTATCGTGTGGGGACGAGCCGGCGGTTGCCGGCTCCTGCCGCCGAGCTGTCGAAGAGGATGGAACATGCTCGACACGCGCAGAGAAGATCGCGACTCGACATGTCCATGAGATGCCGGTGCTGAGTGGGAATGGGTTCTCCGCAGAGATCGCAGCTCTCCTCGACAGCCTTGGCGCCCTGCCGGGCCATCTGCCGGAGAGCGGAGAATGGTCTCCCAGCTTCAGACATTCAATGCCACTTTCACTGCCCTACCTTCTACAAGGAGAGGGATGGGCTCCAGATTCTGATCAGGCGTTCCCAGCGAGCGACCAGCGCGTCGAATGTCGTACCGACAATTGCAGCCGGGGCACGAAAGTTCTGCTCCCTGGAGAGCGCCGTTCGCCAGGGACTGACCGCACTCGGGGCAGCCATCGCGATATGCATACAACATCTCATCCAGCTTGAAGAACAATGCCTTGTTTCCTGATACCTCCAATGCGGTCACCCGACCGATTGTCAGTTCGGGCAAGTCCTTGACGACCGTCCATGCGGGACCGGACGGCGCGGTTTTGGTCTTTCTCAGGTCGGTGAGGGGCAGAAAGGCGATCGGGGACGGCTTGGGCTCGACCACTCCCTCACGGATTCTGGAAGGATCCCCAGCAACCGAGCAGGACGCGGCGCCGTCCGACCTCCTCGTAGCCTGGGAGGGCTTCATAGAAGAAGTCAAAGACGTCGTCGTTTAGAGGCACGATCTTCTTCACGAAGTCCAGGTACGTCATCAGGCGCACCAGGTAGTCCGTGAGAAGCTGGTGCGTGGGCACCGTGCCAACACCGCCCGGATACAAAGTGGAGGGGTGGACGTGGCGTCCCTCCATCAGGCAGAACATCTCGCGAGTGATGCGGCTCTGCTGCAGCCCCTGGCGGTAGATTTCGCCGGTGAAGGGGTTGAACGCCCGCATGATATCCGCGATCGTTTTGTACCCGTGAATGTCCGCGTGTGGGGCCGGGGTCCTCTCCGCCAGCTCCAGGACGCCCGGGTTTGTCTCTTTGACCATCTGCTCGCAGAAGTCCACACCAACGAGATTGTCCTGGAAGATATTATGGTCGAACATGTATTCGGCAGCTTCACCCAGGTTGATGATCCATTCCGCCAACGGCGGCGGCTTGATGCCAAAAGCCATGTTCTGGGCATAACAGGCGCAGGTGGCGTGGTTGTCGCCGCAGATGCCACAGATACGGCTGGTGATGAAGTGCGCGTCGCGCGGGTCCTTGCCCTT
>QHBP01000366.1 GCA_003244175.1 Chloroflexota bacterium | reverse complement strand
GTGGTCGATACGATGAGCAGGCGGCCAGGCCGGATGCCCTGCGAGTGCAGGATTGCCTCACAAGCAAAGGCCGCGGGTAATGCCGCGGATAGGCTGACGGAGGCACGGTGATGTGGAAGGTAGAGGCACCCGAGTTGGCCGAAACGGAAGCGACGGTGACAGCACCGATCGAAGACTGGAGCGCGGTCAACTGGCGCAAGCTAGAGCAACACGTGTTCCGCCAGCAACGGCGCATCTACCGAGCCGAACAACGTGGCAACAAGAAGGCAGTCCACAGCCTCCAACGTCTGCTGCTGAAGTCCTGGTCAACCAGGATGCTGGGAGTTCGCCGGGTGACCCAGGAGAACCAGGGAAAGGTGACCGCCGGGGTCGATGGCGTTCGGTCGGTTCGACCCAAAGACCGGTTCGCTCTGGTCACTCGTCTGGCAGACCCGCGGACCATCAGACCGAAACCGGTGCGCCAGGTGATCATTCCCAAGCCAGGCAAACCGGAAGGACGCCGATTGGGCATCCCGACGATGTTGGATCGGGCCCACCAAGCCCTTTGGTCGCGATGGCACTCGAACCGCAATGGGAAGCACGCTTTGAGCCCAATAGCTACGGGTTCCGCCCAGGACGCTCCTGCTGGGATGCGATCGGAGCGATCTACAACAACATCCACACCGAGGATAAGTACGTCCTCGATGCGGACATCCAAGGATGCTTCGACAACATCTCGCACCCGGCCTTGCTCTGCAAGCTCAAGGCGCCGCGGGTCATCCAGCAGGCCATCCAAGGGTGGCTCAAAGCAGGGGTCATGGTGGGAGGCGACCATGTCCCGACCACGCAGGGGACACCGCAGGGTGGAGTGATCTCCCCCTTCCTCATGAACGTGGCCCTCCACGGGCTGGAGCAGGTGGTCTACGACTCGTACGATGTCCCTCGGCGAAAGAGCGAACGATACACGCCCATCAAGGCCCGGCTCGTACGGTACGCGGATGACTTTGTGGTCCTGTGCAAACACCGGGAAGGCATAGAGGTAGCCAAGCTGGCCATCGAGGACTTCCTCGCTCGCATGGGACTTGAGCTCAACCAAGACAAGACCAGGATCACCCATACCTATCAGCCAGTGAACGGCCAGGTCGGGTTCGACTTCCTGGGCTTCACCATCCGTCAGTGGCCGGCAGGCAAGACGCATACTGCACGGCGGACTAATGGTCAGCCTCTAGGCTTCCGGACGCAGATCACCGTGAGCAAGGAGTCCATCAAACGGCACCTGGCGCACACGAAGAGCATCCTCCGGGTACATCGGGCGCGCCCCAACGGGAGTTGATTGTACAGCTCTCACCCGTCATCGTGGGCTGGACGAACTACTTCCGGATCGCCCAGCGCTGCAACCGCTCGTTCGCGGCGTCCGATCACGTGTTGACCCAGCAACTGCTTCGTTGGGCCCAGCGCCGTCACCCGCGGAAAGGGATGAGGTGGATCGTTCGCCGGTACTGGACGATGCGGCCGCCACAGGCGTGGACCTTTGCGTCGCCGAAGGATAGCAGCCGGCTCCGGCACCACACGGACACTTTCCACCTCAACCACTGCAAGGTTCGAGGAATGGCGTCACCGTTCGACGGGAACCTGGTCTACTGGAGCAAGCGACTGCGCGATCATCCCCTCACGCGAACGACGGTCGGGACTCTCCTGGGCAGACAGCTGGGAAAATGCGCATGCTGTGGATTGTACTTCCGCGATAGCGACGTGATCGAGGTGGACCACATCGATCCTGCCGGTGGTCATCACCTCAGGAACAAACAGGCGCTCCACCGGCATTGCCACCACGTAAAAACGGTCCAGAACCAGGACCATCGACGCCGGAGAGGCGAAACATGATCCGCAAGAGTGACGGACCGGCGGTATCTGAGTCAAAGACTGCATCACTGAGGAGCCGGATGATGGGAAACCGTCACGTCCGGTTCTGGAGACCAGTCGCCTCCGCGAGGACGGTGGCTGAGTTTAACCACTTCCTCGGTGCCAAGCAACGGTGTTGGGCGCATTTGGTGCGGGAGCTGAAGGCGCTGCGGGACGAGCATGTCGCGGACACCACCGAGACGGGTGCCTGGGCCGAAGGCATTCTGTCGATCTACGCTCAGGCGAGCAGGGCGCGACCGCCGCCGGAAGAGGGATGCACGCCCCAGGCCATCCGCGCCCGGGAGGAGCGAGCACGACAGTGTGAGGCGCTCATTCTCCTACTCTGCCCGAGCGTGCTCGATCCACGCCTGCCGTACGCCACTCTCGCCAAACGGCTGCGGACCCATCTACCCGAGCTCTTTACGTTTGTGCGCGAGCCCCTGGTCGATGCCACGAACAACGCCGCCGAGCGGAGTCTGCGCCCACTCGTCATAGCGCGCAAGGTTAGCGGCGGGACGAGATCGGCAACGGGGAGCACAACGCGCATGATCCTCTATTCGATCTGTGCCACGGCGCGCATCCAAGGCACGGATCCCACCGCCATCTGCCAGCAGCTCTTGCTCGCGCCACCGGGTGTGCCGTCGCCCCTGGCTGTTCCCATGCCGACGATGAGCACCTCTCGGGTCACTCTCACGCTTCCTGAGCACTTACTCTCTTCCTTTGACCCTTGACAGATTCTCTATCGCATCCTACTATAGACACACCGGCGTGCGGGGCTGGAGAGAAGGCCCGACACGACCGAGCTATGGGGGCGGTGGCATGTGACGGCGGAGGAGCGGGTCCCGTTTGGGGCGTTGCTCTTGCGTCTGCGTCTGGCGGCCGGCTTGACACAGGAGGAGCTGGCGGAGCGCGCAGAGCTCAGCGAGCGGGCCGTCCGTCGCCTGGAGCATGATCGCGATCGCACGCCACGTCTCCAGACCGTTCGACTTCTGGCCCAGGCCCTTGATCTCGCCGGCCATGAACAATCGGGTCTGCTGGCGGCGGCTCGACCGGGCTCCCCGGCCGACGATGTGCCGGCGCGCGCTCCGTCACTTCCTCGCTTCCTCACTCCCCTCATCGGTCGCGAGGAGGATGTCGCGATCGTCAAGATGCTGCTGGCGGATCGCCGGCTGGTGACGGTGAGCGGGACGGGTGGAGTCGGCAAGACCCGTCTGGCTGTCACGGTGGCTGAGCAGATGACGGACGTCATCGATCGCATCGTCTTTGTGGAGCTGGCGCCCCTCCGTGATCCCGAGAACGTCCTGGGCGCGATC
This sequence comes from Chloroflexota bacterium, assembly GCA_003244175.1. Classification (GTDB taxonomy): domain Bacteria; phylum Chloroflexota; class UBA5177; order UBA5177; family UBA5177; genus QHBP01. The sequence continues at coordinate 29,619 of QHBP01000366.1, read as the reverse complement.
GCTGCACAGTTGTCCATCCGGGAGGAGGGGACACGATCTCTGTTTGACGTGGTTGTGAACGAGCTGCGGTCGAGTCGGGTGCTTCTGGTGCTTGACAACATGGAACACCTGCTGAACTCGCGCGACGTCGTGCTCGACCTCCTCGGCGCCTGCCCGGGTGCCTCCATTCTCATCACGAGCCGGGAAGCGCTGCGAGTGCGCGGGGAGCGCGTCTACACGCTCGCTCCCTTGCCGCTCCCCGAGCGGGAGGTCGACATCGGCCGCTCTCCCGCTGTGCCGGCACTCAGGGTAATAATGAGCTCTCCGTCGTGATGTTGCGCCAGGCCCTGGCACTGGAGCGGCAGACGGGGAACGATCGATGCACCGCTGAGACGCTCCAGCTGCTGGGCGAGACGGAGCGTGGTCGAGGCAACTACCATCCGGCCGAACGGCTGCTCGACGAGAGCCTGGTCATCTACCGGCAGCTGGAGGATCGGCCGGGCGTGTGTGCCGTACTCAGCGTCAAGGCAGGGGTCAGGCGGTACCAGGGTGACTATGAGGGAGCAACCGCCCTGTTCGGAGAAGCTTTGGCCCTCGGTCGCGCCAGCGGAGACGTCAGGCGAGTTGCGGACGTGCTGGCGAGACTTGGCAACCTGGCATCGGAACAGGGTAGCCCCTCCCAATCACTGCCCCTCTATGAGGAGGCTCTCGCTCTTCATTATCAGCTGGGAGACACGTCGGGCATTGCGGATGTCCTGTCTCGCTCGGGGGAAGCGGCCACGCAAATGGGCGACTATGCGGGCGCGGTGGTCTTTTGTGAGCAAAGTCTCGAGCTCTACCGCTCGCTCGGGACGAACTACGGGGTGGCCTATGTGCTCTTGAACCAGGGGGAGGCAGCCTCCGGCATGGGCGATCTCGAGGGCGGCAAGGCGCTTACTGCCCAAAGCCTTGCGCTCTTCCAGGAAATAGGGGATCGACGCTGCATCGCCTTCGCCCTCGAACAGCTGGCCGGCGTGGCCCGCGAGCAGCACGACTACCGGCAGGCACTGGCGCTCTATGAGGAAAGCCTGGAGCTGCATTGCGGGTTGAACACGCGGCCGGGAATTGCGCGGTGCCTGGAAGGGATGGCTCGCCTGGCGTGTGCGCAAGGTCTTGGGGAGCGGGCGGGACGGCTGCACGGAGCGGCCACGGCACTCCATGAGGCCATGAAGTCGGCAATGGCGCCCGCCGCCCGTGTCAGATACGGCCAAGAAATGACGGCGGTCCGTGGGCAGATGGAAAACGAGGCGTTCACGGCAGCGGCCGCAGAAGGGCGAACTATGAGCCTGGAGCAGGTCATGGACTATGCGCATGACGAGCTCTCGGCAGGACGTGCCGGCGCGTAGGGTCAATCGCCGAGCGCTTGTCTGACCAAGCGTTCATGAGCTCTTACCAAAGTACCGGCAAAGTGCCGGTATAGGACCTCCTACGGTCCTGGGCAGCGGAGCGCTGCTCGTGCAGACTGTTCGGAAGGGCGGTTCGGTCGATACGCACCGCCAGGAGGTAGCTGATGTATGCGCTCGTGAGCCTGTGGCAACTGTCCGACGCGTACTCCGGCGAGCTGATGCTTCAGCTGGAGCACCCCATCGTGCCATTTGTTCGGCAGTCGCCCGGCTTTGTCGAGGGCTATTGGACCCATGAGCGCTCTAACGGCAAGTCTTTCGGGTTCATGCTCCTCGACGCCGCCGAACATGCGTACGATCTCAAGGACGCAATCGAGAGCCACATGGAGGGCCAGGATCACCCGAGAGCGCAGTTGGAAATGATCAGGGTCCAGGAGATTGTGGCCCATGAACCAGGGGTGACGCCTGAACCCCCCCTGAAGCAATAGCCGGCATCGAGCACGCGGACATGGAGAGTCCCGCACTCACACCTGGGACCTCCTGATCCAGGTGTTCGGATGCCCAAACGTCAAGAATTACGACGGTTCCTGGATGGAGTGGGGCAACCCGGTCGCGGCCCCGATCGAAAGGTGAAGGAGATGATTACCGAGCGGAGCCAATGCTCAACCGCTAGCCAGACTTCGCCCTCGCCCTCCCACATTGGGCCCGCACGACACACACAAACGAGGAAGACCCCATGACCTCGGTTTGCCGTTTCCGAGATCCGCTTTCCCCTTCGGTGGAGCGGGGTCACCTGTCGGTTCGTGGCGCCATCCCGAAGTTCGTGGGTTACTCTGCCGACTCTGCCTGTTCATCGAATGGGTGGGGTCGTAGGGTGTACCTCAAAACCCCGATGAAGGGGAACACGGATGGAAGCGGCGATCTTTGAAGACAACGTCGATACAGAAGGGAGCGAAGCATGACCGGTGACCAGCAGAGCCAACCAAGGATCGAGGACCAATCAATTTCAACGGCTGCCCGCTCGGTTGGGGCGTCTATTGCGACGGCAACTTGACGGTCACCGGAAGCACGTCCGCCATGGTGCCTTTCCCCGATGGCACGCATCACTTGCTCTACTGCGTGGAGAGCCCGGAGTCCTGGTTCGAGGACTTCGGCTCGGCCCATCTCGTCCATGGCTCGGCCACCGTCCGGCTCGATGCGGGCTTTGCCGGGGCCGTCCACACCGACGACTACCATGTCTTCCTGACACCGGAGGCGGACTCGGAGGGGCTATATCTGAGCAACAAGACGCCCAGCGCCTTTACCGTAAAGGAGCAACGGGAAGGATTGAGCACCCTTCCCTTCAGCTATCGGATCGTGGCCAAGCGCAGAGACATTGAGGCGCCGCGCCTCAAGCAGGTAACTCCCAAGGTGCTTCCGGCACGGCCGGCTCAGCCACAACCCCTGGCGCCGGTGAAACCCGTGCTCCCCAAGCCATAACCGAAGGCGGATGTCATGATCCGCGGGCGCCGTCCGCGACTCTGCAACCTGCTAACCGGGACAGCGACGACGGCGAGCCGGCGTCAAGCAGGCCCGCCCCCTCTTCTCCTCTCGGACGGGAGAAGGAGCAGACAAGCCAGGGTGTCTCGGATGGAAGTCGAAGCGTAGCAAGTGGTCTCCCGCAAAAAATGCGTCTACGACGTGGGCACCAACGTGCGGTACCGATCGAGCAGGGAAGTGTCGCCGCGGACGTCCAGGCGCTCGCCGGAGATGCGGCCCCACAGCCAGAGAAAGATGTCTTCGACCGAACCTCGGAGCGCGACGTCCCCGGTCCCGTGCTGGTGCCGGACCGCAACGCCGTCACCCTCGAAGCGCACCATCCACTCCCCCTCGCCGTCAGTTCGGTGGAAGTGGTACGTCTCGCCGCTTCCCTGAATGGGCGTGCCCCACTGGCGGGCGGCGGCAATCTGAACCTCAAAGTGCTGATCGATTCCATCCCGGGCGATGATCGGGTCGACCGGCGTGACGGCGCCATAGGCGTTCTGAGCATCCCACCGATGAACCGTCGCTTCCATCGCCTGGTTGCGCATGTGTGCTATCGCCCGATTGTCGCCCGACCAGTGCCAGACCGCTTCCTCCGGGTCGATGTCCTGGAACGCAGCGAGCAGCTCGACGGTGGCCCGTTCGAACCACGTGATGAGACCGTCGGGGACGGCCTCCAGATCGGGAGCACCCGCATCGACCCCGTCCAGCCATTCGAACAGTCCCGGACATGAATCAAAGGCGGCACGCGGCAGATCTTGTTTTTCCTGGGCTCGCGATCTGATCTGAAGGGCCCAGAAGCGCTGGACCTCGCCGATGTGGGCAACGAGAGTGGCGACATACCAACCAGGGCAGGTGGACACGACTTCCGTCAGACCCAATCGCGCCGCATCCTCCAGCAGAGCGGAGTTGACGCGCACCGCCTCCATGTACTGATCCTTACCCGGAGCAGGAGCGAGCTGGTTCATGACATCCGCCTCCATAGAACAGAGAAGATATCAGCCTTCGACGGCGACCTCTCCGCGGCGACTACGGAGGCGAAACCCCTTCGGCATGAGATCCTTGACCGTAAACTCCCCCACTCCGTCCACAAAGACCGCGGCGTCGGGGTCCATGTGATCGATCATCACCTGGCGGCACGCACCACAGGGCATGAGCGAGGCCGAATCCGACAGATCGCCTTCGGTACAGGAGACCGCGATGCTGACGGGTTTCGCACCGGACGCGATGGCCGCGTAAATGGCCACGCGTTCCGCGCATACCGTCAGGCCAAAGGACGCCGATTCGACATTGCACCCACGATAAGCCTGACCGTCATGGCCGACAACCACCGCTCCCACCGGAAAACCGGAGTGCGGCACGTGCGCGTACACGGCGGCAAAGCGGGCCTGGCGCAACAGTTCCTCATCCATCTTGTGGTACCCTCCTAACGACTGAGTGCGACCTCCGTCTCCCGTAGCTCTCTGGCGGCGGCTACCATGTTCCGCAGCGCCGGGAGGACTTCCTCCCAGCGGCGGGTCTTGAGCCCACAGTCCGGATTCATCCAGAGCTGGCCGCGGTCCAGCACGTCGCTTGCGGCGCTGAGATTGCCACGCATCTCGTCGCTCGTGGGAACGCGTGGCGAGTGAATGTCGTACACGCCTGGACCGATCTCCTGCTTATAATCAAAACGTCGAAAGGTGTCGAGCAGCTCGAGATTCGACCGCGAGTTCTCGATGGATATGACGTCGGCATCGAGCGCGGCGATGGCCTCGATGATGTCGTCGAACTCGCTATAGCACATGTGCGTATGGACCTGCGTGGCCGGGCTCGCGACTGCGGTAGCGAGACGGAAACACATCACTGCCCAGTTCAAGTATTCCTGCCGGTCGCCGTGATGGAGCGGCAGTCCCTCGCGAAGGGCCGGCTCGTCGACCTGAATGATCCGAATCCCGGCGTTCTCGAGATCCCGAACCTCGTCCCGTATGGCGAGGGCGATCTGCTTGCAGGTCACAGCCCGTGTTTGATCGTCCCGAACGAAGGACCAGTTGAGTATGGTGACAGGACCGGTGAGCATCCCCTTGACCGGTTTGTCCGTCAGCGACTGCGCGTAGGTCGACCAGCGCACCGTCATCGCCTGGGGTCGAGCAACATCGCCGAAGATAATCGGCGGCCGGATGTACCTGGTCCCGTAGGACTGAACCCAGCCATGGCGTGTGAAGGCAAAGCCGTCCATGCGTTCGCCAAAGTACTCGACCATGTCGCTCCGTTCGAACTCGCCATGTACCAGCACGTCGATGCCCATCTCCTCCTGCAAGGCGACGAGCTTCTGGATTTCTTCAGAGATGAAGCGGTCGTGCTCCCCCTGAGTAATCTCCCCCTTTTGCAGCCGATTCCGGTTGCGGCGTACCTCGGGCGTTTGCGGGAAGCTTCCGATGGTCGTCGTTGGAAAGAGCGGGAGTTCAAGCGCGTGATGCTGAGCTTCCCTGCGCTCGACGTACTCGATACCGCGGTTGGCTTCCTGCTCGCCCGCAGCCGCTACGCGGTCTTTGACCTCTGACCGGTGCACCCGTTCGGACTGGCGCCGGCGCTGCACTGCCTCAGCATTCGCTTGCAGAACACCGGACACCGACTCTCTGTCCGTGGCCGCTTGCGCCAGCGTCACAACCTCCGCCAGCTTTTGCTCCGCGAACGCGAGCCACTCCACCAGGCGTGGATCGAGATCCTGCTCCAGATGGACGTCATATGGCACGTGCAAGAGCGAGCAGGACGGGTTGAGAAACAATCGGTCGCTGGAGACATGCTTGCCGATCTGTTCGCTGAGCCCGAGAGAGCGCTCCATGTCGTTCAGCCACACATTGCGGCCATCCACAATACCCGCCGCCAGCACTTTGTCTGAAGGGAAGCCGAACGAGTTCAGAAGGTCGAGATTTCGCGGTCCGCGGACGAAGTCCAGCCCGACACCCTGAACAGGAAGTGCTGCCAGCGTCCGATATGAATCCCCGACGCTGTCGAAGTACGTCTGGACAAGCAATTTCGCCGCGCCGCGGTGGGCCGCGAGATCCCCGTATGCGCGCGTCAAAGCAGCGCGCTCGTCACCCGATCGATCCTGGACGAAGCAGGGCTCGTCGAGCTGGATCCACTCCGCACCCATCTCGGCCAACCGGGACACGACCTCCCGGTAAACCGGCACGAGGGCATCTAGAAGAGACAGAGGGTCGAACCGCTCATCCCGGCTCTTGCTCAGGAGCAGAAAGCTCACCGGTCCGATCAAGACCGGCTTCGCATGAATGCCCAGCGAGCTGGCATGATCGAGCTCGTCGAAGGGTTTGGTCGACGCCAGGCGGAATGTCTGTCCAGGAACCAGCTCCGGGACAAGGTAGTGGTAGTTGGTGTCGAACCACTTGGTCATCTCGAGCGCGGTGACATCCAACCCCTCCCGCTGGGCGCCTCGCGCCATGGCGAAGTACGTGTCGAGATCGACGGCGTCTTCACTCCAGTGATAGCGGTCTGGAACGGCACCGGCGAGCGCGACGGTGTCGAGCACCTGATCGTATAGAGAAAAGTCATTGCACGGAATCAGGTCGATGCCCGCATCTCGCTGCGTCTTCCAGTTCGTCTCGCGGATCGTGGCGACTTGTCCAAGCAGGTCCTCGGTGCTGATTTTGCCGGACCAATAGCCTTCCGTGGCGCGCTTCAGCTCGCGACGTTTCCCGATACGCGGGTACCCCAAGTTATGTGACCGTGCCATGCGCCCTCCCTCTGGATGTGACAAACCCTTCGATACGAGAGTCTGTCTCTTGATTGACAATTGCTACGGAATTGTAGCACCGGGCCTGTTTGCTCAGGCAGTCCTTTCCCGACGCGTGGCGATACGTCCTTCTCTAGTTGAGGGCGGCATACCATTCAGGCTCGGAGATCTCGTTGGAGATTGCAATGTTCAGGGTCATTGACGCGTCGATGTGGCCCTGCCCTCCGTGGCCGCGTCCGTCTGCATCCAAGCAGGGACCTGTCGCCAAACACCGCCGCCCTCATCCTTGCCGCCGACAACGACGCCGGCATCGTCCGCAATCTGGTGTGGCGCTGGCTCTCCATGGCCACACGCGTGCTCTCCTAGACGAGTCCGAACGGGAACACCCTTGGAACGTGCGAGACCACCCCGCCCTATTTTCATGCGGAGTGTTCCCGCGGCGCGGCATGGGCGACTTGTGGGCGGCAGTCGCCATCCGCGGTGCCAGTGTCAGGTTTCCACCCGAGAAACGCGGGGAAGTACGAGATAGTGGAGGCCAGCCGGTGCAAAAAAAGGGGCCGCATCGTGTGCGACCCCGCGCTATGTTTCGCGCTAAAATTGACTCTCTTCGAGTCTGCTCCGTGCAAATGTCTGGAGCATCTTTTCACGGCAGCTAAAGAAGCTGTCGTCCACTCGCCGCCCCTCTACGAGCGTCGCGAGGGGCTCTACCAGCCGGCACGCAGTTGTCCCATGACCGCCATGTAAGCCTCCTTAACAGGTGCTACATGTCTATTGAACTCCTTTGGCAATCGAAAATCAAGAGCGAATTCTTATAGATAGGGCCACACGTGATGGTGTCACTGATTCACGAGGTGGTGCCGCAATACGCGCGAGAGATCGGGGTTCCCCATTCAGCCCCACGATCGACCCCACCGACGTCAATTATTGACATATATCTGTAGGGGCGTACGCTTGTCGTCGCCCTCTCCTGTCCTCGCGTAGCATGCCCCTCACGCGCACGGTGACATGTCGCCGTCCAGCGTCTCTGGGCCTCGCATCCCGTTACCAGGACATCCTCGACGAGGATCGACGGCAACACGAACATCATTCCGGTGACGGACGGCTAGAGCTGCCGAGCTAGACCAGGTGAGTGCGAGCTAGTGACTGTGTCCGTGCCCTCCGCAGCCGCATCCACCACCGCCGCTGGACTGCGGCGCGTTGATGCGAAATCCCTTTTGCATGAGATCGTCGGAGTAGTCGACCTCGGCGTTCTCCAGATAGGGAGCCGAGTCGGGATCGATCAGAAGTGTCACTCCACCCAGATCGATCCGGTCATCTTCCGGCTGGGCATCATCGAAGCCCATGGCGAAGTGCGCGGTGCCGCATCCGCAGGCGCTCTGCACCATGACACGGACACCGTTGACGGTCTGCTCCGGCTCCGCGGTTCCGAGTGCCTTCTTCAGCTCGTCTGCCGCTCGCGGCGAGACAGTGATGTTTATCATTCGTAAGGCCTCCTTGTGCCTGCATCAAGGATACCAAGCCACGAGACCTAGCGTTGCAGGCGCCAATTCACACTGCTCGAAAGCGGCTACGCGTACTGTTGGCTACGGCAATGGGGTAACGGTAGGTGTTGGAGTGCCGGTACTCGTCGCCGTGGGGGTGGAGGCCGGCGTGCCCGTCGGATTTGGGGTGGCCGACGGGTTGGGCGTGCCGGTCGCCTGAGCGGTGGGAGTTGGACTGGAAGGCGCAGGCGTGCTGCTGGGCGCGGCGGTGGGCGATGGCTGAGCGGTGGGCGTGCTCGTGGGGGAGCCGCCGACGAGGTGCGGGTGCTTGACCACGTAGGCTCCGGCTAACACGGCCAGGATGATGACGATCAGCAGAACGGGCAGCAACCAGCGACGCCATGGGTTGGGATCCTCCTCGACCGTTCGCCTCGTGCTCATGCCCGGTCCCCTCCGTGGGCCGATTGTACACTGGGCATGTGAGGCGCGGACGAGCAGCGATACTGGCGGCGATCATCGTCTCTCTTACCATGGCCGGCTGCGGCGCCGCGTCTGCTCCGCCACTGGCGCTTCGGTGCACGACCCAGCGGCTGACGGCGGGGGATGTCCGGGCGCTCGTTACCGTGAGTAATGAGACGGAGAAGGTTCAGCGCGCGTTCGTCTTCGGACCGAATTTTGCTGTCCTACTTGTGCACCAGAGCCCTGTTCTCGGTCCGGCACCGGTGTCGGCGATGGTGTCCCGGACTCAGCGCAACTTTGTGGGACTATTGATTCCGGCGATCGCGGCGCATGCCAAACGGCGTCTGTTTCTGCGCTTCGCCCCGTTCCCCCGGCCGCATGCCATCGTCGTGTCCGACCGAGCGTCGATCCAGGCCTCGGACTGGCACGTTCTGGACAATCCACACTGCACAATTCGCGCGTGAGGCGTAGCTCGGGCCTCCGTGCCCGTCAGTCCCAAGGATCGAGCCCACACCCGTCATCATTCACCCTGAGAGGAGGAGAGAAAGTGACAACCGAGCTTCCGACCGTTGAGCTGTATTCCGACATTCATTGCCCATGGGCGTATCTTTCGCTGTACCGGCTGCGGAAGATCTGGCCGGAGTACCGTGAACGTGTTCGTATCTCGTTTCGCGCACTCTCCCTCGAGCTCAAGAATGAACGCTCCACACCGAAGCCGACCGTCGACATCGAGACCACGCTCATGAACCTGCAAGAGCCCGATTTGCCGATTCAACCATGGCAGCGGCCTGATTGGGAGTACGTTCCAACACTCCTACCGGCCTTTGAAGCGGAAAGGGCAGCGGCGCTACAAGGAGACGAGGCCGCCATGGAGTTCGCATGGGCCGTGCGGAACGCCTTTTTCGCCAAGAGTCGAACCATCTGCACGCGATTCGAGCTGGCCCGGGTAGCGGGCGACGCGGGGCTCGACGTCGCTCGGTTTCTTGCGGATTGGGACAGCGGCCAGATGCGGGAGACCATCCTGCGGGAGAGTCATCACGGGTGGGAGGAGCTGAAAGTACAGGGAAGCCCAACCTTCGTCTTGCCCTCTGGCAAACACGTCTGGAATCCCGGCGCTGCCCGAGTAACGTGGGGACTCCGGCGAACCATCAAGGAAATCGTCTGGCCCGAGCAGGGCGGGGACCGCCTCTCTCCCTTCCGTCAGATGCTGGAAGACGCCGTCGGCGAAAAATAATCTTGTGCCGGCTGTTACACACTCCCGGTTGTCTTCGTTTTGTAAGGCAGACGTAACCCGCACGAAATGTGTGTAGGCGAAACTCGAAGCATAGGTCGTTTACTTGCCACGAGGTGTCTCATGAGCTGTCCCCACTGTCAAACCCCTATCACAGAAGATGAGCCGCGCCTTCGGGCGATCGAAGGTGGGAGAGCGTATGCACATGTGTGCTCCGCGTGCGGGCGGGTCGTTGCGGTGCGTCCGCGCAACGATGAGGACCCGCCTCTTCTCCCCTTCAACCTGTCGGCGCGAGAGATCGACAGGCTGCGATTCGTCCAGTGGCGTCTGGGCGACGATCTCGGCCGCAATATGCTCGATGGTGACGGCTCGCCGCTGACCGCTGCGTAGCCCCCGTCGATCGGTCGTTAGCATATTCAAGCTATATTCAAGCTAGTGAAGTCGGCGCAGACAGCGGATCCGTCTATGTCTCGTCGCTGAGGTGCGCGAGGCTTTGTTCCACCTGACCAATGTAGACCTTGGCGCCGAGGCGGTGGAAGATGCCCAGCGCGTCTTGAAGCCTTGTCCGGCCCTGGCCGAAGTCGCCTTTCCGCATGAGTATCTCTCCCAGATCGGAGAGGGCACGCGCTTCGGCAAGAGGGTAGGGCATGGAATGGCTCGAGCGGATGGACCGCTCCAGAATCTGCTCCGATTCCTCAATGCGTCCCACGTGCGATAGGGCGAGCGCCCGGACACGCAAAGCGTCCTGCACTTCCGGGACGCTGGTGGAGGATGTTGCTGCGACGTTCACCGCTCTGGTGCTCCATTCCAGGGCTTCGGCGTCCTGACGCAGACTGGCGTGGACCCGGGCCCATGCCGTCAAGAACTCAGGATCGCCGTGGGCGTCGGCGAGGTGGGGGGTTAGTCGGGCGAAGGCGGCCTCCGGATTCTGTAGCGCACGCTGCGCTCTGAGCTTCCCGCCTCAACCGCGTGCCAGGCAAGCTCCGCCACGTGCTCCTCGCTGCTGTCGCCATAGAGACGCTCCAGCGCGAGGGTAGCGCCCTCATGGAGACGCCGGCGACGTTGATCGGGAACTCGGCCGTAGGCTACTTCCCAGAGAAGCGGGTGGACGAAGGCGTAGCCATCGCCGCTCTCCCGGATCAGATGCGCCTCCCGCGCGGCATCCAGCTCGCCGAACAGCACGTCTTCGCTCGCGTCCGCCATGGCTTCCAGCGCGGCAAACGGGAATTCACGGCCGAGGACCGCACCGAGGCCAAGCGTCGTTCGGACCGCCGGCTCGACAAGGCGAAGCCTTCGGGCAATCGTGTCGCGTACGGCGGGAGGGAGATCGACCTGCGCTCCGGGAGCCAGCCGCCAGCTGCCTCCGTCTAGACGCACGCGGCCCTCCCGTTCGAGCAGACGAAACATCTGCATGGCAAAGAACGGGTTTCCGGCGGAGCGCTCGTGCAGGGTGCTTATCAGGCCCATATCGCACTTCCCTCCGACTCTCTCGGCGAGCACTTTGCTCGTGTCGTCCGCGGAGAGCGCCTGCACACTCACCGTCGGGATCGAAAGCGTTTCGCCCGCCTTGTCGACAAGCCTTGCCAGCTGCGTCCCCGGCGCCATTTCGTCCGAACGGTAGGCGCCGAGCAGGAGCACCCGCTCCAGGCCGGGCTGTCGGAGCAGGAAATGCAGAACCTGTAACGTGACCTCATCGGCCCAATGCAGATCGTCCAGCAGCAGGAGAAGACGTCGATCCGATGAGATGCGCTCCAGGATTTGGGCGACTGTCGAGAAGAGGCGGAGGCGCTGAGTTTCAGCATCCGTCGAGGGTAGCTCCGGAACATGGGGGAGCCGTGGCTGGAGCTCGGGAACGATCTGGACGAGCTGCGGGAGCAGGTCGCCGAGCTGGGCGTAGAGCATGTCGTCCGGCTGCGCCCGAACATAGTCAAGGAGGGCGTCGTGAATTGGGCCCCAGGACAGCCTACCTTCCTCCTCGTAACATCCACCGGCCAGGACGAGCGTTTCGTGCTCGACGGCGTGTCGTGCGACCTCGGCCAGCAGCCGGGTCTTCCCCATGCCTGCTTCGGCGGCAAGCAGGACCAACCGCGATTTCACCGGCTGGGAAAGTTCGTCCGGCAAGGCAGCCAGGATGAGACCCAGCTCACGCTGCCGCCCGACCAGGGAGCCCGGAGCCGGAAGTGGATAGCTGGGGGTAACCGGCACGGGAACACTGGGGGCAGTGAGTTTGGGGGGAACGATCGGGACCGCGCTGGGTGTGCGCCCCTCCCTGAGCCGCGAGCCGATTGCCGTCGTCTCCGGCATGGGCTAGACGTCCAGCTCCTCGAAACGCTCGATATCGATCTCCCAGGTGTAAGCCGAGTTCAGGCCGACCCACCCGCTCTGCAGGAGGAGCGGCCCCGGGTCCAGGTGGCCGAACGCGCGGCGCAACAGATGCAGCGTGTAGCGGAGGTTGCTCGCGCCTGCCTCCGGCATGGAATCCGGCCAGAGCAGGTCGATTAGCTCGTCCCTGGAGCGGCGCCTTCCGGGAGCGGTGGCAACGATGCGAAAGAGCGCGAGCGCACGAGGCTGCCACCCGGCTATGTCGAGCGGGGCCCCGTCCCAGGCCAATTGCATGGGGCCGAGAACCTGGACCAGGAAGCCTCCGCGAGGCGCCACTGGAACACCACTCTGTTCTACTCGTCCGCCCTCCAAAGCGTGGGGTGGGACCACTTGCACGACGTGGACAGCCTCTGTGAAGCCCTTGATCTCCACCCGTCCCCGATCGACGTACTCGATCCCCTCCGTCTTCCGGGTGAGATGGGTGACTCCCTCGCTCGTCAGTATCTCCCCCGCTTTGGCAATGCTGGAGAGCCGCGCCGCGAGGTTTAGCGCCGTGCCACGATATCCGTCCCGAATAGGCGTGGCCTCACCGGCGTCGAGTCCAATGCCGACACGTGTGGAAGGGAGATTTTCGGTGCCCGGAAGGCATAGCCGTCGACGCTCACGGAAACGTGTACGTCGCGGACAGCGAACCGAGAAATCGCGTCATCAAGCTTTCCCCGGACGGGACCTGGCTTGCCGTCTGGCACACGCCGGGGTTCCGTGAGGGAGCCGCGGGCTACGTCCAGGCCGTCGCCATGACTCGCCGGGGAAGGGTGTTCGTGACGGAGATCGGCGGGGAGGGAGTGCCCCGGGTGGTGGAGTTCTCATCAACCGGCAAAGTTCGCGGCATATGGAGGTGAAGATGGCATAGAGCATGTCTTGACGTGACCAACGTATGGACGTATGATTGCGGCACTCCATCAGTCGGAAGCGCCGCGTTCACTCAGAAAGGAAGAAACGTGAACCTCCGATTTGCGCTCACATGGCGCGTCCCGCGCATGGCGTCGTTCCTGGTGGGGAGCATCGCCCTTGTCGCTCTGGGCGCATCACCCCTCACATACGCACGGCAGCGGAGCGCCCCGCACTACGACGGTAGCATTTCCGCCCGCTTGATTTTTCAGAGCAGCTGCCTCGATCCGCTCAAGGCGAACTCGAATCTCTTTGTGATATTCGATTCCCTCGTTTCAACCGACTACCACGGTCATGTTCGACCGGGCCTCGCGCTTGGCTGGACGTTCAGCCATGGCAGCAGATGGCTCACCATGCGATTGCGGCCCGGCGTGCGGTTCTCCAACGGCGACCCTCTGGGCGCGCGGGAAATCAAGGCCGAGATGGACGCCATCCTCACCCACCCGGTGCCGTGGCTTCCAGCGGCCGAGCCGCTGCAGCGCGTGCAAGCGATCAACAAGACAACCATCCGGTTCATCTACAGCAAGGCGTTTGGTGGAGCGATTGATTTTTGGGTTAACTTCCCCATCGTCGATGTGAAAGCGGACCACGCGCTGGGCGACAAATCGTGTCAGACGCCGATCGGCAGCGCCGCCTTCAAGGTCGACAGCGTGAGCCCGGGCTTTAACACCATCACTGTCATGCGCAATTCCCTGCACAACTGGGGGCCTCCGTGGCTCTACAACCGCGGACGCGCGTACCTGTCGTCGATCGTGTTCAAGACCGTCGTCGACGATACGACGGCCGTCAACGAGCTCTTGGCGAACGATCTGGACGTGACGCGAGTGGCATCGACGCAGGTCTCTCGAGTGCAAAACAACCCTGATATCAAGCTGCACACGTCGACCGAGACGAGCGAGCTCTTTCTGGGGTTCAACTTCGCCCATACGCCGTTCGACAAGCCGGCTGTCCGCCGGGAAATCAGTGAGCCGATCGACCGCTCGGCGTTGATCAAGGTTGCGGCCAATGGCTACGCGAAAGCCGCCGATAGTCCTATTGCCGGCCACGCGCCGTTCCACGACGCCAAAGCGAAGGGCTACGCAATCCGGTACAACACGGACGACGCACGGAAAATGCTCACCGCTAACCACGTCACGGGTCCGTTCACGCTGGAAACCCTCTCCATCCCCATCTTTGCAACGACGGCGCAATTCATCCAGGCTCAGCTGGCGCAGGTGGGTATCAACGTTCATCTCGCGATCAAAGGTGTCGTGGACGCGCAGGCGGATTTCGCACGCGGACAGATGGACATGTACGTCGGTATCCAAGGCCATGCCGGCGACCTGTACTCACGTTTCCAATCCAGTCAGACGCCGGACCATGGGGGCCTCAACTTCGGCCCGTTGCGTCGGGTCAAAGGGTATCATTACGTGCCCGGTAGCAACAGCTTGATGTTGCCTCCGTTCGAAGAGCTGTACCTTCAGCGCTAGGTCGATGACCGCGCACATCGCTCGCCGCGTCCTCCTCGCCGTCCCCACGCTCTGGGTCGTTCTGACCCTGGTGTTCGTTGGGTTCCGGCTGGTCCCGGGGGACGCAGCGCAGTCGATGATCGCACAGGCCACGCAGCAGCACTCAGGCGCCGGCGGTGCTTCAGACGTGCAGCGTTTGCGGCACCAGCTCGGCATCGATCGACCGCTGGCCGTCCAGTACTTCGACTTTCTCGGTTCTGCGGTGCGCCTTGACTTTGGCCGCTCGTTCAGCACGAACCGCCCGGTTTTTGAGGAGATCGAGTCACGGCTGCCGTATACGGCCGAGCTAGCCGGGAGCGCGCTGGTGCTGACGACACTGTTCGGGATTGCAGCGGGGGTTCTGGCCGCGGTTCGTCATCGAACGGCAACCGGAACCCTTGTCGCCGCGCTGGCCGTGGTGGGCATTTCCGTCCCCAATTTCTTTCTCGGCACAATGCTCGCGGTCGTTTTCGGCGTGCAGCTACACTGGTTGCCCGTTGCCGGAACGGGGGGTATCCGTCACCTTGTCCTTCCCTCGGTGACGCTGGCGTTCGGGCTCTGCGCCGTTCTGACGCGGTATGTGCGCGCGTCGCTGCTGGATACCCTGCAACAGGACTTTGTCCGGACGGCCCGAGCCAAAGGGTTGACCGAGCGTGTCGTGATCATGCGCCACGCTTTACGGAATGCCCTGGTTCCGGTGGTGACGATCTTGGGCCTGATGTTCGCGGGACTGCTCAACGGGGCGATCATCGTGGAGAACGTTTTTGCCTGGCCCGGGCTGGGGACGATGGTTTTGGAGGCGATCAACGGACGCGATTACCCCCTCATCGAGGGGACAACGTTCTTCATCGCCCTGGTCTTTATCGGTGCGAATCTCCTCGTCGACATCTCATATTCGTTCCTCGACAAGCGGATAGACTACTCGTGAACGTCCTTCCAGGCACGGCCGCCGATGCTCCTTCTCTGGAGCTTGTTCCGAATGTTTGGGATACGCCGGCCGGCGACCTCGCTGTTTCGTCCGGCTCCTGGGGACGCCAGGTCGCGGGTCGCCTTGTCACCAACCCCCGAGCTGTGGCAGGCCTAACGGTGCTTCTGGCCGTCACCGTTCTCGCCGCCGCCGCCCCGCTCATCGCCCGGTACAACCCGGACGCGATCAACCCGCTGGCGCTCAATCAGCTACCCTCGGGCGGCCACTGGTTCGGGACCGACTACCTCGGTCGTGACCTCTGGTCGCGCGTGCTCTTTGGCGCTCGGGTATCGCTACCGATCGGCCTGGGGGTGGTTGCCATCGAGTTCGTAATAGGCGTGCCGCTGGGTTTGGTAGCCGGCTACGCGGGGAAACTGATCGACGAGCTGCTCATGCGTCTGGTTGACGTCAAGCTGGCGCTGCCGGGTCTGCTGCTGCCGCTCGGCGTGATCGCGGTTCTCGGACCGAGCATGAAGTCGATGGTCCTCGCCCTCGGCATCGCTGGCGCTCCCGGCTACGCCCGGATGGCGCGCGGCACGACTCTGAAGGTGTGCCGGCAGGAGTATATGGAGGCCGCGCGAGCCATCGGGCGGAGCAACAGATATGTCGTCCTGCGTCACGTCCTACCAAACATCCTCGATCCGTTGATCGTTCAGGCCACGACTGGGTTGGGGGTAGCCATCATCGCGGCCTCGGCTCTCAGCTATCTTGGGCTCGGCGTGCAGCCGCCGACGGCCGACTGGGGTAGTCTGCTCAACTCGGGCTACGAGAACATGTTCGAGGCATGGAGCGAGGTTGCATTCCCTGGCCTTGCGGTCTGTCTCACCGTCCTCGGCATCAACCTCTTTGGGGACGGACTCGCCGACGCGATGAACCCCCGCCTGTAAACGGTATCGTGGGTGTCGAGTCTATCGGCAGCAGCCGGCTCGGCAGCTGGTGGCTGCGCAAGCTAGCCAGCATTTGGGGTGATGAACCACTCCAGTATCCATGAGTCCTCGTCGTTTGATAGGCAGGCTATCGACGCCGTCCTGAAGTGAAGCAGCGGCGGCTCGGAATCCCCCGACAGGAGGTACGAGGCCAGCCGGCTCATGAACGGCACGTGGCCGACGAGCATGACGTCCTCCCCCGCATCGGTGACTCGGCGAGCGATTCGTTTGACGTCGGCTTCCGGCGCGAGATCGGGGACCTCGAGAGGGCTGCCTCCCACCGCCAGTGCCAGGATCTCGGCGGTCTGCCGGGCGCGAACCAAGCCGCTGTGCTCCATGCGACCGATCTGCACGCCCATCTCAATGAGACTCGTCGATACTCGCTCCACCGCACCACGGCCGCGGGAGGTGAGTAGCCGTTCCTCGTCGACGCCCCCCGGCTCGGCCTTTCCGTGGCGGACCAAATACAGCTTCATGACCTAGATTAAAGCACGGCGTTGAGACTCAACACTCAGAAGTGATGAAAGCCTCCCATCGCTCGCGAGGCCACAGGACCTCGTCAAACGATTGAACCACAAGGTCGGCCTCCGCAAGGCGTGCCGCGGGGAACGAGCCCTCGATGGCTATGACGTGGCAACCAGCCGCCTTCCCCGCGGCCACCCCGGCCGGCGCATCCTCTAGAACCGCCAAATGGCTGGGTGGGACATCCAGTCGCTCGGCGGCGCGGAGGACAATGTCCGGTGCCGGCTTGCCGCGCAAGACCTCTTGACTCGAGACGACGGTGTCGAATGGGAAGCTTATCAGCCGACGCAGCGCCGCGATGTTTTCCGGCGGTGCCGAGGACGCTATAGCCTGCGGCCATCCGAAACCGAAAAGGTGCTCGACGAGCTCTCGCGCGCCGGACATCATCTGGATGCCTTCACGCTCCAGCACCGTGCGAAAGAGAACCTCTTTGCGCTCGCTCATGCGAGCAATGCCGGCATCATCATCGGAAAATCCGAAGTGGTCGCGAAGGGTGTCATCGTTGCGCAGGCCAAAGGTCGGCAGGAACTGCGCGTGGGTGAGATCTCGACCGTGCTCCCGCATCAATACACGCCACGCGCCATAGTGGAGCATTTCCGTGTCGACTAGCGTGCCGTCGAGATCCCAGACAGCTCCGAACATGGGCAACCTCTCCTCAACATGTGTGTTTTCAGCATGGATATTGCATGACAGCGCGAGAAATCCGAGACGCCTACCTGCTGTCCATCTCCGCAGCCGGAGAACCGCGTGCCAGCACAGGACTCGGGATCAAAACTTGTCACCGCCTCAGAGGAGGGTCCCCGCGCACACCCTAGCGGCGGAAGAACGTGGCGCGATTACTTTCGCGCTCTGGGTCCGGGCATGATTTCGGCCACCTCGGACAACGTCCCCACGACCGTCGCCACGATCGCCGTTGTCGGCTCGTCGGTTTATCGCCGGAGCCTGCTGACCATTCTCGTCTATCCAGTGCTCGCCGGCATTTGCCCCGTGGTTGCTGCGCTTTGATGATACGATGAGCGTGCTATGAGCGAAGAACTTAAACCTGTCGAAATGCTCGGTGCTCATGACCTACGAGACATCGTTGAGGAGGTACGGACAACGGGTGAACCGCGACTTCTGCGCGAAGCCGGAGAAGACGTGGCCATTATCATGCCCGTATCCAAGGATCACGCTAAGGCCAGAAAAACAGAGCCAGATTATGCTGCATTTCGCTCCGCGGCAGGCAGTTGGAGTGACGTCGATACTGACGGGCTGATTGCCGATATTTACGCTGATCGTGAGAGGAGCGACCGACCACCCGTTGATTTATGAGGTACGTAGTCGATAGTGATCGGGTCGCCGATTATCTCAAGGGACGTCCCGCCGCTGTCGAACTCCTCGACTCTCTGCTTCCCCGCGGCTTAGCCATCAGCATCGTGACTTTCGCGAAACCACCGTCACTTCGTGCGTATCTCTGACCTCGTCTTGGGTTCCGCTGAGCCACAACTAGGGCCGTAGTCCAAAAATGCCATCGTCCGCGAGTCGGGTCGCATTGAGTGAAGTAGCATGAGACACGTGTTGAATCGCGCTCACGGCGCTTCGGAGGAGTAACAATCATGGAATCCCCAGATCGAGGCCTCGTCACTCGATTCGGATCGGTCGAGATCGATTGGGCGCGTGCGGCCGGTTACTATGGCGGGATCGGCCTAGCGGTCGCCTACGGCATGATCGAGGCGCCTTTGGCGGTCTTCATCGCGGCCGTCCCCTTCTTCAAAATGCTCAATCGCCCTACGTCGACCCTGCCGGCACGCGCCCTCTCGCAGGTCATGGATGGCGCGTCCAAACCCGTTGGAGGGGACGGCGAGGCGAGTATCAGAATCACACCTAAACCCTCACCGGGCAGCCATCGCGTATCTCTCGGCCCCGTCGGGCGGGAGCTGAGCAGCATGTGGTCCGAGGCCCGCGCTCTTAGCGACAGCAGTCAGCGATGACGACCTCAACGTCGGTTTCGCAGTTCGCCGCCAAGACCAATGTGGACGGTGCTTTCGTTCGCCAGGCTTACACCATCCGCGACCGCATCACGGCAGACGGGTCTTCCGGATTCCCCGCCGAGCCGGGCCGTTACCACCTGTACGTATCGCTGGCCTGTCCCTGGGCGCATCGTTCCGTCATCGTGCGCCGGCTGTTAGGGCTGGAAGACGTCGTCTCTATGTCTGTCGTCGACCCCATCCGCGACGAGAGAGGGTGGGCTTTTCGCGATGGTCCCGGGTACTCGATCGATCCCGTAAACGGATTCCACTTCCTCTCGGAGGCCTATCTCGCGACCGACCCAGACTACACTGGCCGCTATACCGTCCCCTGTATTTGGGATCGCGTCGGCAATCGACTGGTCACCAACAACTATCCAGATATCACAATCGACTTCGAGACGCAATTCACGGCCTATCAACGCACGGACCCACCGGACCTGTACCCCATCGAGCTCCGTGACGAAATCGATTTTGTCAACGCCGTCGTCTATGAGGATGTCAATAACGGCGTCTATAAGGCAGGATTCGCCACGACCCAACAATCGTACGAGGAGGCCTTTGACGCTCTCTTTGTACGGCTCGATTGGCTCGAGGAGCGACTGTCACGCCAGAGATTCTTGGTGGGCGACGAGGTCACCGAGGCGGATGTCCGGCTCTTCACGACACTGGCACGCTTCGACGCCGTGTATTACGGCCACTTCAAGTGCAACTTGCGACGTCTGGTTGACTATCCCAACCTGTGGGCCTATGCGCGGGACCTGTACCAGCACCTAGGATTCGGTGACACTGTCAGTTTCGACCACATCAAGAGGCATTACTACTGCACGCACGGCCAGATCAATCCCACACGCATCGTGCCGAAGGGACCGGCGATCGATTGGTCCCCCGGCCCTCAGCCCCGGTCCCTCTCCTGAAGACTCTCCTGAAGACTCTCCTGAAGGGGGTAGGCCTCGAGACAGGTGTTCAGAAAAGCGCCGACTAGCGGCAGATGGACCTGGAGCGATCGAGATCTCCTTCGTCTCCGCCCCCGCTCTCTGTGTAGCTGGAGCTGGTGTACGGGGCGGTGCCACCGCTGAGGTCGCCGCTGTCTTCGGCGGGGGCCTGACCTCCGTCCTGGCCTCGTTCGTCGCCCTTGTCGCCGCCAAAGGCGCCTCCGGCGGCCTCGCGGGCGCGATCAAGCAGCCCGTCGCCCTCGTGCGTCCCGGCCGCGTCGCTGCCGCGAGCCTGGTCGGCTAGGTCCTCACGGTCCATCTGATCCATGACTGGCCTCCTCGTGATGCCCTCTCACGTCGCACAAAGCATACCAGCCTCGCCTCAGGGCGATCGGGCCGGAGCGAGCCGGCCCGCGTAGCCCTCAGATCGCCAAACCCTTCAATCCCGGGGTCAGGTTGATCTGTTTGATGACGCTGTCCACACCGGCATCGTTGATCTCGTGTTGGACGTGAACGTGAATCGGTCCCTTGTCCTTGAGCGGGATAATCACCACCGTTCGCGTGGGATCGAGACGCACCGGACCGTCGAGTTTGTTCTGATCCAGCCTTTCAGCGACTTTCTGCGTGAAAGAATCGACGATTTCCTGAACGTTTTGTGCTGTCACGTCACCCTCCTCTGTTGAGGTACTATGGCACTTCCCGCCGGAGAGCGACAAGCGCTAGTACAGGTCCAGCTCTCCCCTCTCGCGCACGCCGCGTTCGAGCCAGGCGAAGGTCTGGATTCCCAGCCATGGAAGGACGACGGCGAAGACTGTCAACGGTATGAGCTGGGGCGCCAGGGCTTCAATGCCCGCCCCATGCAAGGATGCGCTGGCCATGGCCTGGACGCCATAGCCGATCGGGAGGGCATGCGCCGGAATCTGCAGCCAAATCGGGAGCAGCGAGATCGGATAGAAGATGCCTCCGAGCAACGTCAGGAACGGAGAGAGTAGATTGGAAAGGTCGTTCGACTTCTTGATGACCAGCCCGATCGCGGAGAACACGAATCCGAGTCCCCAGAGCGACGCGAGGAAGAGCAGCGCGCTGAGGGCAAGGGCGGGGTAGTTGGGGTGGAATCGGACGCCAAACGCCAGGGCGCCAAAGACCACGGCCAAGCTGGCCGCTACCACCGTGTCCGTGAGCCCGCCCAGAGCAAAGCCCGTCAGCCAGCTTAGACGAGGACACGGCGCTAGAAACAGCCCGGCCAGCGTTCCAGCCTCACGCTCCTCGTCGAGGATTTGCCCGATGTAGTACTGAGCGTTGAACACAAACGTGCTGGCGGCGACACCCACCACGGCGTATGCCAGTAGGTCCGCGCGCGCGCCGCGGTAGATCAGTCCCGCCACCGACAGCTGGAAGATCGGGTACGACACCCAAACCGTGGCGTACCCGGCGGTGCCGATTCTCCCATACGTCTGCTTGGTCACCGCCCACCAGGAGGCGCGTATTGACTGCAGGACGGCCCGCAGCCACTCCCTGCTAGTAGAGATCGAGCTGGCCAGCGCGCTTTGCCACATGCTCTACCCTCCGTAGCGCTATCAGTCCCACAACCCAATAGGCCGCGGCCGTGACCAGCGCCAGCCCGATCTGGGGACCGGCCTGTCGAAGCGTCGCGCCGGCCAGCGCGGACTGGCGCAGGGCGGCGACCGCATGCGTTACCGGCAATGCGTTTGAAATGGGACGAACCCAGTGCGGCAAACTGTCCAACGGGACGAGGAAGCCCGCGAGGAGATAGATCGGTTGCTGCACAAAGTTCGCGATCATGTTGCCACGGCGCGACAGGATGAAGAGCCCGGCGAAGGTGAAGCCAACCGCCAACGACGATACTACGAGGGAAAGTGCGGCGAGCCCCAGGGCAAGTGGGTCAGCCACGTGGAGGCGCGCACCAGTGACGACGCCGAGCAGCACGAGAACCGCGAACGAGGGAAGAAACCAGAGAAATGAGCCCAGACCATAGCCGGCAACCACCGCCGCGCGACTGGCTGGCGAGAGGAAGAGAGCGCCGCTCGTCCCCTCGTAGCGCTCGAACTCGAGCGCATACCCACTGGCCCAGACCGTCGACGTCCAGGTCACGAGACCGACCATCCCGATCAGCAGGAAACCGGAGATGGTTGCGCCGCCGACGTGTGTCCTCCCCGAAGCTCCGTACGTGACGCGATATGTGACGAACATGATCAGAGGACCAAGGGGCCAGCGAATCAGCTGGATTAGGTATGCGCTGTATCGTTTGAGGTAGGCGCGCGTGGTGGCCATGGTGACCGCCCAGATGTGGGATGTTGGACCGAGAAACCAGGCCTCGCGGGTTGCGTTCATTCGAACGATCTCCCGGCGATGGCGAGAAAGGCGTCTTCCAGAGTCGGCTCGATGACCTTGACCGCCTGCACCGGTACCTGAGAGCCGCGCAGAATCGCCAGAGTTCCATCCAGGGTTACCGCGGTGTCGCCACAGAGAATCGTCCACTCGACGAGGTCACCCTCGACAACGTTGTGGTTCACGGTGCTGACGTCCTTGAGCGCGGCCACTCGGCCCGCGATCTGAGATGCGTGCCCATCCAGGGTCCCGCGCGTGGACACGACGATGCGCCGCTCCGCCGCGACCCGCGACTTGAGCTCCTCTGGCGTGCCCTGAGCAACGATCAGGCCCTTGTCGACGATGGCGATCTCGCCGCACAGAGCATCCGCCTCGGCCATGTCATGTGTTGTCAAGAGCACCGTGTGATCCGGGACCAGGGCCGCGATGGCAGCACGCAGATCCACCGCCGCCGCTGGGTCGAGGCCGATCGTCGGTTCGTCAAGAATCAGGACGGGAGGATCGTGAAGCAGCGCCTTGGCCAGATGCAGCCGTTGCTTCATGCCGCGTGAAAAACCTTCGACCCGCTCACCCGCTCGGTCTCGTAGCGTTACCAGATCCAGCATCCCTTCGACGCGTCGTCTCAGGATGTCCCGCTTCATCCCGTACAAATTGCCAAAGTAGATCAGGTTGTCGCGCGCGCTCAGCTTCCCGTAGAGGCCGCGATCCCCGCCCAGAACGACGCCGAGCTGGCGGCGCACCATGCGCTCGTCGCGCACCACATCGAAGCCGCTAACCGACGCGGAGCCACCGCTTGGGATGAGGAGCGTGGACAGCATCTTGATCGTCGTGGTCTTCCCGGCGCCGTTCGGCCCCAGCATGCCGAAGATGGTACCGCGGGGTACCACAAAGCTGATGTCCTGAACGGCGACTATAAGCTTGCGCTTCCGGCTGAACCGGCGGCCCGTGACGTAGACGCGATGCAGGTTCTCGGCGACGATGGCGCATGACTCGCGATCGGCCGTCACGGTGCCCTCCTAGATCGAGTTTGTATGGCCTCGGCATGAATGCGGTTGTTCTAACAATCGCGTGATGACGAGAAATACATATTCAGTATAACAATATTAAGCTCGTAGTGAATGATATTTAGAAGCGCGAACGCAACCCCGGTGCAGTGTCCCTCCGCTGCATCCCGGAAGCCCGGCCGGAACGTCGAGCTCCAGAGGCACCTACATGCAAGGGGACAGCCGGACGGGAACACCAGGCCTACATCTGGGCCTGAGACGAGCTGTCCGACGACCAAGGAAAAGACCGGCCGGCCGTTGTGTCCAACGGCACCTACCCTTGACGGTTGGGCCTGTGAGGGGGGCCGTGCCGCCCGAAGATCGTCACCTGCTAATTGCTGAAAAGTGCGCCGAATTCCGCACCTGACAGGGTCTCAGCCTTCATCTTGGTGTAGGTGCCGTGCTCGAGAATCTCGAAGGCGATACCCCGCAAATGCCCAAGCACCGAGCTCATCATCCGGCCGCCAAAACTGACACGTGCGACGCCGGCCTTCGCAAGCTCTGGGATGGTTGGCCCCGGTGGGCCGCCAAGAATATTGACCGGTCCCTCGATCATCGTGACCAGGTCCGCGATGACGGCAAGCTCGAATCGCCCGATGGGGTAGGTGCAGTCCGCGCCCGCCTTCCGATAAGCATTGGCTCTCTGGACGGCGTGCGCGAGGCGGCTCTCCGGATCACCGGAGGCCAGCAAAAAAACATCGACGCGTGCATTGATCACGAACGGAACGTCAAGCGAAGTCCCCAGCTCGCGCAGCTTTTTGATCAGCTCGACCTGATGCGAGATGTCGACCAGCGCCTTTCTCCCGTTTCGAGTCTTCGATGTTGATGCCAACAGCGCCGGTCGCGATCACAGCCTGGACCGTCTGGAGCACGTCTTCGATGGAGTCCCCGAACCCCGCCTCGATGTCTGCCGTGACAGGACAGTCGACCACGCGCGTGATACGCTCGACGGCCTCAATCAGCATGTCCCTCGTGATCTGTTCGCCATCGCCGTAGCCCAAAGTGGCGGAAACTCCCGAGCTGGTGGTAGCGATAGCGCGGAATCCGGCTTGTGCACAAATACGCGCGCCGGCAGCATCCCATACATTTGGCAGGACCAGCACGGGTCCCGCGTGATGGAGCTCGCGAAAATACGCGGCTCTGTCTCTTTGTAAGGTCGAGCTCATAGGGGCACCATCCTCGAATACCACTCACTTCAGTGAAACGCTACAGATCGGGGTTCGTAACAGGACCGATTCAGCGCCGCCTCGGCGCCGTCGATCCGGCAAGACGTTCAGCTGACGCGGTACTTGATCCACACGAATGTGAGTGCGAGAAGCGCGGCGGAAACGCCGCCGAAGATCGCCGTCTCGATTCCCTGGAAGAGCCAGAAGCGATTGGCGGGCTGGTAGACGATGGAGTCGAAGATGCCGTGGGATCGGAAGCACGCGGTCATCGCCGACTTGACTCCAACCACCAAATGGGGATCACAGACCTGGAAGACGTAATTGTCGGAGAGGGAATGGCCAAATCGGTCGCTCCAACCACTCTGCATAATCCAACCCCCATGTGCTTGAGTTGGCAATGAGCCTCGAAAACTGTGAATGTCAACGGCGGTCAGGGGCGCGACAAAGTGCGGACGCACGATATTCTCAATTCCGAGGCGCAACGCCAGGTATCCAAAGAGCGAGAGCGCCATCGCGGGAACTGTCCGGCGGAATATGGTCCCGAGCGCGATGCCGAGCGAGACGGCAAACACGGCGTATGCCAGTGGCGCCACCCCTTCGAAGTCATACGCATTCGGGACGAATCGTCCTTCGAGATGATTCCAGGGAGCATGCCACCATGTCATGATGGCCGTAAAGATGACAGACAAAAGGAGCGCGGCGGCGACGACGAAAGCAAGCTTGAACGCAATCCATCGGGTCCGAGTAATGCTCTGCGTCCATGCCAGTCGATACGTGCCCTGCTCCAGCTCGAGCACAAGAGGCGCGCCCAGAAGCAGCCCGAAGACTAAAGGCAAGAAGTTCAGCCAGTTTGCGAGTCCAACGATGCTACTGAAACGATTGCGGAAAGCCTCCACGACCAGGAAACAGTTTGATTTGCCTTGTGCCGAGATGCAGGGACCGACTCCTGTTTGTTGGTACGCCGAGGCCATCTCCAGGCCCGTCTTGAGTAACACGAGTGTGACGAGGCCCAGGACCGCGGCCGCCACCATGAGCTCGAGTCGCTGTTGACGCCATGTCAGCCAGATCATGCCGGAACCTCCTCGGTATCTCGCTCGGGAACTTCCCACGCCTGGTACGCCGGCCGGCCGAGGTACGCCAGAACGATCTCCTCGAGGGGTACGTCGTGGACCTCCCAGGACGAGTCGAAAATGTGTCCGTTCAACCGCACCAGTAAGGTCGTCTGGCGCTCGGTGTGACTGACCTGGACCACATTGTGGACGTGAGCCACCGCGTCCTCGTCGCGCCGCGGTCCAACCAGGAGCTTGTGCTTGGCTGCCAGCTCCTCGATGTCCCCTGTGAGCTGGACGCGCGAGGAGGACAGGATGATCAGGTAGTCGCAGACTCGCTCGAGCTCGGCGATTATGTGGGACGAGAGCAGCACCGTCAGACCATCCTCCGCTACCGCCTCCATCAGCGTCCGCAGGAACTCGCGCCGCGCTAACGGGTCCAGTGCCGCCAGCGGTTCATCCAGCAGAACCAGCTCCGGGCGCTTCGCCAGGGTCATGACCAGCGCCACCTGAGCCTGCTGGCCTCCCGATAGCTTGCCGACCTTACGCTCGATCGGAATGCCGAGGCGCTTGAGTCGTCCCCTGGCCATGTCGTCGTCCCAGTGTGGATTCAGTCTTCGACCCATTCCCAGCATTTCGTGCACTGTGAAGTTGCGATACAGGGGATGGTCCTGAGCAACAAAGCCGGCACGGGGGAGCACCAGCGTCGCCTGCCGTCGGGGTGACCATCCGAAGACCTCGATGTGTCCGCTGCTGGGGACGGCAAGGCCGACGGCCAGGTGCAACAGCGTTGTCTTTCCAGCGCCATTCGGGCCAACGAGCGCGGCCACGCGGCCCTTGGGCAGAGTCAAGGAGCAGTCCTGCAGCGCCCATTGCCGGCCGTAGCGCTTGCCCAGATCAATCGCTTGCAGCGCGTGTGTCATGCCACACCTTCCTTTGAAGAATCGTGAAATGTGTCCGTGAAGAGAGCGACTATGCTCTCCTCATCCAGCCCGGCGCCTCGCGCCTTTTCCAGCCATCGCCCGAGATCCCGGCGGAGGGCCGCGTGACTCCGCAAGGAGCTCCCGGCGAGGGTGCGAAGGATGAATGTTCCCTGCCCCGGCCGACCGCCGGCGAGGCCTTCTCGTTCCAGCTCCCGATACGCTTTGAGCACCGTGTTTGGGTTGATGGCGAGGTGAGCCACAACCTCCTTCACCGTGGGCAGCTGATCTCCGGGCTCGAGCAGGCCAAGGCGCAGTGCTTGCCTAACCTGCTGGGCGATCTGAAGATACGTCGACACTCCTGACCTCTGGTCCAACCGGAATTCAATCATCTATCTACCTATTTATCTATGGAGATAGATTGATGATATATCATCGCGTCGAGCGTGTCAAGCGGCGGATGAGCGCCAGTTTAACGTCGCTGTTGCGCGTTCGTTGGCAACATCTCCCCGCGCCAACCCGTCAAGGATGGGGGGACGGGTCACAAACACCTCTCCTGGGACACTCCCTCGCTCCAGTCCGGGAGTGAGTACGGGAGGGGGTCGGGAGGTAAGGGGATTAGCTGCTCGCGCTGCAACTCTGCCTCTGTCACAATATCGCTGTTCGTGGTGCTCTAGGTGGGAAGGGTGTGCGATCTTCGCCACCGTCCAACCGGAATCGCCACACGAATCGCCACACGATCGGCACACTTTCGACGCATCGGGCCGGTATGCTGGCAGCGACAAGGAGGCCATACGTATTCGCCTGAAGTTGCCGCCCCGCGAGGGCGGACACGACGTCACAGAGAGCAGGAGACAAATTGAGTACAGATGCCCCTGCGATTGACATCAGCGATCTGAGCAAGGCCTACGGCAACACGCTGGCCGTGGATCACCTGAGCTTGCGGGTCCAGTCGGGAGAGATATTCGGATTCCTCGGTCCAAACGGCGCCGGCAAGACCACGACCATGCGCATGCTTCTGGGTCTGGTCCGGCCCACATCGGGCAACGCGCGAGTGCTGGAAATGGACATCAAGACCGATCTCCCAAAGATCCTGGACCGGACCGGCTCCATCATCGAAAACCCCACGTTCTATCCGTACCTGTCCGGCCGTGACAATCTGCGGGCGATCGCGCGCCTCACCGGCACCCCGTACGACCGCATCCCGCCAATCCTCGATCTTGTCGACCTCACCTCATCCGCCGGCCGGAAGTTCAAGACGTACTCTTTAGGCATGAAGCAGCGCCTGGCCGTGGGGGCCGCAATGCTGCACGGGCCGGACCTGCTGATCCTCGATGAGCCGGCGAACGGTCTGGATCCCGCCGGCATCGTGGAGATGCGAGACCTGATGAAGCGTCTGCGGGGGGAGGGACGCACGGTCCTTATCTCCAGCCACGTGCTGCACGAGATCGAGCAGATCTGCGACCGCATTGTCATTTTGAACAGAGGTCGCGTGGTCGTCCAGGGCCGCGTGTCCGATTTACTGGGCGCGAGTGAGGCGCTGGAAGTGCGCATCGCGCAGATCGACGAGGCGCAACGCATTCTGGAGGCGGTTCCTTGGGTGCGTGGGATCCGGCGCGACTCAGGCCGGCTGTTGCTGGACGCGCCGCCGGAGTGCGCGAGCGACGTGACACAGGTCCTTGCGGAGCAAGGACTCTATCTCTCAGGGATGCGTCCGCAGGAGCGCAGCCTCGAACAATACTTCCTGGACGTGACCGGAGGGAACGGGCAATGACCGCATATATGTCGTTCGAATGGCTGAAGTTGTCCAAGCGGTGGATGCCGCGTGTGATTTTGCTGCTGCTCCTCACCCTGCTCGTGCTCGCGTTCTGGGGACAGGGCACTCACCTCAGAGGCGGCGATGAGCCGAACCTGGCCCTCCCGCGCGCGGCTCTCGCGGCGCTCATCTACGGCTCTTTCTTCGCGCCCTTTTTCTGGCCCGTCCTGGGTGGCAGCTGGGCGGGCAGCGAGTACGGATGGGGAACGATCCGAATGGTTCTAAGCCGGCGTCCCTACCGCATCCAGCATGTTTTCTCCGCGCTGGGAGTCCTCCTGGCCGGTGTCGGAATCGCGCTCGTGGCGGTCGTGGTCGTGGGGGGCATCGCCGGGACCGTCGTCGCACTTTTAACCGGGAACGACGTCTTTCTCTCCGGCGTCGTGAGCGCGGCCTTTATCGGCACCGTGGTCAAGTGCTTCCTCACTGCGTGGTTTGTCGCCGCGTTCTACCTCGTCCTGGCGTACGCAGCCGCCACTATCTTCCGGTCGGCGGCGGTGGGAATCGGCGTTGGGATTGGGTCGACCCTCGCCGAGTTCGTTTTGCGCGGGATCTTCGACCGTCTGGGAGGGCACTGGAACGACGTGGCCAGTCACTTCCCCGTCGTCTATTCCAACGATGTTGCCACGCGGGTGGCCTCGTCGGGACTTATAGCCGGAAGCAACCTAGCGTCGGTGGATTCGAGCGCTCCGAGTGCCGGGATCTCGATCCTTGCCCTGGGCATCTACATGGCTATCTTTCTCGCCATCACCATGGCAGCCGTCCGCAGCCGGGACGTGACCGCCTAGAGCGGCGAGCTGTTTGGCGATGACGCTTCCAGACACGTTTGATGACAACCTGCCGGCATGGAAGGAGTGGCAAGAGACGCCGTGGGGGGCGTCTGCGCTACACGGTCGGGCAGGGCGAACATACGTCGTCACGTGCGAGCGGGCCCCCTTCAGGTCCTCGACGTGGGTGGCGGGAACGGTCTTGATGCGATTCCCTTCGCGTCCCAGGGACACGCCGTCACGCTCGTGGATTTTGCCGATGAGATGCTGGCGGAAGCGGAGCGTAACGCCGAAATCGCGGGTGTGCTCGATCGGGTGAAGACGATGCGCGCAGAGGCGTCCTCGCTTCCGAAGCTCTTTCCCGAGCCGGCTTTCGATGTCGTCCTGGCTCACAACCTGCTTCAGTACGTCGATGATGTCGATGCGACCGTAGAGTCGCTCTGCCGGCCGCTGCGTCCCGGAGGGCTGATCTCGATCATCAGCGTGAATCGCTACTCCGAGGCATATCGCACGGCGATCCGCGACCTTGACCTCGTCGAAGCTTTGTCACGACTCGATGCGCCGACGACCAAAGCCGGGTTTGTTCCAGGTGACGCCCTACACCCGCGTCTTC
>QHBP01000018.1 GCA_003244175.1 Chloroflexota bacterium | reverse complement strand
TGTCGACAAGATGAGCCACCAGCTCAACAACCTTGTCGACATGGCTCATTTGCAGGTGGGTCACCCTCTCGAGCTCGACTGTGTCGACGCTGACCTGGTAAAGCTGGCTCGAGACGCGTCAGCAGACTATCAGCGGCAGAGGGAGGCACAGAGCATCCGCGTGGAGGCCGAGACAGACTCTGTTCTTGTGCGTGTGGATGCGGCTCGCATAGAGCGCGTTCTCAGCAATTTGCTAGCAAACGCATTCAAGTACAGCCCCGAGGATGAGCCGGTCTTGGTATCGGTTGGCCGAGAGGCTGGCGCGGACGGCGACTATGCTGTGGTAACAGTGAGAGATCACGGCCTCGGGATTCCTCCAGAAGACCTGCCGCATGTGTTCGAGCAGTTTCACCGAGGATCCAACGTCGTCGGACGAGTGAAAGGTTCCGGGGTCGGCCTTGCCGGCGCCCGACAGATCGTCCAGCAGCATGGCGGCAGCATAAGTGTGGAAAGCGAGGAGGGCAGGGGAGCCGCCTTCACCATTCGCTTGCCTTTGGCGACGGAGTAAGGTTCCAACCGTTCAATCTTGATTCCGCTCCCGGCATGGATGTTGCTCCAGATTAAAGTTATCCTGTAGTTACCGGAGTTTGAGGAGGAATAGGCTAGGGCAGCCCGATGACGGGCGCCCATACGAAGCACCCAGGGCGTACGAGTGCCCGGGGCGCACCGGATTCAACGCGCTTGCCGCTTACAGTGTGGCTCGCAGAGAGGGGGGGCACCATGACGGTCTTTGACCTTCCAATCCTGGACGCCCATACGCACCTAGCCGGCTCCGAGTCGGGTGAGAGTGCCGAAGGCATGCTGAAGACCCTAGACGCGTGCGGCGTTGATAAGGCTTTTGTATTCGCGCCCCTGCTAGACGTCCGATCCTGGGAGCTCACGGACCAGGACTTTGGAGATATTCGCACGCACAACGACTATTGCGCTCACATCTGCAGCGCGGAGCCAGAGCGGCTACTTGGATTTTGCGTGCTCAATCCCTCACCTTCCCTGACCAACGGCTCGATTCCGCGCGCCGTGGATCTAATGAACGAAGAGGCTAACCGCGCGTATCACGAACTCGGGCTTCGGGGCGCAAAAATGGTGCCGACGAACTGGTACCCAAATGACCACGATGTGCTGCGCCTCTACCAGGTGATCGCCGACCTGCATATGTATGTCGTCTTCCATTCGGGCATCTTTATGGACGGCCGAGAAAGTTCGTACTGCAGACCGAGCTACTTCGAAGGGGTCCACAGCGTCAAAGGGTTCAAAGGTCAGATCGCGCACCTTTCCTGGCCGTGGGTCGATGAGGCGATCGCTTCTTTGCTTATGGAAACAAACATCCTCGGACAGGAGCCCGAAAACTGGGACCTCATAGCAGACATCTCCTTCGGATCTCCCGACGACTGGCAACTCGATGCTGTACAGAAAGCCATCGATACGCTGTCCCCCGAAATGCTGGCCTACGGAAGCGACATATTCTGGCCGGTGTCGGCAGAGGAGTACCGAGAGAAATACCTGCAACCGCAGCTCGGACTTTTCGAAACCGCGGTCACTCTCGGCCATGTTGCGTCCGAGGGCAGCGGAAAGAGGGCGGACATGCGCCGAAAGATATTCCATGACAATGTTTGGAGGCACTATCAGGCGATCGTTAGAGATCCACAGCGGCCCTGTCGCAGCGAGAAGGAGTTCTCGACTACGCGCGCGAGCAAGGGCCACGATAAATGACCGTAGACGTGGAGGTAGAGCGTAGATCACGCCCTTTGCAGCTTCTGCAAGTAGTCGACTCTCTCGACGTCGGGGGTGCGGAGCAATATGTGGTTGGCCTGGCGGGCGCACTTCAGGAAAGGGGGCATCAAGTCACTGTTGCGGCCTCGTCCAACGGCACGCTGGCAAAGTCGTTGAGCCGTGATGTCGCGTTTGTTCCATTGCTCCCGCGAGTGATCAAACGTCGAGTGAGCTTGGATTACGCCCGGGCGCTCCGCCGCCTCCTTAGCGAATCAAGTTTTGATTTGGTCCACGCCCACATCTACGCAAGCCAGACAGCCGCTTGGATTGCGAATCGTCCACTTGGCTTTCCGTTCGTGGTCACGGAGCACAGCGACGGGATATGGAAGGATCCTCGAGCGCGACGGGTCAGCAGACGAGTCTTCGCGGGAGCGGATCGGGTCATAACTATTAGCCAGCCCATACGCCACGCCTTGGTCGAACGTGACGGCATATTTCACGACCAGGTAGTCTGTATCCCCAACGCCGTAACTCCCGCGCCCGCCCGCTCGAGCAGCCTCGCAGACCTTCTTCCCCTGCCTCCCGGCCCGAAGGTGGGTGTGATCGCACGGCTCCAACCCGAGAAAGGCGTGGAAGGTTTCGTTCGGGCGGCGAAGAGCATCCTAGCTGCCTACCCCCAAGCCTCCTGTTTGATACTGGGCGATGGGCCGCTGCGCCCCGATCTCGAGTGGTTAGCGAGGCACTTAGGCATTGCAGGATCTCTCCACTTCCTCGGGTTCCGCACCGACGCGCGGGCTTTTCTTCCCGATTTGGATGTTTTGGCCGTCCCATCTCTTACCGAGGGAGGACCACTTGTCATCCTTGAAGCAATGGCGGCCGGGGTGCCCGTCGTGGCATCTGCGGTGGGTGGCATCCCAGAGCAGGTACGACACAATGAGGAAGGGCTTCTCGTTCCCGCCGGTGATACGCTTGCTCTTGCGGAAGCGATCCTCAGCCTGCTTCAGAATCCTCAGCGCGCTCGCGTTCTCGGAGAAGCGGGCAGACGTCGTTCACTTGATCGCTACCAGTATGATTCCATGCTGAACCGTGTAGAAGAAGTGTACCGACAGGTCTTAGGCCGAGAGCTTTCGGCCACAAATTCGAGAGAGAAGCCACAGGTCACCGCAGGCCGCTAGATCACACTGTCTTAGTAGCGGCGAAGAGGGTTCTTCGGAACGAATAGAACACCGGACCGCTCTTCCACCGTGCCCGGAGTTTTTCCTTGTAGGACTCCAGGAAGCTTTCGCGGAGGTCTTCGAGCCGTTCGAAGTACGGCACAAGTGCTGTTCCGGAGGTCCAATCCGCGAGGGCGTCGGCGTTCTCTAGAACGTGTGGGTAGACTTTTTCGAAAACCGTGATGTCTTCGGCACCATTGCGGTAGAGAATCTCTGCGTATTCGGTGATCGAGAGCACCGGAGAGGTCCTCGTCCAGCGCTGAAGACGAGTCTGGAATGGCTCCTCCATGGCGGTTTCGATGATCGCCAGGTGCGCTGGGTGTCTATGGTTCGAAGGAACCTGGACAGCCAGCTGACCGCCGGACCGAACCCTTACCCATAGCTGAGGCACAAGTTCCTGGTGGTCATCAAGCCATTGAAGAGTGGCATGCGAGAAGACGAGATCCCATTCCCCTTGAACCGTTTCAATGGACCCCAACTCGAAGCGCAGTCCTGGTCGCTTCAGGTGTTCTGCCTTACTCATCATTTCCGGCGAGCTGTCAATCCCGAGGACGTTACTGTCCGGCAGGATC
>QHBP01000336.1 GCA_003244175.1 Chloroflexota bacterium | reverse complement strand
CAGTATCACTGGTACTTCGCTTCCGGTCCCAAGCGCGGCTCGTCCCGCCACTGGATCGGGGTGATCAACACCTCCGGGCACCCATCTCACCTGTTGCTCCGCGCCTACGGACCCGCGGGAGACGAGCTGGGCCAGGTGAACAAGGTGATCCGTCCGTTTGCCCGGGAAGGCTATCTCATGAACCAGATAGCCGGGCAGGCCGACGTAGCCGTGGTTGTCACGACCACGCAGCCGAGCATTGCCGAGCAGTCCACGTTTGTGGCCGGAAATCACGACGCCCACACCGAGATTTTTGGAGTGTCAACCCCCATGAAGTCGTGGCAATTCGCCGAGGCGACGACATGGGCGGGGCAGGATAATCTGCTGGACGTCTTCAACCCAAATCTTGCGCCGATCCCGGTGGTGGTCCAGTTCCTGAATGCCAACGGGTCAAGGACGCAGCGCACCTACATCGTTTCTCCGCTGGCGCACCGGCGGGTCGATGTGGGTAGCGTCGTGCCTAACTCGCAGCTGGGCCTCCTGGTTGCTTCGAACGATCCGTTCGTCCCGCTCGACCGCCAGCTGATCAACAACGGGGCCGGCGCAATGACCAGTCCCGGAACCGGGAGCTAATCACGGGTATGTCATGGGGATCGGAGGGGCTATCACGCCTCTCCGGTCCCCTTCGGCCGTCAGGGCTTGACGGAGTGATGCCCTGAACGGGTCTCCGGCGAATTGACGGAACGCGCATACTGAAGTATCGCGATCAGGACGTCACGGCGTTGGGTAGGTCAAACCCGCCGCAAAGGTTCACTTTCGTACGGGACGCGTTACAGTCGAGGACTTCTTGCGAGTTCTCGTGCGAGACCTTCGCGTCCGTCCCCGCGTCGGACACGACGATCTGGAGGCCGCCTTCTCCATTCTCGTTACCCAGTATCCATAGACCTGAAGGAACCTGTCTCCTCGCATGCACAAGCCCTCCGCGGGTGGTAGGCTGGAGTGCTCCGCGTGCTGGGCGTCCTAATATGCTGTTTTCGGTCCGGCGCGCTATCCGATGACAAGGAGAGTGCGAATGAGGAAAAACATTGCAGTGATGGCCGTGGCGTTCATCCTCGGTGTCGGCGGAATTGGTGGCACGTTCCTCCACGCAAGCGCGGCGCAGAACCGTGTGTTCGTCTCGGGCGCTACCATCGCCCAGACGGCGTTGACCTACGTCGGGAAGCCGTACACCAACGCGGGAACCAGGCCGGAGACCGGCTTCAGCGACCTGGGCCTGGTCCGATACACGTATCGCCTGGATGGTATTCGCCTGCACATTAGCGTGTCGCGGGACGCGTACCGCAGACTCCTGATGCGCGGACCTCGGGTCAAGCGCTCCGATCTCCAGCCGGGCGACATCCTGTTCTTCAAGAACACCATATGGGACGGCCTCTCGCACGTGGGAATCTATGTGGGGAGCGGCATGTTCGTCCACGCAGAGTGGTACAACCGCGGCGTCGTGGTCTCATCGTTCAAGAACGATCCCACCGACGGCGATTACTGGGCGATGCACTACAAAACGGCGACGCGCCCCTGGGCCAGCCGCTAACGGACCCGCTCTCCCGCTCGTTCCCCGAACCCGAGCGCGTTTCCTTCGGTGACAATATCCGGGACTCGTCTGGCGCGGCGTGAGCGAGGGTGCGCGCCCGGCCATCATTTCCATTCACGGAGGAGGCGGACACAAAGCGGAGATTCAGCTGAGGTTGACTTGATACGACTCAAGGCGGCTGATCTTGTCCCCGGTGAAGGTAAAGACATCGCTGAAAGACGAAGGTGAGGATCTCGCCACGCCGCTTGAACTCCTCGATCCACCTCACTCGTTTCACAACCATCGATTTCAGCTTGTCCTTATTGCCGGCCAGCTTTCCGTGGCGCTGAATCAGCTCGAGTAGCAAGGGCCATTCAGCTGATTCGTCAGAAGCCTCAGGCGAGTCAGCGCCAGGAACAATCCGGACGTGGCGAGCCAGCCCCGTGGGTACGTCACGGACCGGCGAGCTTGGTCATTATCGCCCCGCTCACCACCACTCCACGTCGGGTCGCGTCCCATGTCTCGATTACCGCGCCGCAAGGTGGGCTGGATCGTCCCAGGTTCATCATGTGTGAAGCTGTTCGCTCTGTCTCGACCGAGCGCCTGGTGCACCGCTTTGGGTTGGTCGATGCTCCGACGATCGAGGCGGTTGAGGATCGGCTGCGGATCCTTCTTGGCTTGTGATGCACACGCACAGAGACCTCATGCCACGTCATAGAGGAGGACGCCCTCTCGCAGCGCCAGGTAGAGGATAGTCTCCGGCACATCCCCCATTTCTGTACCTGCAGCATCGAGAACACCAGCACATCGGCCGCGATGATAGACTCATTCGGGAGCGCTTTACGTCATGACCCAGACGAACATGGTGACCGTACTGGACCATATCCATGCGATGCGCCGTCGAGACTTTGACGACATCCCACACCGTCTGCACCCCGATGTCGTCCATCAAGGGGTATTGGACGACCTGATATGCGTCGATCGAGACCAGGTGCTGGGGAACATGCTGGGCAGTCTCGAGACGACGGAGTTCGGTATCGAGCGACTGGAGCTGATTGACGCCGGCGAGCGCGTCGTTGTTGGGTTAGGCGGACCGCGATTTCGCGACGTGCCCTATGTGCCGCTGCTCGGTCAAATCTATATCGTGTACACGCTGCGCGACGACCGGATTGTCCGCATGGACGATTACCTAACGCGTGCGGAAGCATTGACGGCAGCGGGCGCGACGTCTCCAGACTGGATTTAAGGGTTTCATTCCCCAGCACCCGTGCCTTACCGAGAATCTCAGATCCAGATTGATCGTAAGATTGCGCTTGTCAGCCAATGGGGTCGTGTCCCCACGCATAATACGTGGACTTAGAGGGACCAGTCGCGTCGCCACGGCCGTTTGACCGAGCGGAACGCTGAGACGAATGGTTGTATTAGGTTAAGATCGTGAAGTCTTTAGAGTACATCAGCTCAGATCCGGCCATCTTCCATGGGCAGGCCTGCGTGAAGGGCACTCGCATCCCAGTCAGCGTCGTCCTCGCCGCCCTGGCCGACGGCATGACCGAAGCGGAGATCCTCGATCAATATCCTACACTGACGATTGGGGGAATCCGGGCTGCGGCCGCCTACGGAGCTATGCTTACCGGAGAGGAATTTCTCCCATTACCGAGTCTCGCCGATTGAGGCTCAAGCTTGACGAAAACCTCTCCAGGGACGTTGCCGCCCTTTTCACCGAGCAGGGCCACGATGTCGATACCGTTCTCGGTGAAGGGATGTCGGACAGTTCGGACGCAGTGGTCGCCCGTGTGGCGCGGGAAACTGGCCGGATGCTCGTCACCCTCGAAACGCCAAGTCCCAGTCACAAAAGTCGTAGGGCACCCGGCTGCCTCCCAAGCCGAATCCGGCTAGCTTGACACACGCGTGCGTCCATTCCCTCAGACCGAGTTGGACACCTTCTCGCGGAGAACCTCCGTCATCGACCCCAGATCCTGCTCGCCATATCCGGCATCGATCGACCGGCGAATGAGCTTCTCGGAGGCCCCCGCGATCGGCAGCATCAGGTCCACCTGTTTGGCCAACTCGAGTACGAGGCTCATGTCCTTGTCCGCGAGCAGCAGCGTCCACCAGCCTTTGTGATCGCCGCCCAGAATGTCGTCCAGGCGTACCCGAACTCCGGGAGCCACCGCCGGGCTGCCACCGAAGACTTCTCGGAGCACGTCGTTGGAGAATCCGTGCGCCTGACCAGTGGCGACGGCTTCCATCAGCAGCTGCGTGCCCCCCACCAGCATCGAGTTGGAGAGGAGCTTGAGGGTGGTCGCGCTGCCGTTCGGGCCGGCGTAGTAGTGACCGCTGGAAAGATCCTCCCATAAGGACGTGTGGCGCTGGATCATTTCACGATCGCCTCCCAGCAGCAGCGTAGCCTGGCCCGCGCGAAAGGGCTCCGGGCCGCCCAGAATGGGAGCGTCAACGAAACGGCCGTCCGGTGCTGCCGCCCCAATCTCGCGGGAGGTATCGGGGGAAACCGTGCTCATGTCGACCAGGATCGCGCCTTCCGGGAGCATGCCGGCCACATTGCCCTCGAGCGCCACCGCCTTCACCGCGGCATCGTTGGTGAGTAGGGTAAAGACAACCTCAGCGCCTTCCACCGCCTCTTCCGGCGAGGCGGCTTCGCCTGCGGCCTGGCGCACCAGAGGTTCCGCTTTGCCCGGAGTTCGATTCCAGACGGTGACCTCGTGACCGGTCTCCAGTAGGCGGCCGGCCAGGGCCGACCCCATGTGGCCCAAACCGAGAACTGTGACTTTCATGGCTTGGCTCCTGGTCCCCCGTCGAACGATTGAATCACAGACTCCGAACCGCTTTGACGGTGCGCTCGACGGTCGGGCGGGCTATCCGCTCGAGGGTCGGGGTCGCCGGCAGAGGGATGGGCTCGGTCGTGACCCGCACTACCGGTGCGTCGAGTGCGTCGAACATCTCCTCCATTACGATAGAGCACAGTTCAGCGCCCCACCCCAGCTGACGAGGCGTCTCCTCGATGATTACCAGTCGCCCCGTCTTGTCGACGCTCTTCCGCACGGCTCGCACGTCCAGCGGCACCAGGCAACGAAGGTCAATTACCTCCGCACTCACGCCGTCTTCCTCCACTAGTTTGTCCGCTGCCTCTAGCGCTGTCCGGACGGTGGCGGCCAGGGATACCAGCGTGACGTCCGCCCCTTCGTGCACCACCGATGCCTCGCCCAGCGGGACCACGTACTCGCCTTCGAACACGTCGCCGGTGGAGGCGTACAGCTCCTTGTGCTCGAAGAAGACAACCGGATCGTCGTCTCGTATAGAGGCCGCCAGCAGTCCCTTGATGTCCGCGGGATTCGATGGAACCACGACCTTTAGACCCGGAACCATCATCGCCATGTTCTCCAGACTTTGTGAGTGCTGGGCTCCGAAATGAACTCCGGCGCCGTTGGCGCAACGAATCACGAGCGGCAGGCAGACCTGACCACCGGTCATGTATCGCATCTTGGCGATCTCGTTGGCGATCCCGTCCCAACAGGTGGCCAGAAAATCCGAGAACATGATCTCGGCCACGGGCCGGATACCGGTCATCGCCGCTCCCATGGCGGTGCCAATAATCGCCTGTTCCGAGATCGGCGTGTCCCAGATACGGGACGGGCCGAAGCGCTCGAAGAGACCTTCGGTTGCCTTGAAGACGCCGCCCGCCGCGCCCACATCCTCGCCGATCAGCATCACCGTGGGGTCGCGTTCGATCTCCTGCGCGATCCCGGCGGCAACCGCTTGCCGGTAGCTCAGTTGCGCCATGTCGTGTCACTCCGGCAGTACACATCGGTAAACAGCTCGTCCTCGCTGGGAGGAGGTGAAGCAAGCGCTCGCTCGGCCGCCGCGTCTACTTCGGCCATCACCTCTTCGTCCATCCGGCTCAATGCCGCCCGCGTCCACCCGGACGCTTCCAGCCGCAGGCCGAACATGATGATCGGGTCGCGCGTCATCCATTCCTCGAGCTCGCCCGATGGACGGTAGCGCCCGGGATCGGTCCGCGAGTGGCCCTTGTGCCGGTAGGTGATGGCCTCAATCAGCGCGGGTCCCTCCCCGACGCGGGCGCGGCGGACGGCCTTCTCCGTCGTCTGGTAGACCTCCTCGACATCGTTGCCGTCGATCACGATGGGCTCCAGCCGGTAGGCGGAGGCTCGGTCGGCCGCCGGACGTGGCACCGCCGTGACCTCCCCGATGGGGGTGAATTCCATATAGTGGTTGTTCTCACACATAAAGATCACCGGAAGCTTCCAGACCGCAGCCAGATTGAGAGCCTCGTGGAACGCTCCGATGTTGGTAGTCCCGTCTCCAAAAAAACAGACGGTTACCCCGTCCGTGCCGCGAAGCTTGGCCGACCATGCGGTTCCGCAGGCGATGGGCAGATGCGCGCCCACGATGGCATACGAGCCATAGTGGCCGTGCTCCACGCTGGTCAGGTGCATCGACCCACCTTTTCCCTTGCAGAGACCGATCTCCCGTCCGAAAAGTTCCCCAAAGGAGGCATCGAGAGCGGCACCACGGGCGATCACGTGATTGTGCCCGCGGTATGTGCCCAGGCTGATATCCCCCTCNNCCCTCTTTGAGTGCAGCGGCGGCTCCCGCGGCGACCGCCTCCTGGCCCACGCCGAGATGCATGGTGCCATGGATGTGATTGTCCAGGAAGAGCTCATAGGCCTTTTCCTCGAAGTGTCGCAGACGCAGCATCTCCTGGTATGCGCCCTCCGGATCTGGAATGCGTAAGTCGGTTTCCTGTTTAGCTGCCTGCACCATGCCTAGTCTCCCGCCGGGACGGGAGCGCGATCTGGCGCGACTCGTGGCGCATTCTGCGACTGTGCTTTCATCTCCGCGCTCCAGCGTGGCTCGGTCCCGTCCGACATGCCGGCCAGGGCATTGGAGGCCGTGTAGTAACGGGCTCCAGCCACCAGCAGCTCGTCCGCCGGGAACCGGGTGATGACCTGATGGCCGGTCGGTGTGACCACGATCTCTTCCTCGATGCGCGCCGCGGAATAGCCGTCACCGGCAGGCCAGTACGTTTCCAGGGCGAAAACCATACCCGGCTCCAGGACGAACTCCTCGTCTAGCGAGACCAGGCGAGAGATCACAGGCTTCTCCCAATTGGAGAGGCCGATGCCATGGCCGAACTGGAGCGCAAAGGCCTCCTCCTCGCCGGCGAAGCCAAACTCCTCTGCCTTCGGCCATGACAGCGCGATCTCACGGGTGGTGGCGCCGGGTTTGACCATGTCGATCGAGGCATCGAGATAATCGCGGCAAATCTTGTATGCCTCCTGCTGTGCCTCGGTGGCGGTTCCCACCGAAAAAGTTCGGTAGTAGCAGGTGCGATAGCCGTGGAACGACTGGATTATGTCAAAGAATGCCTGATCTCCCGGGCGGATGACGCGGTCAGAGTAAACGTGGGGATGCGGCGTGCAGCGTTCGCCGGAGATGGCGTTGACCGCCTCCACCTGATCCGAGCCAAGCTCGATCAAGCGCTTGGTAACGAGCGCCACCAGATCGTTCTCGCGGACTCCCGGACGCAGATGCTCGTAGAGAAGATCGTAGGCGGCGTCGACCATCATGGCCGAGGTGTTCAACAGATTGATCTCGTCCTCGGTCTTGATCATGCGCGCGTTCTGCATCGGCTGCTGCGCGTCGATCACCCGAACGCCCAGGTCCTGGAGACCAAGAAGGACCGGCAACTCGATCACGTCGGCGGCGATCGGCTCTCTCGCCAGCCCACGGATTTCCAATTCGTGAAACACCTTGCGCGCCACTCCCTCGGCGATGCCGGATTGAGGGGTCATGGCCCCACGCATTGTCGAGACACCGGCTCGCCAGCGATCGGGAGTATTCCAGGGAGAGTGTAGGCGGTGACTGGCTGCGGCGGATCCAAAGTCCCACAGAATCGGAGCCTCGTCACGGAAGAGGAGGCAGAAGCGCGCCAGCTTGTCCCGGGCCCACTCACCAATGGTGGTGCTGGTGATGTAGCGAATATTGTTCATATCGAAGCAGAGGAAAGCAGCCACCTCGGAGGCTTGAAGCTGCACCTGCGCGCGCTCCAAGCGTTCCCGCCGCAACCTATCGAAATCGATGCGGGCTTCCCAATCAACCGCCATTGCTCCAAAGGACTGGATTTTCACATTCGCCTCCCGAACCGTCCGCACACTCTGCTATGCTGTTTAGCAGCGATTAACGTCAGCTTAGGAATTAGGTTGAACCGTGTCAACCGAGCAATGGGTGCACGAGCCACACGCGCGAGAGGACGACTCGACGTCCGAGTCCGTTCTACCAGAGAATACTGCGCAGGCTGCCGTCAACTCCATCGGGGGGCGCCTCCGTGAGCTGCGGCTCTCCCGGGGAATCGGTCTTCGCGAGCTTGCCCGGCGGGTGGGCGTTACCGCCAGCCTGCTGAGCCAGATGGAACGTGGCGGAGTGAATCCTTCCGTAGTCACCCTCTTCCGCATTGCCGAGGCGCTCAACACGACCACCGATTATTTCTTTGGGGAGGATCGCGCGTCCGCGTTGCCGCCGGAGCCGGTGGTGCGATGGAGCCATCGCGCACGAATCCAGCTGGCCGGAGGAATCACCTGGGAGCGGTTGACTCCGACCGACGAGCATGATTTCG
The DNA here is from genome assembly GCA_003244175.1 of Chloroflexota bacterium. GTDB lineage: Bacteria > Chloroflexota > UBA5177 > UBA5177 > UBA5177 > QHBP01. The sequence goes on along the minus strand of QHBP01000336.1, from coordinate 23,323 downwards.
AGTTCATGCAGTGCATGTATCCGCCCGGAACGACCTCCGCGCCCGAGATGCAACGGCACCCGGGGAAGGATTACGGGGTGCTACTCGAAGGGCAGCTCGATATCGAGGTGGGTTTCCGGACGTATCATCTTGAACCGAGTGATTCAATCGCCTTTGATGCCAGCTTGCCGCACAGATTGACCAATCCCGGAGACGTGCCGGCACGCACCGTGTGGGTGGTTCTGGACCGCAATCGACGTGCAGGTGTATAGTACGGCTTAACTAACCGGCGGAGCAGTGAGTGGCTGTCGAGCAACGGGTCCAGGTAGCAATCGACAATTGGTATCCGCGGTTTGTTGCCAACGGTGTGGATATCAACGACTTCCACATTGTGACGGCCGGTGTTGAGCGCTGGGACGACTGGTGTACTGCCTGGTCACGGCAAGGGGCGGTGCACGTCCGGCTCGGAGAGGAGTCCGAGGCCCAAGGTTTTTACCGTTCGGCGGCTCAACACTTCTGGCAAGCCGCCATACTCTATCACTTCGGTAAGTTCATGTTTTTTCACCGTCCGCTGGAGCACCGGGTCGCCCATGAGAGGACGGTCGAGCTGTATGCGCGGGCGCTTGCGTACTTCGATCCGCCCGCGGAGCGGGTAGAGATCCCGTATGAGGGTGGGGCCATCATTCCGGGCATTTTTCGGAAACCGAATCACGTTATCAAACCGCCGGTCGTGATCCTGGTTCCGGGGCTCGATTCCGTCAAGGAGGAGCTGCATGCCTACGGAAAGGACTTCATTGCGCGTGGCATGGCCGTGCTGGCCATTGACGGGCCGGGGCAGGGAGAGCTGGAATTCGACCTTCCGATGCGCTTTGATTATGAGGTGCCGTTGGCACGCGCGCTGGATTATCTCTCCGGCCGCGGAGACGTCGACAGCCGGCGAGTGGGTGCCATGGGCGTCTCCTTTGGCGGGTACTACGTGCTGCGTGCTTCGGCCCACGATACGCGCCTCAAAGCGGTGATCGCCCTTGCCACCGGATATCGCTTTGTCGACTATTTCGATCGCGTTCCCATCCTCACCCGCGAGGCGATGACCCACCGTCTCCATGCCACCAATGAGGAAGACGCGCGAGACAAGCTCGAGCTTTTCGATCTACACGGTTTGATGGATCGACTGGGCGCTTCCGCTCTGATCGTGATGGGACGGAAGGACCGGCTTTTCCCCCCGGAGTCTGCCGAGGAGATGGTGAACGATGCGGCCGGCAAAGCAACCCTGGCAATGTACGACGATGGAAACCACGTCTGTAACAACATTCCGTATAAGTACCGGCCGATGCAGGCCGACTGGATGATGCAACACCTTTGCTTGGGATGAAGAGGAGTCAGGGACCGAGAAGCAGAAACCTAAAACTCAGGAGTTTCACCGCAGTTCGAAAGGAGAAGGAGATGAGGACAGTCATCGGGTTCGCTCGCAGCAGCAGGTGGCTGCTGTCGTTCATTGCCGTCGCGGGTCTCATTCTGTCGGTGTCAGCCGTCCCCTCGCGGCCGGTCTCGGCGGCCGGCGGTCCGGTCAAGATCGGCTTTTCGGTGTCGCTTTCCGGCGACTTCTCCAGCGACGGACAGGCGATTTTGCAGGGGTACCAACTCTGGGCAAGCTACGTGAACAGCCACGGCGGGCTGCTGGGACGGAAAGTCCAGCTTATCCACTACGACGACGCCAGCACTCCCACGCAGGTGGCGACCAACTACACCAAGCTGATCACCTCGGATAAAGTCGATCTCACCTTCGGACCATTTTCCTCCCTGCTGACCATCCCATCGGCCTCGGTTGCACGCCGCTACGGATTTGCCTTTCCGGCACCTGCCGGCGGTGGACCGTCGGTCTTCCAGCAGCACCTCCCCAACTTCTTCTTTGTCCAGCCTTCGCCCGTTGCCGACAACCTGGTGAGTTTTGCCAACTGGCTAAAAACCATGCCTATGGCAAGGCGTCCAAAGTCGGCGGCCTACATCACGGTCGATGATCCCTTCGCCAAGCCGGAGACGGATACCGGCCGGAGCTTCATCCAGAGGCGTGGCGTGCGGACGGTCTACAACTCGGTGGTCCCGGCGGAGGTAACTGACTTTCAGCCTGTCGCTCTGGCCACCGTTCACTCGCACGCCCAGCTGGTTGTCATTGGCTCCCCCGGACCCGATCTGTCCATCGCTCTGATCCACACCTTTATCCAGCAGCACTACAGCCCGAAAGCCATCATCGCCACGTCGGGTCCAGATCAGGGCAAGACCTTCTCCAAAGCCATTGGTCTAGGCAATACGGAGGGCATCATGGTCCCCGAGGGCTGGTGGTACGGCGCCAAGACCTTCCAGAATCCCCAATTCATCAAGGCATATTTGCAACGCTACCACGGTACCGTGGCCGACATCAGCCAGGATGTTCCCGAGGCCTACTCGGTCGGTCAGGTCATCCAGCAGGCAGCTCAGAAGATCCATTCGCTGGACAACGCGGCGATCATTCGGGAAGTGCACCGTGGCACCTTCCAAACGCTCCAGGGCCCCATGCGCTTCGACAGCATAGGTCGCCCTCTCGGCCAGTCGTTCATTGTCCAGTGGCAGAAGGGCCGTCCGCTTCCCGTCTACCCCACACGTTTTGCCGTGAAAAAGGTGGAGTACCCGAAGCCCCCCTGGCGCTAGGTGACTTTGCGTGGGAGGGGTCCCTGCCCCTCCCACCCCCATTCGTCTGCGTAGGAGGGCGAGCGGGACATGGATCTCATCTACGGAGCGATCGTAACCGGCATCTTGAGCGGCGGAGTATACGCTCTCATGGCATCCGGTTTGACGCTCGTGTTCGGGGTGATGGACATCATCAATGTTGGTCAGGGTGCGCTGGTGATTCTGGGGGCCTATCTGACGTACACGCTTGGGCAGCACTTCCACATCGACCCGTTTCTCAGCCTGGTACTGACCATTCCGGCGATGTTTGTCATCGGGGCCGTGATCGAAGTGACCGTCATCAAGCGGATCAAGCGCGAACGCACCATGCTCTCGATCCTGGTGATGTTTGCCGTGGCCCTGATCATCGAGGGATTGCTGACGATAAGCTTCAGCGCCAACCTGGTGAAAATTAGTGCGTCGTACGTTGACACTTCCTTTCGGGTAGGCAGCGTCTACGTCGCGTACATCTATCTCTATGGCTTTCTCATGAGCGTGGTGCTGCTCGCTGCCCTGTATGTCTTTCTCTACCGCACGAAGTTCGGTCAGGGAATCCGCGCGACGGTTCAAAACCGCACAGCCGCCGAGCTGATCGGCGTTAACGTAGCTCGCGTGGAGACCGTCACCTTCGGTATCGGAGTGTCACTGGCGGCGGCCGGCGGAATGGTATACGGCGCGATCAACACCTTCAGCCCGGTCAGCGGCTACGACCTGATCTCCCGTCTGCTGGTCATCATCATTCTGGGCGGCATGGGCAGCCTCATGGGCGCGCTGTTTGCCGCTCTGGCCATGCTGGTGGTGGAAGACATTACGGCCGTGGTCTGGTCACCGGTATGGGCCTCCCTCGTCTTCTACGTCGTGCTAGCGGTCGCGCTCCTTATCCGCCCACAGGGAATCTTCGGCACAGTCGTGGCTCGGCGCCAATGAAAATTGCTGGGTATGTGGCGGCGCTTGTTGCCTTGGTTATCGCGGCGGTCTTTCCGCAGCTTGTAAACAGCCCGGTGGTGATGACGATGGCTATCTTTACGCTGATCTATGCGATCATGGCCAGCGGCTGGAACATTCTGGGTGGATACACCGGCTACATCTCTCTCGGCCACGCCGCGTTCTTCGGTATTGGCGCCTACGCCCTGGCCTTGCTCTCGCAGCACATCACGGTGACGACCGGCTATGAGCCCTTCTTCCTGCTTCCGGTCGCGGGGCTGATCGGCGCGGCCTGTGCGGTCCCGCTTGGCATTATTACCCTCCGAACGCGGCGTCACGTCTTCGTGGTGCTCACGATTGCCATGCTTTTTATCGGGCAGCTGCTGGCGATCAATCTGCGTGGCTTGACGAACGGCTCGACCGGCAGCGGCTTGCCGCAACCTCCCTGGATGGGCTCTACATTCAACCCGCCGTTTTATTACACGGCGCTGATCGTGCTGGTGGTAGCCGTCGCCGTCTCCTGGTGGATTCGCCAGTCAAAGTTTGGCCTCGGACTGCGTGCCATCCGCGACGACGAGGATCGCGCCCTCGGCCTGGGTATCAACGCCGGAGTCTCCAAACTCGTCTGTTTTGTCCTCGCCGCCTTCTTCATCGCCATAGCCGGCGGCATCTACTCTTACTTCGTGACCTACATCTATCCGCAGTTCGTCTTCGATCCGCTGGCCGATCTCAGCATGGTGCTGATGGTCTTCGCCGGTGGCATCGGCACCGTGGCCGGTCCGGTGCTGGGGGCTGTCCTCATCGAACCGGCCCATGAGTACTTTACGTTTACGTATGGATCCAGCGGTCTCTACCTGGTTCTTTATGGGGTCCTCTTCCTGATCATAATCACGCTGCTTCCCCAGGGTGTGATACCCAGCGTGCGGAATCTGATCGAGACGCAAAAAGACAAACGCAAGAGCCGGGCGGCCGCCGTTGCCTCCCAACCTCTGGAACCACCCGCGCCGGCCGGCAGTGAGGACCTTGTCAGCCGGCAAGAGGCCCGGTAGCAATGAGCCTGCTGGAAGCCGTGGATGTCTCCAAGTCGTTTGGCGGTATCCGGGCCCTCAATGCCTGTTGTGTCCACGTGGAGGAAGGTGAGATCGTCGGTCTGATCGGACCGAACGGATCGGGCAAGACCACGCTCTTCAATGTTATGACGGGCTATGAGAGGGCCGACTCCGGCATGGTGCGGATGCGGAACAAACCCATAGCCGGGTCATCGCCGCGTGCGGTCTTCGGTCTGGGTGTGGGCCGGACATTTCAGCTCACGCGCATCTTCCCGCGTCTCACCGTATTGGAAAATGCGCATGTCGCCGCGCAGCGCCCCAACTTCGCCGCATCGCTGGGGCGATGGAGCGCGACCAAAGAGCGCACGCGCGTGACGGAGCTTTTGGACTTTGTGGGTTTGGCTCGTCTGCGGGACGTGCCGGCCGGGAACCTCTCGTACGGCCAGAAGAAGCTGCTGGAGATCGCCTCCATCCTGGTGGCGGAGCCAAAGGTACTTCTGCTCGACGAGCCGGCCGGCGGCATTAATCCCACCATGATCGCCTACCTCTCCGACCGCATTCGCGACTTGAACCACCGGGGCGTGACGTTCCTGGTGGTAGAGCACAATATGGAGTTTGTGATGGGTCTGTGCAACCGGGTCAGCGTGATGCACCGAGGAGCGACCATTGCCGACGGCCCGGCGGCTGAGATCCGTCAGAATCCGGCGGTACTCGACGCGTATCTGGGAGATTGATGCGATGTTCCTGAGCTTGCGGGGCGTGTTTGCCGGCTACGGCGGGGGGGATATCCTCCAGGGCATTGACCTGGAGGTCCCCAAGGGATCGGTCACGTGCATAGTGGGCCCGAACGGCGCCGGAAAATCTACTGTTTTGCGCACTCTCAGCGGACTGCTCAAGCCCAGGACAGGGGAAATAATCTTCCAGGACAGGCCGCTGGGCAGGCTGAATCCCCGTCAGGTACTGGAACGCGGCGTCGTGCAGGTGCCGCAGGAGCGCAGCCTCTTCCCCGAGATGACGGTGCAAGAGAACGTGAAGATGGGCGGGTACATCCTTCGAGACACCGCCCTGGTAAGGAGGCGCCTCGACGAGGTGACGGGAATGTTCCCGGTGGTCAAGGACCGGGCGTCTGACAAGGCGGGCAGCCTCTCCGGTGGCCAGCAAAAGATCGTGGAGTTTGCTCGTTGCCTGATGCTGGACCCCGCCCTCGTCCTGCTGGACGAGCCGTCGATGGGGTTGGACCCCAAAACGCTAAAACAGGTCTTCGACATGATGGGCGTGATGCGGGAAGCGGGCAAGACCATCTTGCTGGTGGAGCAGAACGCGCGCTCCGGCCTGAAAAACTCGACCTATGGCGTGGTCATGGAGAGTGGCCGGGTGCGCTTGACTGGATCCGCACAGGATGTTTTGCAGAATCCGGAGATCGGCGCTCTGTACCTCGGAGGGACACTGGCCGCTGTGGGACAGTCAACAACCACGATGTCATCGTGACCCGGCATCCGGGCGGCTAATCCTGCCCTGCGCCCGCTTCGGCTGTCTCCTGGAGCAGTCCCTCAGCGGTATCACCGAGCACCTCGCGGTGACCGATACCCAAGGTTTTGATCCAGCGCTGCTGTCCGAAGGTGAGTGCCACGAACGAACCCAGCTCTACCAGCTCGGGCTCGGTGAAATGCCGGTGCAGCTTCTCCCACAGCGCGTCGTCGGCAATACCGGCGTTCCAGATGATGGCGCTGGTATAGGTCAGTGCTACCTTCTCCTTGTCGCAAAAGCGTTCCGAATCCTCAAAGTTCAGCAGCTCGTCGTACTTGTCTTCGGTTAATCCTTGCTGCCCAGCCTGGGCAGAACGCTGAACCCCTCAGTATTCGCACTCGATCGATTTTGAGACATAGACCCTGCAGAGCTCCTTGAGAGCGTGATCCACGATCCCGTTGTGGAAGATCAGCTCCCATGCCTGCGAGAAGGCGCGAATGACGTTGTGGTTGTTGGCCCTGATCGCCTGACTCTCCGGTCGCGGTGTCCCGTGGAGGCGCGCGTGCTCGAGATAGCCCTGAATCTCAGGATCATCGATAGAGTCCGGATCGGCGTAGCGGATGCGCGGCATGCTGTTCTCTCCTATTCGGTACCCCTACTGTAGCGCGAGGTTCGGAGACTGAGGAAACAGGCCAGGGTGCGACGGGAGCACCAGCCCAAAAGCTGCTGGCCAGTACGCCAGGCATCGTGAAATAACCTGAAGTCGCCGCGATTGGAGGTAATCAGGATCCAGTGCTGCTGTGCTGCAGTCAGGAGCTGCGCGTCATCCGTCGCGTCGGCGAGCTCCAGTTCCCGCGTCGTTATGACCCTATGCCCGGCAGCTCGCAGCAACGGAGCAAGCCGGAGTGACACATCGTTGTCGAGATAAAGCTCGGCCACTCATTACGCGCTATTTAGCAGCAAGCGGGCGTCGATGTACTCCTTGTTGCACCGGTAGTAGCCCAGGGCCGCTTCCACTGCCTCGCGCGGCAACTCGTAATCCCTGGCCAGCTCGTCCACGTTGCCGTCGAGCGCGCGCAGTTGACCAATGAGAGCCCACACGGGGACACCGTACTCCCGCAAGCGCGCGTCGGCGCGCCCACCTGGATAGCGGTCGGTTTCGAGATCGATGTAGCGCTCGATGAGCTCCTGCTCATCCATACCTCGCGTCCTCCCGACGGTCCAGTTCAGTCTATTATCCCATTCGAAGCGCCGCGGCGGTATTGCCTGATGCCACCTTCACACGGAGATTTCGATCCCCTCCGCGCCGCCGTGGTCCGCCTTTCGGCTCCACATCGGTCGAGAGCCAGCCCTCAATGGCCTCATGGATGTTCTGAATGAGCTCGTCGTACGTCTCAGCCTGCGTCATGCAGCCAGGGAGAGCCGGCACTTCCGCCCACAAGCCACCGCCTTCAGTCTCCGGGACTCCGTAGATGAGGGCTTTGATCTTCACTGCTGTGTCCTCCGCGTTAGGATACCCAATCAGCAGCGCCGTGTAAGCGATTGAGTCCGGCGCGGCCCGCCTCGTCCACCTCATACTCGAGGGTTGAGATCGGGGCGTGTCTCAGGCGTTAGCAAGCCAATTTTTGAGCTCGGCCATTGACCGCGTGGCGAACTACATGGGATACTCTTGTGGCTTGATCGTCATATAATGGGTCATAGAAATGCCGGAATTTGGCGTCTACAAGCCAAATTATACCCTCCGTGTCCCTATAGCTCAGAGAGATTCCGGCCTGTGACTGGTGTGTGACATGTGCGACACGAGTGCACTTTTCCGCCACTCACAGGCCTTTTTCTTTGGTCATCTGTGACATGCCCGACATACGAGACACCGTTCCGTCGTCAGAATCGTCGTCAATCAATCCTTATGGGTAATAGAGATAGGTCCTATGGAGAGCGGCGCGGATGAGATGCGTCGTGGAACAATAAAGCGAAAAGTGCGGTGTCTGAGCGGGATCGATAATTCGCCGCGGCAGTGAATCCGACCCGCTGCGAGGGAAAGTCGTTCCTATGCATGGCGCGTCGTGTTCCAGCACGCATAGGAGACAACGATGGGTCACCGCAGCAATCGTTAGTCGATTGGGCTAAAGATTTTGTTTTTCCGGCTAAGGGTTAGCGGGTCGCCGCTTGCACTGTTGATGGCGCTCGCTCCCGAGTCCTCCCTCACGAAGCGTCTGGTGGCCAGCGACGTTTTCATATGGGCGTATTCGGGCGTCTACACCTCCTCTTCGTCTGCGCCATCATTCAGGAGCCTGAGCTGTTCCGTGCGGCCGCGAGGGTGGGCGTGGGCTCACTCGTCGAGCTCAGCCGGAAGCGGAAGCTTGCAACCGCGGTGTGGGCTCACGCATTGACCTGCGATCTGTTCAAGCAGGTATGAAACTCACCGTCCTCGGTTCCGATCCAGCTTGCCCATGTCCTGGTAGAGCTTCGTCTGGATATCTTGTTCGGGGCAACACGCGAGCTCTCCTACTTGATTATGGTTTCGGGATCGCTGGCCTCGTGCAACAATCAGACACGATGTCAAGGCTCTCTGGCATTGTCGTCAGGCCATGGACCCGGATCATTACTTCGACCTGGTTCCTGTAAGGTATGCCGTCCTCTGGCCTGGCATCTCCCGAATACCACTGTTCCTGCCGCCTGAGGGTGCAGAGGCAAATGCTGCCAACAAAGGACGATCGATGCGAAACCGGTACTGCCCCTTATGGTGCACCCACATCGTTGGGAGTCTAGCTTGATGCCGATAGCCGCGTTCGAACTCAAGATGTGCGGTATGACATCGGCCCTCGATGCCGCACCCTGACGACGGAGAGACTGTAGGAAAGGTGGTGGACGAAACATGAACCGCGTCATTGTGAATGCCGATCAACCGGGACCGACCATCGACAAGCATGTCTACGGCCACTTCGCCGAGCACCTGGGTCGCTGTGTTTACGACGGGATGTGGGTGGGCGAAGAATCGCCTATTCCCAATGTCCGGGGCATACGGAGCGACGTGGTCGAAGCCCTCAAGCAGATCAAAGTGCCGGTCATTCGCTGGCCCGGAGGCTGCTTCGCCGATGAGTACCATTGGGGCGACGGCATTGTGTTCGGAGCAGTATGGGACCTGGATGGAACACTCGTCGACACGGAAATGAACCACTTCGTGGCTTGGGGTGCATTGCTCAGGGAACACGATCGTGCGCTCACGCACGAAGAGTTCCGGCCCACTTTCGGACTGCGTAACGACGATATTCTCGTGCACCATTTTGGGTTTGAGGCCGTTGAGGACTCCATCGCGGGCCTGGGTGAGCGCAAGGAGGAACTGTACCGATTGTCGCTCGTGAATGACGGTGTTCGCATGCAAGCCGGCGCCCGACAACTCGTCGAACACTTCCATACCCTCGGTAGTCAGCAAGCCATCGCCTCCTCCGCCCCGCCAGCCAATATCGATTTGACAATGCACCTGATTGGTCTCAGGGGCTACTTCGATGCAGTTGTCTCCAGCGAGGAAGTCACCCGCGGCAAGCCAGCGCCTGATCTGATTTTGCGCGCGGCGGAGCGCTTGAACCTGCCACCTTGCCGTTTGGTTGTGTTGGAAGATGCACCCGCCGGCGTTGCAGCCGGGAAAGCGGCCGGGTCGCGTGTCATCGCGATTGATTCTACATTCGCAACGGAGAAGCTCTCCGCTGCGGACCTGACTGTGCACTCGTTCGAGGAGGTGATATGGACCCAGGATCGGTGGCAGGCGTTCTTCGCTTCATAGAAAGGGAGCGTGGATCGGCAATGCCGTGCGTGGAAGCCCGCGCTATGCCTGAGGGACACCATATGCACATATCACATAGAGCTATCCAACCAGCGCCCCAACGGTTCAAGTGGCTTGTCATGGTTTCGCCGGCTACTTCAGGATTCCGTAGATAGGGAGACGGACAGGTCTTGGCTAACCACTCGGTCATGTCGCTCCTCCTCCCTCTGGCAGTACTCCATTGATCTGTTCGAGGACGAGTGTTGGCTTGAGTCCCGAGGCCGCCAGCGTTTCGCGTGTGGCGTCGCCAGTGAGCACGAGACAGGTTGCCATGCCAGCCTCAAGACCCATTTTGATGTCAGTTTCAAGTCGGTCACCAACCATCATGCAGCGGTGGGCGGGTAGATCAAGAAGGGACATGGCCATCGACACCATAATCGGCGACGGTTTGCCGACGATGGGGTCGCAGGCGACTCCAGTGCAGGCTTCAATCGCCGCAATGATGGCGGCCGCATCTGGCTCGCCCCCATCTGGCGTCGGGCAATAGCGGTCGGGGTTGGTGCCGACTAACCGCGCTCCAGCCCGAATCGCGTCAAAGGCGACCCGAAGCTTGTGATAGACGAAGGTTCGGTCGAATGAGGCAACGACGATGTCGATCTCACCGGCCTTTTCGCTGAATTGGAATCCCGCCTCTCGCAAATCGGCCTTGAGCGGATCTTCACCGACTACAAAGAGCCGCGCGTTGGGTGCCGCGCCCTGTAGCCACTGTACCAACACAAAAGAAGACGTCACGATGTCTTCCTCGGAAGTCGGGATGCCCAGATGTGTGAGCTTCGCTGCGTATTGCTCCCGTGTCTTGGTGGGGTTGTTCGACAGGAAAATTGTGCGCCGTGCAGCCGCCCGCAGCGCCGTGATCGTCTCGGCCGCCCCCGGCAACAGCGCATTTCCCACGTAAATCGTGCCGTCAAGATCGAAGACATAGGCGCTATACATGAGAACTGCTCAGCCTATGAACTCATCGTCTCGCGCTCGTTCACCACGACGCTCGAATGCATCTGCCTGACACCGCCCCGAGACCAAAAGCCACCTGGAGCGAATAGTTCATCGACACACTCCGAAAGAATTCCCGTTTCGTTGACGAAATCGAGGACGGTGTAGCGACTTCGAATGGTTCGCGCGAGCCCATAACTCTCCTTCAGTTGGGACAGACTCACCCCAATCTCCTCTGGATGTGTCGGACAACCGGCGGCCCGCAACAGCTCACGCAATTGATCCACTGTCATGAGCTGGCTCTCCAGGCGCTCCCGGATGGTCGGCCAGTGCTCGCGCAGTAAGTCCAGGCGCTGGCGGAGTTGATCAGCGTCGATGTACTTGACGAGACTCTCCCCGACTGCGTGCTCCGCGAGTTGCGGCATATCATGCGCCTGCAGAACCGCTTGCTGGACTTCTAATCGAGAGGGCCAAGCATTGCACAGCGCGTCGATATCCAGGTGACTCATATCGCGGGCTAGCACCCGCTCATAGAGCGCGGCGGCGGCAATGGTACCGACCCCGACTTTGAAACCATGTGGAACTGTTGCTTTACGACGACCGAGTGCCTGCATCTCCCAAAGATGGCTAAAGCGATGTTCGGTTCCGGAGGCCGGTCTGGAGGATCGACTGAACTGCATGGCCAGACCAGACATGATCAGGCCTTCGAAGAGGGATTCAATTTCCAGTTCATCGCCAGCATGCAGTCGATCTGGATGGGAGGTCCACGTGCGCAATTGGTCCTGCACCAGCGACCATGCACGCGGGTTCATCGGTTCAGAACCGACCGCATCGGCGAGTATCCAATCGGCACCTGCAGTAATCTTGCCCAGAAGATCGCCGTAGCCCGCAGAGTTCATGTCGGAAGGCGCATGAATGAGTACATTCAGGTCGCCGAGTACCGCGCGTGGTGCAGGACACGACATCGTCTGCTTGAAATTGTCTCTGGTAATTGCCGCGCCAAAGGCTGCATATCCGTCCATCGACGCTGCTGTGGCGACACACATGTACTGCCGCCCAACCTGGTGTGCGGCGAGCTTCATGATGTCATTGATAGTTCCCGAGCCGACCGCTACGGGGATAGCTGCACAGAGTCGCAGCTTCTCCTCTAGCTTTATGACGTTGTCATAGCTTGCATAGAGCGTCGGCGTACCTGGAAAGACAAACGGCTCCTCGACACGGTGCCCCGCCGCGACCAGCCGATCATGCACGGCCTCGCCCGCGATTGCGAACGTCGTCTCATCGGCAACGACAACAGCCGGCTGCTGCTCGAAATACTGCGCAAATGTCGCCTCAGTGAGGCTCAGCGCTTCCGGGCGGATAACCACGCAGGATGTATCGTTCCCTGCGCGCACTGCCGCGTTAATCCGTTCGTAATCCACGATCTCTCTCTTTCGCTACGCTGTCATCCATCTTGGCCTTCAATTGTTCAAGGCATTGCTTGACATCATTGTCGCTCCACCCAAAACGTTCGCACAGCTGACGGTGTCGCCCTCCACCCCCAGTGTCTCTTGGCTGAGCAATGGAGGATGGAACGATAGGTAGCATCAACTAAGAGGTGATGGAGCCTCGAGACGCTCTCGTGGATGTCGGTGGCCACAAATTTGCCCGCCTTGTAGGGCAGATCCGCGCGATGGCCTGTCATGGTGAGGATCAGTCCTCCGGCGTAAGCCAGCAGATGCCACTTCCGTCCTTTCACTTTTGTGCCGCCCTCGTGTCCACCAGGGCCCCTATCTTCCGTCGTCTTCATGGACCGACCATAGATTACGCCGGCTATGAGCAGTCGGTTTCGACTTCTCGCAGCTGGATTCTACGAACGCCAAGGATCTGCTTGCATGCCCTATCCAGGCGCCTGCGGCGGAGGCCGTCGTCTTGTGCCACCTCCGTCCCCATCGGCGCCCTGCCAGAACGCGAAGTCATACGGCAGTAGGCGGCCGGCACTACCGCCAAAGAACAAATAGTCCATGGCGTCGTTGATCACAGGGTGATCGAGTCTGGGCCACCGGCCGGTCTTGGCTCCTGGGATGAGGGGTGCGAGTCGACACCATTCAGCACGTGTCCACCCGTCCTTCGTCTGTCCCAGCCGTCACTTCATTGTCATTCTTGGCGGACTTAATACCGTGAGAACCCCGGCGTCACGCTATCCTCGTCGTCACTCTGTACGTGTGCCGAACTGAATCTCTTTGAGCCGCCTCATGACGTCATTCGATCCGTGACCAAGGTAGTCGTGGAGACGGAGATACTCACGGTACAGAGCGTCGTACACGTCATGATGGCGCGCTATCGGCAGGTACCGCTCCTGGCCCGAGCGCGCCATACGCTGCGAAGCATCGACAATCGAGTCATAGCCACCGAACTGAGCTCCGGCAGCAACTGCCCCGAACATCGCGGATCCGAGTGCTGGCGTCTGCGTCGAAGTGGCAACGGTGAGTTCGCGTCCAGTGACATCGGCATAGATTTGCATGAGCAGTTTGTTGCGCTGAGGCAGACCGCCGCAGACCACGATCTCGGCGACCTTAAGTCCAGCAGTTTCGAAGGCGTCGATAATTACCCGAGTGCCGAAGGCTGTTGCCTCAATTAGGGCACGATAGATGTCCGGCGGCGTAGTGGCCAGGGTCATACCGAGCAGCAGCCCGGTGAGTTCAACATCGACCAGAATCGAACGGTTGCCGTTCCACCAGTCGAGAGCGAGCAGACCATGCTGGCCAGGCTGGAGCCGTGAAGCTTCTTCCTCGAGGATTTGGTGTACGACCACGCCCCGCTTAGTCGCCGCCTCGTAGTACGTCGGCGGCACGCAGTTCTCCACGAACCATCCGAAAATGTCTCCCACCGCCGACTGTCCCGCCTCGTAGCCGAAGAAACCAGGAATAACTCCATCCTCGACGACCCCGCACATCCCCTCGACGGTGACTAGCGCGTCTCCCAGGAGAATATGGCAGTTGCTCGTCCCCATGATCACGACCATGGTTCCCGGCGTAGTAACCTGGACCGCGGGCGCGGAGACATGTGCATCCACATTTGCGACCGCGACCGGCGTCCCGGTGCGTAATCCTGTCCAGGCCGCGGCGCGTTCGCTCCACTCACCTGCGCGGCTCCCGATGGGCACAAGGGTGCGCGACATCTTCTCATCCACCACATGCTCGAAGCGGGCATCAAGGGCCGCAAAGTACGCATTACTGGGAAAGCCGTCGCGCTTGCTCCATATCGCTTTGTAGCCAGCAGTACAATTGTTGCGCGTCTCCGTTCCGGTGAGTTGCCAGACAACCCAGTCGGCGGCTTCAATCAGCCGATCGGCCCGCTCGTATATCTCCGGATCTTCGTGTAATATTTGCAGCGATTTCGCAAAAAACCACTCGGAGGATATTTTCCCGCCGTAGCGATCGAGCCATGGCTCACCTCTGGCAGCAGCGACCTCATTGATCAGGTCAGCCTCCGGTTGCGCCGCATGATGCTTCCAGAGCTTCACCCAGGCGTGAGGACGTCGGCGGAAAGCCTCGAGCAGACATAGCGGCGTGCCGTCGGCAGTTGTTGGGAGCATGGTACACGACGTAAAACCGACGCCGATCCCGATCACATCGGAGGGATCGATACCTGTAGTGGCAAGAAGTCGTGGCACGGTCTCCTGGAACGTCCGAATGTCCCCGCCCTCATTCTTGTCCCGTACATGGTTTACACGTTTGCGCCATTCATCGTCCCGAGGAACCTGGATGCCGCCGTCCCGTTTACGGCTGTTCTTTCGTCAGCGGGTCTTGTATCGCTTATGAACGGTGCTCAGGTAACTCGTGCTGGCAGTGTTCGGCTGATCACGGCTACGGCGGTCCTCGTTCTCGCTGGCGCCGCTCGGGTGTGGCCACTAACCGGCGTCCGATCCGGATTCGCTCAGGCGGCGGCTTACCTGACACGCGAGGACCGAGGCGCCTTTGTCGCCAACGAAGTGATGGTCTTCTATCTGCGCGATCAGCGACGCGGATGCGATGCGCCGCGACTGCCCGCTCACATTTTCACTCTCGGAACCGATGCCGGTGTCAACTCCGACTATGCGGTTATCGATCACTACGGGTCCGCCACCGCTCGTTATCTGGAGCGGCACGCTCGCGTGGTGGCTCAGTATCCTACGATCATCGGTGCTCTCGCAGGCGAGAACTTGATCGCCTCCGAAAACGGGGTGCCTCCGCTCAGTCAAGCCACCGGCCATGTCGACGTGTACGCACTCGATAGCCTCCGCTTTCCGGCGAGTGTCTCGGGCTCGCCTCCAACCTGCTCGGTCGAACGTCTGGCATGAGTTGTACATGATGGGTCCCGTGCAAGTCCGTTCGTCATTCGCGTCCTCGAGCGGTGAACTCGGAGACTGCCGGCCCGTGATGGACGTGTCTGGGGATCGCTCACCTATGACATGCTGGCGATGCCCGCGCGTCGGATAAGTTACCTCTGCGTCCCACGGTCGTATAGCACCCAACTCCCCAAAGCCGACGGTGCCGGACAGCATCGATGAGTCATGTCCGGAGGACCGGAAGTCGCATCCCACCTTCAGCGGGAAGTAAGGAGCCCTTCCATCACCATGACTCCTGTTCTGAATTCGGCCTACGCCTAATTCAGAAGTCTTGAGGCGTTCTAGATGGCAGCCTGTTCACCCGTGTGACCCGATGCCGTCACGCCACATTTGCGAGTGCCACAGAAAATCTGTCCAATAGGTCGTCCGCTGGCCGTCGCTCGGTCCCAGGATGCTGATAGTAACTTCTCAGGAGAAGGATTTCCTCCGCGGTTATCCTGTAAGTCTGCACCACGCATGACAATAATCCGTGCTTCACTGCGTACTCCCAGAGCATGGTGTCGATGGCGCCCGCCCTTTCTTTCGCCCTCCTCTTTGTCACCCTCTCCTTCAGTTCCGCTCGCTCTTGAAGGGTCAGTTTCCTTCCTTTCCTTGCTTCAACAACCTTTACGATTGTCTCGAATTTTCTTCGTCTCCCAAGCAAGGATTGACGTATCTTCTCACGTGTCTCTGCCGTCTGGTTTCGTTTTGCATCGCTGATTTTCTCTCGGGCTTCAACCGTTTGAGGGTGCCCTGGTTTGCCCTTCTTGATTTCACTGAGCTTGCGCTTGGTTTCGAAAGACAACCGCCGGCCAGTTGCTGCCTTGCGAAGAGTGTCTCTTGTCTCTTCTGTGTGCTGCCGAGAGGGGCGTTTCTGTGCTGATTCGCTCAGGTGCGCCCGGTGCGCTTCTGAGAATGTTTTGCCTCGCAGGGATGCGCTGATCTTGGCCCTCGTTTCCGCGGAGGGCGGACGACCACCGCGGGAGGGTGAAGGAACCCCATGATCTATGCCTCCGTCATCACGCTGCATCCCGCTGCTCCATGTCGCCACTCCGATGGACGGCTTACACGATATAGATGTTGCCCTGGGAGTCAATCTTCATCTCAATGGCAGTGAGCGGTGACGGAGGTGGGCCGGCAACCACCTGCGCTCCATGTGCCGGGTCGAATTCCCCGCCGTGGCACGGGCACACGATCATCTTTGACTGCGGGTCGTACTCCACGGTGCAGCCAGCATGTGTGCAAACAGCATCGTAAGCAAAGTAGTTGGAGCCGGAGGTGTGCACGATGATGGCCGGGTCGCCCGTCTTCGGATCGCTCACCGTGCCGCCAGTATTGGCTGGAAGCTGCGTGATATTGCCGATCTTCTTGAAACCGGCCGGGATCCCCGACTGGCTGCCGCCGCCGGTGGAGCCGCTCGCACCTCCCGTGCCGCCGGCCGACTTTGGTGTCGTTGCCGCTATCGTCTTTCCGGCCGGCGTGGCTCCGCCTTTCCTGGGCAGCCCGAGGACCACAAACACAACTGCCGCTATGACGCCCAATAGTGCTTCGGCCCGGTTCAAGCGTCTGCGGTCTGACAGAGCCGGATCGATTCCTTCCTGGCCCGGCTCCTCCCTGACGGTGGTAGGCGATCCGAGGGGTCCGGTGATGAAGGACGCGATCGCGTCAGCTCTCGCGCGACCAAGCCGCCGGCGCAGTCCCTGGCGAATCGGCACTTGAGCCAGCGCGTCAAGCGCGAAAGGACCGGGCCCGGTAAGGGCCAGGGTGAGCCAGCACATCACAAAGACGATGTCAGAGCCAAAAAAGTATGGGTAGGTGTGCCAGCTGGCGGAGAGAAAGAACATGAGATTCAGGATGAGACCGATCAATACAGCTGGCCGAGTCAGGAGACCGAGCAGCACCAGAAGCCCGATAGCCACCTCGGTAAGAATCGTGAGAGCGCCAATTGCAACCGCCTGCCCCATCATTTGATCGAGCAAGAAAGCAATCGGTGAGCCGCGACTGAAGGCCAATAGCTGAGCTCCAATGTATGTGGGCGAGCCGGCTCGAAAGAAGCCGGAGTCGGTCAGCTTCTGGATGCCCGCGTAGACAAACGTTAGACCCAGAAAGAGCCTCAGGGGCAGGATGGCCACTCCCGGGATGGCATAGCCACGGGCCAGTGACGGGTACCGCGTTGCGGAAGCAAGGGGCGGGGAGCCGGTCTGCTGCTGGAAGATCTCCCGGCGTCGTCCATCTGCCCGCTGATGACGTGTCGCGGCGTTACGGGGCATGAGGTTGCTCCCATTCATCAGAGTCTAGGGGTTGAAGGTACGCTCGACGTTGCGCCGTGGCACCAATCGAGAAAGCTCTACGCACGATCATGTCCTACCGCTCGGGGCCCAACCGCGTGACCCAGTGGGCCCACGACGCGTCCCACGGTATCGCCGCGATGGCAATGGCCAGACCGAGGAGAAAGGTACCCACCACTAGGCCCTGCCGCATGATGCTCCCCCGCGGTATGCCGGCGACTCCGCCGCCGGGCAGCCGAAGATCCGCCACCGCAAGCCGCGGTACTCGCCACACGTATGCGGCGACGTGAACTGTCATCAGCCAGAACCAGACAAAGAAGGCGACGGTGTGAACGGGCCGCCACGTCTCACTAGCGGCTGGTCCTGCGACGAGAAGGATAATTCCCGTACCGAACAGACCAACCGTGGATAGCACGAGAATCGGTGCGATGATCCGCAAAATGATTCGCGGAGGGCCGGCGGCGCGGTAGGCGCGGCTGCCAGCGTAGTATCCTACGAAACGGTACCCCGTGCTGGCGAGCTTCAGAACTAGCGGCGGGATCAGCAGGAGCCCAACAAAAGCGTGCACGGTCAGCAGAGGACGGATCCTGAGCAGCGTAAGTCCCTCGATGAAGAGCAGTACGAGCAGCAGAAGACCATTGAGCGCAGTTAGCCGCTCGTTGCCCTGCACACCGCCAGTACGCGCTCGACCTGGCAATTCCGACCGGCTCGCACCCCAGTCCGACGAGGCCGGGTTCTGCGCTTGCGACAATGGGATCACCTCCGGGGTACGACGCGATACTTCGTCCATCGTAGCGATGCGAGATGATAATTTGATGACAAGCTCGACCTGAACTGGGGGTGATGGTAGTCGATGACAACTGACCCCCGGATCTTCCATTGCGCCACCCGGTCGCGCGAGTCGTCCAGTACCTGCTGAGCAGCCCGCGGGCGGGTCAGTCCGAGTCGTCTCCTGACGCTCTCGCGTTGCCCGCAGTGCATCGAGAATTGTCTGTTCCACGTGGGCAAGGATGGTTTCTGTGAGGACCACCACGTGCTCCAGAAGCATGACGCCGGCTGTGTCAGCAGCTCTCTTGAACCCGGCGGCCGTGCTCAGAATCTCTCAGCCAACGACTGTCTGGCCCTTCTCGACGCACCCGCGTGTCGAGACCGAAGAGACATGTGAAGGCAGATGTACCCGATCGGTCCTGACTCGTTAGCGCCCTGTCCACGAATATGACCGGTACAGGGGCGGAGCGAATCGGGCATCATGCCGGTCAACTCGTTCCGAAGCCGGTGAAACAGAAGTCAAACGAGACCGGTCGGCAGCTCCACTCAGTCTCTATCACCGCCGGTTTTGTCACGCCGTTATAGGGAATCCCAACCAATCCCGAACCTTTCCGCATGACTCTGGCAAACTTTGCCCGGTAGCGTGAAATGCAAGGGCTCGATGATGTAGCGCCCCCGCAACGAGCACCGTTAGTTATCCGTTGCACGGAGTGACCTCTTAGCGATTTGCAAATCGGAGTTCGAGATGACGCGCATTTCTATAGTCGGGACCGGGTACGTCGGCTTGACGACAGGCGCTTGCCTTGCGGAGATGGGACACACCGTCTGCTGCATCGACATCGATCGGGAGAAGATAGCACGTCTCCAGCAAGGCAATATCCCGATCCACGAGTCAGGCCTTGACACGATGGTCGAGACCAATGTACGAGAGGGGCGCCTCCGCTTCAGCGACGACTACCGCCATGGGCTGAGCGATGCGCAATTCGTGTTTCTGGCAGTGGGCACGCCGAGCGCGGCCGACGGCAAGGGAGCCGACCTGCGCTACCTTTACACCGCCGCCAAGATGGTCGGGCGCACACTCTCCTGCCGTGCCGTCATCGTCAACAAGAGCACAAGCCCTATCGGCACCGGCGGCATCATTACTCGCCTCCTGGATGCCGAGCGACCTGACCTCGCGCCTTGGTCTGTGGTTTCCAATCCAGAGTTCCTGCGCGAGGGTTCAGCCGTCCACGATTGTCTGCATCCCGCTCGCCTGGTGCTGGGCGCGAACGATCCCGCTTCGGCGGAGAAGGTCGCGTCGCTTTATCAGTCCCTGGACTGCCCCGTGGTCGTGGCCGATCTCAACACCGCGGAGATGGTCAAGTACGCATCCAATGCCTTCCTGGCCACGCGCATCTCATTTATCAACGAAGTGGCACGTATCTGCGACGCATTGGAAGCAGATGTTCGCACTGTCGTCGGGGGCATGGGACTCGACCCCCCGTATCGGTCCGGCGTTTCTACACGCCGGCCTGGGGTATGGCGGATCCTGCTTTCCAAAGGACGTCGCCGCGCTCAGCCACATGGCCACCCGTGCGGGGACTCATCCCCAACTCCTTCCCGCCGTTATGAGCGTCAATGACACTCAACGGTGCTGGGTTGTCAACCGAGTGCGAGACCACCTGGGTGATATTCGCGGTCGAACTATTGGCCTGTGGGGGCTGACTTTCAAGCCGAACACCGATGACGTGCGTGAGTCGCCAGCGCTGGACATCGCACAGCGCCTCGTGAACGAGGGGGCCACACTTCGGGCGTACGATCCGATGGCCGGAAAGGCAGCTGGAGACGTCGGATTACCGGTCACCATCTGCACCTCGGCTTACGAGGCCGTCCTTGGCGCCGACGCGATTCTTCTTGCAACCGAGTGGGAGGAGTTCCTGACCATCCGCTGGGATCGCGTAGCCCATCTCATGCGCGGCGTGCTGATCTTCGACGGGCGCAACTGCCTGGATGCAGACGAGGTATCGGCTGCCGGGCTCCAGTATGCCGGGGTGGGACGCCCGTCGATCGAGCCGTGCATCCCTCGACAAGTGATGTCAGCGTGAGCGTGCAAACCCCTCGGCAACGCTTCAAATCTCAACCGAATCGCAACCTTTTCCGCATCACTCTGGCAAACTTTGCCCCGTAGCCTGAAATGTGGGGCTTGATGATCGAGCTCCGTGCGTTAGGTTCCCAGGCAGCACTCATCGCGGGACAAAAGCGGGGCCGCGGACGGATGACAGTCGTCGCACGACCAGGACAGGAGAAGTACCATGACACTTACCTTCACACCGGCGCGTGACAGCTCACGGAGGTTGCCATGCACTTCGCCCCCGATGTCGTGCTGGTGGATCACGCCCCACGCGGCATGAAGGGTGAGGTGCTCCCCGCCCTTCACGCCCTACAGCGCGTATCGCCCGCTACCCGCATTGTGCTGGGGCTGCGCGACGTGCTTGACGAACCCGAGAAGGTACGCCGGCAGTGGGCGGGGCAGGACACGTATAGGACCATTGAGGAGTTCTATGATCGGATCTTGATCTACGGCCAGGCTGACCTCTTCAACCCCGTCGAGGCCTATGCTTTCCCGCCGGCGCTGACCGCGCGCACGCGCTTCTGTGGCTATATCCAGCGCGAGGACCCAATCCACTTAGCTCCCGCTCCGCGCGCCGAGCTGGGCCTCGATGATGCGCCGTTTGTGCTCGTCACGACCGGCGGTGGAGGAGATGGCGCCATGCTGGAGGAGACCTGCCTCGATGCATTGGCACTGCTGAGGCGCGGCCAGCCGGTGCAGGCGGTCGTCATCACCGGTCCGCTGATGGCCCTGAAGGCGCGTGACCAACTCGAAAAACGTGCACGCTCGCTCGCACCGGCAATTCGCTTACTCCCATTCCATCGCGACATACCGGGGCTTATGCGCGCGAGTTCCCTCGTGGTTGCCATGGGCGGCTACAACACGCTGTGCGAGATTGTGTCGTCCGGATGTCCCGCCGTTGTCGTACCTCGAGCGCACCCCCGCCTGGAGCAGCACATTCGGGCGCACGCCTTTGCGGCGCGCGGTCTCATACATATGCTCTCCGCCGATGACCTCTCACCTGTGTCCCTGGCTTGCGCCATGGGGCGCGCTCTACACGAAGGCCCGGCCACTTCGGCCATCCGGGCGGAGTGGGACGGCGCTGGGTTGGTCCGCATCGCGTCCGAGTTTGCTGGGCTGCTCCCGCTGCATAGACGGGCGCGGAATAGGGCCGCGTCATGACCACTACAGAGTCGGGCGATAGACGGGTGGCATGCCTACTCAAGCGGTACCCCCGGCTGTCCGAGACGTTCATCCTGCATGAGATTCTCGAGCTGGAGCGGCAGGGTGTAGAACTCTGCCTGTTCTCACTCCTCGAACGTGAGCAGGGCTGCTGGCGGGCGGAAGGCGCTGGAGTATCGACAGAGCGGAGGCGCCCGTGCCAGTCCCAATTTCAATCACCACCTGCGGCCTCATGACGTCCACTAAAGCCGCTAGCAAGCGGTAGTGCTCCCCCGGCCAGATAGGGATGTACTCGGCAATGCCTCCTCCACGGTTTGACACTTCGGTCAAATCCATTGAGCGAGCCGACGCGACGACCGCGGCGGATATATCCAATAGGTAATTGGACGGTCTGCCTAACGCGTCGTCGCGCGAGAATAGGGGAGCCCCACAGGGCTCCCCTTTGCGTGCCGGATGACAGACTTCTCGGTCGCAGCAGAACAACTCGGCGCGTCTATTTGATCGATTCTCCCCATCCTGTGAGGATGCGACCTGGCTGGGGAATGAGGCGCTGGTTCCGAGATCCCCGCCATTCCCCGGCTCCGCCCGCGAGCGCAGCGACAAACGGGCCGTCCACGAGGAGATCGATGATGTGGAGCGCCTCCCGTACCTCGGGCTCCGGCCGGCAAGCGAGCACCTCGAGTGTGTAGCCGCTGTAAACGACCGTGTGCAGGCTCAGCATCAGCGCTTTGAGCTCCTTTATAAGAGCCGCAAGACCCGCGGGCTGAGAGAACGCCTCACCTCCGGTGACCGTGACGCCATCGCGGGGCTCGCCGATTGGGTCAAGGATGCCGCGCACGATGTCCGCAAGGTTGACCAGCACGCCGCCGGTCGGGTCGTGGGTTTCGGGGACGTAACAGCCACGGCAGCGAATAGGACAGCCCTGGAGTTGGACCACGCTCCGGCGTCCCGGCCCATCCACCACCGACCCATGGTACAGACGTGCAACGCGGAGGGTTAGACCACAAGGGTCGGCCCCCGATGAAAGAGAAAGGCTGCCTAACGGCCGGGCACAGTTGACCTCGCGGGCGGGAGGTAGAAGGTCTCCGACCAGGGCGTTCAGCTCGTCGCACTCGATCCCCTCGACCACCAGCCTCCCCGTGGCCGGGTCGACGATCCAGGTCAGTTCCCTCACCGCGTCCGCTTGCCGCGTACGTGCGACCTGACCTGCGGCCGCAGGTAGTACTCCGGCGTCTGCCACTCCTTCGCCGGCGTGCCAAGGAGATCGCTCGCCATCTTCGCAATGTCGGTACAGCCCGGACCCGCGATTCCCTTGACGTGCATCGTCAGCTCTCCCGTTGCCGAATCGATCGTGAACTCGACTTCCGCCATCATCTCCTCCTAGAACCTCACCCTGACCTTAATGAGGCTGCCGTCGACGTAGCGCTGTGCGGTGCCGCGCAGCCTACGTCTGACTTCCTCAATGACTCGCTCGCTGTACGCGGCGCGGAGCTTTACCAGGAGCCGCCCACCGTGGGCGGTCCGCTGATCGTACTCGGAGACCAACGGGACGTACCCCTGTGGGGTGCTCGTAAACCCGATGTCGTTCGCGAGGGAGCCGACGTACTTTCGTCGGACGACGATCTCGGCTGTCTCCGCTCGACGATCACCACGATACCCAAAGAGGGCGAGCGCTTCCCCCTCCTCGATCTCGGCATAGCCCAGTTCCGCTAATGCGGCCAGGAGCAGCCGCCGCTCTTTGAACACGATGTCCGGGAAGGTGAGATATTTGCTCAT